>JAAOIJ010000137.1 GCA_015163815.1 Endozoicomonadaceae bacterium
CCATTGCCAGTGGACTCTAGTCGTTTGGTAAAATTTAGAAAAAAATAGGCCCTCAATGCGCTTCCTATAGCATTAATAGAATTATGCTTTGATAATAAGATATCACTTTGAGATCTTTCTTCTGCAGTCAAGTGTTGATAAGCCATATAATGCTCCTTTTTTTTTGTTGATAAAAAGAAGTTACATGAATTATTAGCATTTGACTGCTTTTTTTGGCTATAGAAAATGTCTTACTGTGACACTTCATACTTGAGAAGGCACCATATAACAAGTCCGACATACAGACTATTCAATAGCGAAAAGATATATAAAAATATTTTTATAGCCTTTGGATGATGTCATGAGGTGTTTCATTTTTTCATGCTTTTTTAAGTCTTTCATTCAGTGTTTTTTGGATTATTGATCTGTTATGATGTTAAATTTTATTTTTCAAATACTAATGCATTCATTCGGTTGTATCTTCATTTCAATCTCGTCTTTAAGCTGCAGACAAGGTCTAAAAATAACATTTTATTTTCAATCACTTTAGAGAGATGTTCTTGCTAAAATATGAATTAAAGTTATCTGAACAGGCTCATCACTAGAGATAGCTTTCAGATGATTTCAATATAGCCTTGAATCATTATTTGATTTTTGCTTCTTTATAGTCAACATGCTTTCTAATAACAGGATCATACTTTTTAAAAACAAGTTTATCGGGTGTATTTCTCTTGTTTTTATCCGTTGTATAAAAATGTCCTGTGCCTGCACTAGAAACTAATCGAATTTTTTCACGACTTGTTTTCTTTGCCATCAGTTATCACTCCATTTATCAAGTAAATTAAATTTTAATACCTTTTTTCTTCATTTCAGCTAATACTGCTTCCAGGCCTTGCTTATCAATGATACGAATCCCTTTTGATGATAGCTTTAATTTGACAAACCTATTTTCTTTTTCCAACCAAAAACGATGAACATGTAAATTTGGTAAAAAGCGGCGGCGTGTTCTATTATTGGCATGAGAAACGTTATTACCGGCACGAGGGGCCTTCCCAGTCACTTGGCACACTTTAGACATTTGATAAAGCCTCTTCATTTTTTAATTTAAAAATACGCAATATACTATGATAACAATCATATTGATTTTATCATAACATATACGTGACTCAGTTGATTCAGCGCTATGGATGATATAAGAGAAAAGGCCACGTTTCTTATTTATAGGCCAACAACAGAATCAACTTTACTTAAAGACACGGAATCAAATTTTTGGATTATAACATGATATTTTTATTATTTCTATCTCAAAACGATTAATCCATAGCGCTATATTCAGTGCCTTTGCATGATCATCGCAAATTGAAAGGTATCACCTCTTCCAGTATTTTTAATGCTAGCCTCATTATTGCTGAATTTAATTCAAAGAAAAGTCATCATCAACAATCAATCTAGCATGAACACAATGAAGGCATCCAAATGAATCATACGCTGGATTCTCTAGATTGCAGCATCGATCTGCGATAAGCGATGAATCAAAAAAATGATATTGTTGTGCCTATTTCCAATCAAATCAGCGTAGAATACAATACGCTTCATGGTTTAGGCGTTGTCATACAATAAGCAATGAAAATATGTCGTATTATGTTGAGAAGTCATCATGCTATTTATCGCTAAAAAACGGATTATACTCGGTGTTACAGGTGGTGTATCAGCCTATAAAGCTGCAGAATTAGTTCGCAAATTAAAAAAAGCACAAGCTATTGTTCGCGTGGTCATGACACCCAATGCTTGTCATTTTATCTCGCCTATGACGCTACAAGCACTATCAGGCTACCCTGTGCACGTTCATCTTATGGATCTGCAAGCTGAAGCCGCTATGGGGCATATCGAATTAGCTCGATGGGCTGAATGCATTCTCATCGCACCAGCTAGTGCCAATTTTATTTCAAATATAGCGCAAGGACAAGCTCATCATTTATTGCTCACACTCTGTTTAGCAACAAAAGCACCTATTTATATTGCACCCGCCATGAATCAAGTCATGTGGTCTAATGCTTTCATGCAAGATAATATCAAAAAATTAAAAAAACATCATATAACTATTTGGGGACCTGATACCGGTGAGCAAGCTTGCGGTGATAACGGCTTAGGTCGACTATTAGAACCTGAAGTATTATTCAATCATTTAAATCAAGTTTTCTCCTCAGATATCTTATATCAAAAAAAAGTACTCATTACCGCAGGGCCGACACAAGAACCTATCGATCCTGTACGCTATATCACAAATCATAGCTCTGGAAAAATGGGTTTTGCACTGGCTGAAGCTGCAGCAATGACTGGTGCCGATGTGACATTAATCACAGGACCTGTTCATTTAGATGTCTATCACGCTAATATTAACCGCATTAATATTATCCAAGCTCAGCAAATGTATGATGCTGTTATCCATGCATTACAACAGACGACTTATCATCTTTTTATTGGTGCTGCTGCCGTTTCTGATTACCGTCCTTCGCAAGCTTCTCCAAAAAAAATGAAAAAATCATATCATTCAGATTGCTCCGTTCAACCTCTTGAATTGACGCAAACATTAGATATTATAAAAACTGTTGCTATCTTAAAGAAAAACAGACCTTATACTGTAGGATTCTCTGCTGAAACAGAGCAATTGATTCCAAATGCTCAAGCAAAATTAGCGCACAAAAAATTAGATATGATCATTGCTAATTTAGTCGCTCAACCTCATCATGGATTTTATAGTGATACCAATGCTGTTGAAGTGTTCTATCAAGATCAACGTCAAGTCTTTCCAATGACAGATAAAAAAATACTAGCCACACAGCTAATCCAATGCATTGGATCAAAATTAAAATAAACGAATCATCTCAATGCATCCAAACAACATCACAATAATCATACTTTTGCATGATCAATAACTGTATACTCACTTCAAGACTTCATGTAAAATATCAATCAGTTTACATGGATTAATCACGACAGAGCGCCAATCAGCTTAAGGAATTAACGCATGAATCAATCCGAGATCCCTGATCAAAATCTGGATGAAATACAAAAAAAATTCACAGATATTGCGCAACATATTCTACACAAAATAAAATCACTATCACTAACAGCATGTGAAATACAATTAAGTTTTAATTTAGGGTCTTCAACAACAGTCCGATTAGGGCAACTTGAAACACTCGAATCTAATAAGGATCAAAGCATCAGTATTGTCGCCTATAATGGTCAAAAAATAGGGCATGCGAACACATCAGATCTATCCATGAAAACTATCGATCAAACGTTAGAAGCTGCAAAAAATATTGCACAATACACACAAGAAGATCCCTGTGCTGGTTTAGCTGAGAAAAACAAAATGGCAACTCAATTCCTTGATTTAGACCTCTATCATCCCTGGAATTTAGATCATAAACAAGCCGTTGAATTAGCCTCAGAATGCGAGCAAGCCGGTTTAGATTGCAGTCCTTTATTAGTGAATTCAGATGGCGCTACTGTCGACACTTATCAAGGTTTAAGTGTCTATGCAAATAGCCACGGCTTTCTAGGAACTCGCCGATCCTCTAGACATAGCGTTAGTTGCGCCTTATTAGCAAAAAAAGATGACGAAATGCAACAAGATTACTGGTATAGCCTGGCTCGTCATGCAGAGCAACTTGAAACAATGAGTGCTATTGGTCAAAAAGCAGCTGAACGCACGTTAGCGCGTTTACATGCAAAAAAAATAAAAACAGGTATTTTTCCTGTATTATTTCAATCTGATATTGCTCCTAGTTTGATCAGCCATTTATTTAGTGCAATCAGTGGTAGTGCGCTATATCAAAACGCTTCATTTTTAAATCATAAAATTAATCAACCTATTTTCCCTAGCTGGATAGATATAACTGAAAATCCTTATGAATTACAAGGGCTTGCTTCAAACAGCTTTGATGAAGACGGATTACAAACAAACAAGAAAAACTTTGTTAATCAAGGCATTTTATCCTCATATTTACTGAATGTTTACTCAGGCCGAAAACTTAATTTACCTAGCACAGCCAATGCAGGTGGGGCCAGAAACATTAAAATCACACATAATAAAAATAGCTTAATCGATTTAATGCAAGAAATGGACACCGGTTTATTAGTGACTGAGCTGATGGGCAGTAGTATCAATTTAATCACGGGAGACTACTCAAGAGGTGCAGCAGGATTCTGGATTGAAAAAGGTGAGATACAACATCCTGTCACGGAAATTACAATTGCTTCAACATTACAAGAGATGTTTCAAAACATTACAAGCATTGGAAACGATCTTGATAAACGGCATAGCGTACAAACCGGCTCTATTTTGATCGATCATATGACAATTGCAGGGCAATAACAACCCATATCACATAGAAAAAAAATCTATCAAGAATGTAACAATATAATAAATCTTAAAAAATAGTTTTTTTTATCTGTAAAACCGTTATAATACGATCAGTCGTTCTATCTATTAAGGATATATAATTTTTAAGCATGCCTGATTCGACTGTTGACCCAACACAGGTTATCAGCATATTTATTATCCAGTTAACTGTTATTATTAGCACTGAGATTAACTATGAGTACTTTTACAGCAAATGCTGATAGCATTAAGCGGAACTGGTTCGTGATTAATGCAGACGGCAAAGTATTGGGAAGAGTTGCAACTGAAATCGCAACTCGTCTCAAAGGCAAACATAAACCAGAATATACGCCTCACTGTGATACAGGTGATTATATCGTTGTCATCAACGCAGAAAAGATTAGAGTGACAGGCAGAAAACGTGAAGATAAACTATATTATCGTCATACTGGCTATCCTGGTGGCTTAAAAACGATTAGCTTTCAAAAGCTAATCGATTATAAACCAACTCAAGTTCTTGAATTAGCAGTCAAAGGCATGATGCCTAGAAATTCATTAGGGAGAGCCATGCTTCAAAAATTGAAAATCTATACAGGTGAAATACATCCTCATGCTGCACAACAACCAAAAACACTCGATATTTAAGAGACCTAATTAACAATGAAAATAGATTACAAATACGGAACAGGTCGTCGAAAAACTTCTACTGCTCGAGTTTTTTTACGAAAAGGAACCGGTAATATTTCTGTTAACGGAAAAACATTACAAGATTATTTTGGTAGAGAAACCGCTCAAATGGTTGTCATGCAGCCATTAGAACTTGTGGAAATGACAAAACATTTTGACTTAAAAATAACAGTCAAAGGCGGCGGAGGCTCCGGTCAAGCTGGTGCGATTCGGCATGGCATTACGCGCGCTTTAATTAAGCAAGATGAAGATTTACGACCCGTATTACGAAGAGCCGGTTATGTCACTCGTGATGCGCGCATGGTTGAACGTAAAAAAGTTGGCTTACATAAAGCTCGACGCGCAGCTCAGTTTTCAAAACGTTAATTTTGACTATCATTTGGCTTGCAGGATTTATTGTTTTCTACGCATTGTTCTTTTTTCTAAAAATCCTGCGATCCATAGCCCTATTTCAAATAATATCCACATCGGAACAGCCAATAACGTCTGAGAAAAAACATCGGGCGGCGTTAACAACATACCAATAATAAAACAACCCAAGATCACATAAGGTCTTTGTTGTTTTAACGCTTCTAGCGTTAAAACTTGCGTTTTAATGAGCAGCACAGTCAAAATCGGCGTTTCAAATGCCACACCAAATGCAAAAAATAATGCCAAGACAAAATCTAAATATTGACTAATATCTGTCATCACTTGAATATTATCTGGGGCCGCTTGAATAAAAAATTGAAATAAAATAGGAAAAACAACAAAGTACGCAAACAACATACCCATTACAAACAAGATCACACTCAAAAATAAAACAGGAAAAATGAGCTTTTTTTCTCGAGAATATAACCCTGGGACCAAAAAAATCCACAATTGATATAACCAAAATGGTAACGTCACAAGTATTGTTAAAAAAAAAGTTAATTTAAAAGGAACCCAAAATGGGGACGCCACTTCCGTGGCGATCATATTCACTGAATCAGGTAAAAGAGACTGCAAAGGATCGGCTAATAAACAATACCACACATTAGAAAAAGGGATTAAGGCAAAAAAAACCAACATCATGACAAATACACTGCGTAATAAGCATTTTCTTAATTCAGCAATTTGTAATAAAACAGGATGTTTATTTTGATTCACTAGATGGGTCGCTTATTTTAGCTTGTTTTATACTACTAGACTGTTGATTTTCTTCTTTTTTTAAATGATTCATCACATCATCATTATATAACGTTTGCTTCACATCGACTATATCAACAGTACTTTCTACTTCTGCGCAAATATTTCGCCAAAATCGCTTTATTCGATGCATTGTAATCATGATCCATTTAATCAATTCAGGAAATCGATCTGGACTCAAAACGAGCATGCCAATCACAAGAATAAGCAATACTTCAAAAAACCCAACACCAAACATCATCCTAAGTTAAATCCGAAGTTGAATCGCGTTGTATTGTTTTTTTTTCAACTGAATCATGTTGCAAGTCAACTGATTCATTTTGTTGCATTTTTTGCTTAAACCCATAGACCGCATCTCCTAAATCACGCCCTAATTGTTTTAATCGACGTGTTCCAAATAGCATGACAATAATCAAAAAAATGATTAATAATTGCCAAATACTAATACCACCTAAGCCCATGCTGTTTGCCTCACTACTGTCTATTTGCTGATTGAAGATCGATAGCTCTAATATGCTTTTCTTAATTAGCTAAGATATGAAAATGTAAATGATATACTTCTTGTCCTGCATTTGAACCAGTATTCGTAATCATTCTAAACCCTTCTTGTAATTCAGGTTGGACTTTAGCAATATCTTGAATACAGTATAACATATGCCCCATTAAAGCAGCATCTTCTCTTTGTAAATCTAACACATGTTCAATATGTTTTTTAGGAATTAATAATAAATGCACTTTGGCTTTTGGATGAATATCTTTAAAAACTAAACACGCATCATCTTCATAGACAATATCTGCTGGTATAACTCGATTATTAATCTGACAAAATAAGCAAGATGCCATAAACTACTCCTAAGAATCAAACGGTTTGATATATAATAGCACACCTATTGCTACCAAAATCCAACTTAAATCAAATGGTATATGATGGGCTATCATTGAATATTGGCTCAATAAACCAATCATAACGCAACAAATACCTATCGTCTTGAAATAGCCATTTTTTTGTTTTTTTGAAGTCGAATAAGTCGGAGTGATTATTTTTCGTATTGCGTGGTGGATTGAAATCGGCAAACTTTCAATCCAATCAGGCATTTTCGAATTGATTCGCTTAACAACAGGCCAAGGTGAGACACGCTGACGAATCCATTCCTCTAAAAATGGCTTAGCTGTTTCCCATAAGTTTAATTGTGGATACAGCTGGCGCCCAATGCCTTCAATATTTAATAATGTTTTTTCTAATAAAATTAACTGAGGTTGAATAGACATATCAAATCGCTTTGCTGCTTTAAATAATCCAACTAATAGCCCTGCTAATGAAATATCACCTAAAGCACAACCAAATGTTCGCTCACAAATCATACGAATTTCAGATTCTAAGGCATAAACAGTTGTCTCTGAATCAACCCAACCTGAGCTAATATGTAATTCAGCTACTTTTTTATAATCTTGATGAAAAAATGCTAATAAATTCCTGGCTAAATAACTTTGATCTTCGATAGATAAAGAGCCCATGATACCAAAATCAATAGCAATAAAATAAGGTGTTTTCGGATTATCAATATTCACAAAAATATTCCCAGGATGCATATCTGCATGAAAAAAATTATCATGAAAAACTTGTTTAAAAAAGACTAAAACAGCAGCTTCTGCTAATTTTTTCACATTCACACCTTGTCGAATTAATTCCTCTCGATGATGAATAGGGACACCTCGGATATATTCTAAAACCATGACTTTTTCATCACAATAAGGCCAATATATTTTAGGCACATATAGTATATTAGACGCTTTAAAATTACGACGTAATTGAGAAGCGCTCGCTGCTTCTCGGTTTAAATCCAATTCATCTAATATTTTTTTTTTATAATCATCAATCACTTCCAATAATCTTAATCGTCGGATATCCGGTATCAAAATATTTAATATTTTAGCTAGCTGATAAAGCAACGCAATATCTTGCTGAATAATACGTGTAATATCAGGTCGAATGATTTTGACAACAACATGTTCGCCAGTAGGTAAATAAGCTTCATGCACTTGAGCGACTGAAGCGGCTGCTAGAGGTTGTTCATGAAATGTTTTAAATAAACAAGTAATCGGTTTTTTGAATGTATTTTCAATAATTTGAATGGCTAATTCAGATGAAAATGGGGGTGCTTGATCTTGAAGTTTAGCTAATTCTTGTGCTATTTCATGCGGAATCAAATCAGGTCTGGTTGAAATTTGTTGGCCCAATTTAATAAAAACAGGACCTAGTTTTTCTAATGCTAATCGCAAACGAACCGCTTCAGACTGTTTCGGTTTACGCATAAAGAAAGGACGTAATCCGATAAACAGAAAACGAGGCCAGTATGTTTTTGGAATCAAGGTATCGAGTCGATAATATGATATCGCGCTTAAAATAGTCATGAAACGAAAGTATTTCGTCATGCGAAGTAACCTTACTGATAAAAACAGCTTGATACAGACCAAGCTTGTCACTGAATACACAAGAGACGACATCATCATGCTTTGTCGTCTTCATTCAAGCGTCAGCAGTATAAACTACTTCATAAAAGAGCACAAATTAAAGCGTCTTTAGTATTTCATGCCACAGTGTAATGTGACAACTCCAGCTGTCATTGGATAATAAGTTACTGCATCGAAACCAGCGTCTAACATCATTAATTTAAGCGTTTCTTGATCTGGATGCATGCGAATAGATTCAGCTAAATATCGATAACTCTCTGCATCATTTGCAATCCATTGTCCTAATTTAGGTAAAATAGAAAAGGAATAAAAATCATAACCTTTTCTAAAAATAGGATGAGTTACTTTAGAAAACTCCAAAATCAATAATCGCCCTCCTGGTTTCAATACGCGATACATGGATCGCAAAGCAGCTGATTTATCCGTCACATTTCTCAAACCAAAAGCGATCGTAACACATTGAAAAGTATTTGATTTAAAAGGTAATGCTTCAGCGTTACCCTGCACATAGTCAGCATAACATAACCCTTGATCTAATAATTTTTGACGCCCTAATTGCAACATAGCCTCATTAATATCTAAAACAACGCAAACCCCTGTTCGACCTACTAATTTGGCTAAACTAATACTGATATCACCTGTTCCGCCTGCAACATCAAGTACCGACTGACCTGTTCGAACAGCACTCCGTGCAATCAGTGCTTTTTTCCATAAACGATGAATCCCGAAAGACATCACATCATTCATAACATCATATTGAGATGCAACAGATTGAAAAACACGCTTGACTCGATTTTCTTTTTCATCCCAAGGAATGTTTTCAAAACCAAAATCTGTTGTTGAATTTGAATGATCATGCTGCATATTCTATTGACTCATAATTAAAAATACAGACTATTTACTCTAAAGAAGTCATACGAATTAAAGTGTGACTTGGATCTCGCAACAATTCATATTCATGTAATGCTGCTATATAAAGAGCCCAATAATGTGATTGATGTCGACTTAAATCATATAAATACTCGAAAGTATACAACCCGGTGTCATGGTGATCATTAAAAATTAATTTTAAAGCGTAATGCCCTACTGGCTCTAAAGATAATAATCGGACAAACTGTTTCCCTGCAATGGGAGCATCTTGTGTTCGCGCTTCCGATGACGGCGTATGTACACGTAAATACTCACCAGGCAAACGATAGATTTGACATCCTGTAGGTAACGCATAAGTTAACACTAAAACATTGTCTAATGTATGCAAAGTGATTTGATCTGGTATCATAACGGTTCATGTTGATCTGTAGATTTTTCATGCATTAATTGTGCTATTTTATCCTGCAATTGCTGAATCATCGTTTCTCTTTTCAGGTTAGACTCTTGATCAGTTTTTTGTTGAAGCAATTTTTTTAATGATTGTCTATATAAAGCTAATTGAATCGTAGATTGCAAACCAGATTGCAGCATATTATGTGTTTTTGGCGGTTCTTTTTTTTCAAGTTTACCATATAAATTAATCAGTTGTTCTTTATAGTCAGCTTTCTTATCTGGATCTCTTTCGTGTAAAAATAATTGATTTAATTTTTGATACCGATGATGCATCGCTTGTTGCACTAACATTGCGTTTGATTGTTTATTTTGCGTTACAACCATCATCGTCGATTTTTTTTTCACAATTTGCTTCGGGGCTACAGCTCTATTGTGTCGCGCAACACGTTGTGTATAATGGGTTCTGTTTTCAGCATATTGCAATGAAACAGGCTTAACTTGGGGCATATTCGGCATTAAAGGGATGATATCGATACAGTCTGTTGGGCAAGGCGCAATACACAAATCGCATCCTGTACACGATGACGCAATCACGGTATGCATTTGTTTAACAGCGCCAACAATCGCATCCATTGGGCAGGCTTGAATACATTTTGTGCAACCGATACAGTCTTCTTCTCGAATTTCAACACGATGCGGTATATCAGCTGGCTGTCTATCAGCATTCGCAGTCATCGGTTGATTCAATAATTGAGACAATGTCTCCATGACAGGTTTTCCACCAGGGCGACATAATTGAATCGATTCATTTTTCAATACAATCGCTTCTGCATAAGGCAGACAGCCATGATATCCGCATTGCTGACATTGTGTTTGTGGTAAAACGGCATCAATGCGCTTTATATCGATTAAATATTCTTTTTTCATAAGCTATATTGTTGATATAATCCTAAATCTATCACTATCGGATATCATCATAACAGGCCTTTAAAAAAAAACAAGCGCTCGAATGTCATGGTAATGTATGCTATGACAGATTCAATAACACATCATCTTGATTTTTATTTTGCCTTCTCTAAGGGTGCAGTGCAAAGATTTCAGGATATCCATAATACTTGTATGATATTGCTCATAATGCATGCGTTATTTTTCAAAATATAGAGAACATCATCATCTTCATTCAGGCTGATGCACTTATTTGACAATAGCTATCGCATCACACCGTATCAATACAGCATGATGCCTGTCATATACAACCATTTATTCTGTCACTGCTAATATTTTTTTTTGTTCTACTATAATAGATTCAATACTTTGCTTCGCTAATGTCATCATACTGAGCATTTGTTCTTGAGAAAAACACTGCGCTTTCTCAGCTGTTCCTTGAATTTCAACAAAACCACCTGACTCTGTCATCACGACATTCATATCTGTTTCAGCATTCGAGTCTTCAAAATAATCTAAATCAGTAATAATTTGTTCGTTATAGACGCCAACTGATACAGAAGCAATAAATTGTTTCATTGGGTTTGATTTCAGCATTTTCTTTTTTTGCATATGCGCAAGACAATCAATCAAAGCAATACAACCGCCATTAATGGCTACTGTTCGTGTTCCTCCATCAGCTTGAATCACATCACAGTCAATTGTGATCGTATAATCATTCAGCAATCTAAGGTCAACCATTGCACGCAAAGAACGACTAATTAAACGCTGTATTTCTAATGTACGCCCATTTTGCTTGCCTCGCATCGATTCTCGCACATTTCTATCATTTGTAGCGCGCGGCAACATACCATATTCAGCTGTAATCCAACCTTGGCCAGTTCCTTTTAACCATCGTGGAACATTTTTTTCGACACTGGCGGTACAAAGCACCTTGGTATCACCAAATTCTATCCAAACAGATCCTTCTGGATGTTTAGTGTAATTTCGTTTAATATGAATCGGTCTTAATTCATCTAATTGTCGTCCACTAGGTCGCATACACACACCTTAAATCGAGTTGACTATCATGAGGGAGGGTCCCTCTATCTTTCATTGCAATTACTGATTAATGTCTTTACAAGCATCACAAATATCGTGCTATTTTAACAAAAAAAAACACAGAAGTAGATCAGTCTTTCTCGTAATTTTGATTTAACCAGTCAATAATGGCAGATAAATATTTTTTTTTCACTTCATGAGAAGAAAAATGCAATAAATGCGTTTCATTTTCTAAATACAAGATCTGTAAACAGGCAAAATATTTTGATAAAAAATGAATATTATATCGCCAATTGACGCGCTTATCAGCTGTACCTTGAATGACTAAAACAGGTAGGTTATTCATAAATTGAGATTTTTTTATTTTATTTTCCCAGTGATATAAAGCATCCAACCAACTCAAAGGCATTCTATGAAAACGAAGTGGATCTTGACAAAGATATTGCCTATTAGACACTTTCGTGATCTTTTTTTTTATTGTCTGAGTAAATAGTCCAATAATATAACGAGCACAACGTATCAAAAACCAATGATTAAGACGAACCAAAGGTGCTGCAAACAGTAAGGCTTCAATAGGGTATCTACTTTGGAGTTGATTCATACCGATGCTATCAATAACAGCAGAAGCACCTGTACTATTGCCATATATAACATAAGGTGTTGGTACCTCACATTCTATAACCCATTGCAAGCAATCTTCTAAAATACTGGCATAAGATGAAAAATTTTGAATATAGCCTGGTTGGCCAGTCGATAATCCATGCCCAGGCAAATCAAATGCAATCACACAGTATTGTTGATCAAGAAAAAATCGGATAATATTTGCATATAATCCCATATGATCACTATAACCATGTATTAAAAATATCGTTTTTTTAGATTGGCATGGTTTCCAAGCTTGAACAGCAACATCTAATTCATCATATTGTAATTTACCTAAAATATGTTGACCTTTATTCAAAATAGGTAAATCATAGTACATTAAATATTGCTGCTGCTCTAAAGAAAAATCCTGATTCCATACAGTCGTCACTTGACATAATGTTTTTTTCACCGTTTCTGGTAAAAAATATGGTGTCATAAGCATGACTCCTATTTGATAATGAATCCGTCAACTCTGAAACAATCAGTCCATTACCTTAAATCGATTTAAAACTGAAGATCATTGTTAAAAAAAATCATTTTGCAACCTTAGAGCTGCTAGCCACTAGCTCCCATCGACACAAATCAGAAGAACCCTCTCCGTTCGTTGTAAAAATAATTTCGTTTTTAAAACTGCTAACATTTTCTCGTGAGAAGATTTGATATGTAATCGTATTAATATATAATGGATCTCCGAATACCCCCCTATAACAGGCCTATTCGTTTTGGCGTCAATAATAGGGCGGAAATTATTTGCTTTTTCTTCTTCTGAGGCAGCGCCTGCTTTCAAAACTTGTTGACAGTCTGGGTAGCCTGTAAAAGTAATGTTCTGATTTGTCATTTTAGAGCAAATAATATGATCTGATGAACGAATATTGAATGACAAGTCGTCTGATAAACGAAATGGCGGAGATCCTGGCACGTCAGTAGTATATCGTTTCTCTAAAATCTCTCTTTCTTTTTCTAATATTACTTCTTGATTTTCGAATACAGATGAAGACGTTATCTTTTTAGATACGACATGCTTCAATGATTGCTTAGTGTCTACCGTAGATGTTACAAATATATTCATTACACGTGAAAATAAAGATTTTATTTTCGATACAATATATTTCATGACTTGATTGTTAATATAGTTTTTAGGTTTAACTATTTTAATTTTTTTATTAAAATGTGTTGATTGTCTGTCATTTTTTAATATTTTTTTTTGTGTAGGCTGTGCTTTTATAGAATCCATAATAAAGAATAAGCCTTATCGATTTTTGTCTTTAAATACTATATAGCCTATATTGATATAAAAGTACACTGCGTGACAGTCTCTAAGGCCCATTCAACCGAATAGGCTGTTATGTTTTATCTTGTTTTAATCACCAGTTTTTTTAAATAAGGTCTATAGGATATTGCAGCTTTCATTCAATTTAAAAGATTATTATTTTTTTATATCTTCAACAAGTACTCGTATCTGGCATTGAGATACTGCCAGCAGTTTTCGTAAATCGTTTAAAGGTTTGACCTTCTGTTCAAATAAGAATCTGTTAACTAATGCTTGCATTTTATTTGTAAAACATTCAACATGCATCGGCAACATACCAACCTCGATAAAGCATGAGATAATCGGATATAAAGTTGCATCTTGTTTGATTTCTTTTGATCCAATTTCCCGCATAATCGGTATAATTGCTTTTAAGTACTCTTCGCTAGAGTGTTCGTAAGTATAGTGTAAAAAATCTTGTAAAAATTCTATATTAATTTTCTCTAATTGATTCGAGCCAAATGCACTCAGAATATATTTCGGAAAGTACAGTGAAAAATAGTTTACAAATATTTCCTTTCTTTTTTGAGCTATTTCAAAAATTGAATTAAAGATATCGCGCTGTTGAGCATTGCTTTTATGCATAAATCAGCAGCTTCTATATATTTACAGATGATTGCTTTTGGTGATGGAGTCATGACCCATACTACCTTATCTTCTCCACCTGCGTGCACTGTTGTAGCTTGAATCATTAGATGAAAAAACAAGAAGTAGACAATGAAACTGATATATTTTTTCATAACAAGAATCTCTTATAAAGTGTGTTAATATCAAGCGCTTTCAAAAAAAAGCACAGCATTGAAAATGTCTGTATAGTTTTAGAATGCTTTTATGATTTGCTCGATAGTTTAATATATTGATAGCTGTTTCATGCAGAACTTCTTGAAGAGCTAATATATCATCATTGTAAAAAAGGCATTTTTTATTGTCATTTTACCAGAGATATCTTGATATCCTCATTATTTTTGAAAAAAAACAAACACAAAAATGATTTGACACTGACTTTCTTATGACCAAGATCTCAACATATACATGATTTTCAGGTTGAGAAAAAACCCTGGATAGGCCACCAATATATTGAAACATATCATATTTTTTTATAAAAAAATCAGTATTCTAGATCATTTATTAACATTCAAGGCCTGATTGAAAAAAAGACCAAACAACAACGCCTAATGTTAAGATAATTAAGCTACGATTAAGGAATAAGTTAGAGGCTATTTTTTTATTAAATAGGATACCCAATAAAGCCCATAATGAATGTAAACAGCATTGCACAACAGCAAAACTAAGCGGTGCTAAAACATAGCGTTCAAAAAAAGTCTCTAAATAAAAAATAAACTGCGCATTGACTAATGTCACCATAATCCATGCTTTAGGATTTAAAATATGAACAAAAATACCAGCATAAAAACCCACTTTAGGATTTGCTTCTGCGTGAGGTTTCGGTTGAGCATTCCAATTTTTTAACAGGAAATAACTAAAAAATATAACAGATAAAATGGATAAGATGATTTTTAACATAGGGAGCTGGGTCAATAAGGCGCCAACACCAAATGAAATAAGCGTATTGAGTATCAACATGCTAATCACTAAGCCCATTAATAGTTTAAAAGCTGCTTGGGCGCCATACATAGCCCCTGTAGACATCATTAACATATTGGCAGGACCAGGTGTTCCTATCATTAACAGGATAAATGTCCACAAATTAAAATACACAGAAAAATCAAGCACAGTCCTTTTGCTCCTCGTCAAATAACAGGTACTGTGTTCGATACACAATACGTATGTTTATTAAAGTTATAAAAATGTTATTATCAGATCGATATCAATCTACTCGATCGTCATATTCAATCAAAATCATCCATAGTTGATCATAAAATCTTCAACATGATGGCATCATGCTCAATCTATTCCCATTCAATGGTTGCAGGTGGTTTATCGGAAATATCATAAGTAACGCGAGCAATGTCATGCACTTCATTCATGATTCGTGACGAAACACGACTTAAAAATTCATAGGGTAGATGCGCCCAGCGTGCTGTCATAAAATCAATGGTTTCTACTGCTCGCAGACTGACAACATAACTATATAAACGAGCATCACCGACAACACCGACTGATTTAATAGGTAAGAAAACAGCAAAAGCTTGATTCACTTTATAATATAAATCTGCTTTTTGTAACTCTTCCATAAATATAGCATCTACTTGGCGTAATAACAGGATATATTGATATTTTACTTCGCCTAGTATTCGAACACTTAAGCCAGGCCCTGGGAAGGGATGCCGATAAACTAAATGATCTGGTAATTTTAATTTAAGGCCTATTTTTCGAACTTCATCCTTAAATAACAGGCGTAAAGGTTCTATCAAGTTTAAAGTCATATGACTTGGCAGACCACCTACATTATGATGCGATTTAATCACATGAGCTTTACCTGTCTGACTGCCAGCTGATTCAATAACATCTGGATAAATCGTGCCTTGTGCTAACCAAGTGACTTGCTTTAATTTTAAAGCCTCCTGTTCAAAAATATCAATAAATTGTTGACCGATCACTTTTCTTTTTAATTCAGGATCTGATATACCTTCTAAGGCCTCTAAGAAAGCGTTTGAAGCATCCACATGAACAACGCGTAGCCCCATATGTGTTTTAAATTGCGATAAGACGTTCTCCGCTTCATGCAAACGAAGCAAACCATTATCAACAAAAACACACACTAATTGATCACCAATAGCTCGATGTAATAATGCAGCTAATACGCTGGAATCGACACCGCCAGATAACCCTAATAATACTTGAGATGAACCGACTTTTTTGCGAATTTGTTCGATTAACTTTGCAATAATTGAATCTGGCATCCAATTTTTTTCACAACCAGCAATATCGACTACAAAATGCGTTAACCATTGAATACCTTCAAGGGTATGCGTTACTTCAGGATGAAATTGCAAGCCATACCAAGGTTTTGATTGATGCGAAATTGCAGCAAATGGGCAATTTTCTGTACTCGCTATTAATTTAAAGTCTTCTGGAATGTCAATGATTTGATCTCCATGGCTCATCCAAACGGTATGTTCTTTTGGCTGAAAAGACGATTCATTGCCCCATAATGCAGATTCAGATTTTAGCTTTAATGTTGCCTCACCAAATTCATGTAAAGCACCTTGACTGATTTTTCCACCAAATCGTAACGCCATGACCTGCATGCCATAACATACGCCTAAAATTGGTTTATTGATTTGAAAGATCCATTCAGGCACTGTTGGCGCATGTTGCGCTATAGTACTTTCAGGGCCACCTGATAAAATAATGGCTTGAATACTCAAATGCTTGAGACATTCATCATTTTCCATAACATGAGCGTCAACAATTTCACAATAAACACCAATTTCACGAACTCGTCTAGCAATCAATTGTGTATATTGAGAACCAAAATCTAAAATTAAGACAACGGATTTAAAAACAGTCTGACACATATCAATACTATCGCCTTACATCAGGAAAATAAAAAAAGTTATGTTCGTATTCGGTAATTAGGTGCTTCTTTATTGATCGTCACATCATGAACATGTGATTCATTCATGCCAACTGGGGTAATTCGAACGAATGACGGCACTGTTTTCAATGTATGGATATCTGAAGAACCTGTATATCCCATTGCTGATCTTAAGCCGCCCATCATTTGATGTACAATTAAAGATAAAGGGCCTTTATAAGGAACTCGACCCTCTATTCCTTCAGGCACCAATTTATCAGTACCTGAGTCAAGACTTTGAAAATATCGATCACTAGAGCCTTGTATATTCGACATAGCACCTAATGAACCCATCCCTCGATACTCTTTATAACTTCTACCTTGATATAAAATAACTTCGCCAGGCGATTCATCAGTCCCAGCTAACATGCTGCCTACCATCACAGCAGATGCACCGACAGCAATCGCTTTAGCAATATCACCTGAGTAACGAATGCCGCCATCGGCAATCACTGTGATGGACGTAGATGCCAGTGCTTCTGCAACATCAGCAATAGCCGTTAATTGTGGAACGCCAACACCTGTCACAATCCGTGTTGTACAAATAGATCCCGGACCAATACCTACTTTTACACCATCTGCCCCCGCCTCAGCTAAGGCCCGCGCAGCATCTGCTGTTGCAATATTACCTGCAATGACTTGTAAATCAGGGTATTTATTTTTAATCCAGCACACCATCTTAATGACACCTTTAGAATGCCCATGCGCAGTATCTACAATAATCACATCCACCCCAGCATTCACTAAAGCCTCTACTCGATGGTGCGTTTCTGTGCTTGTACTGACTGCAGCACCGACACGTAATTGACCTGCTTCATCCTTGCATGCTATAGGATAATCTTTCGATTTTTGCATATCTTTACCGGTGATTAATCCTAGTAGATCACCTTGATCATTGAGCACTAAGACTTTTTCAATACGATGTTTTTGTAATAATTTTCGAATTTCATCTTGCTGAGTGCCTTCTAATACAGTGATTAATCGCTCTTTTGGTGTCATCACTTCTTGAATTTTCTTATTCATATCCGTTTCAAAACGAACATCACGACTCGTCACAATACCCACTAATCGTCCTTGATCCATAACCGGGACACCTGAAATATTATAATGCAAACGCAATGCCATCAATTCTTGAATAGTGTCTATTTTTTCAATCGTAATTGGATTTTTAACAAAACCACTTTCATGTTTTTTAACACGACGAACTTCAGATGCTTGCTTCTCTATTGTCATGTTTTTATGAATAATACCAATTCCTCCTTCTTGAGCAATAACAATCGCTAAATTTGCTTCTGTTACTGTATCCATTGCAGCGGATATTAAAGGAATATTTAGTTTTATTTTTTGAGTTAGTTGTGTTGTTAATGAGACATCTTTTGGTAAAACATTTGAATAATGAGGTAATAGTAGCACGTCGTCAAAAGTTAAAGCTTCTTCTTTCATGCGCAACATATCATATACCTCAAACATGGGATTGAAAATAACCAATTGATCTAAATTGATATAATTAGGTCAACATATTACCTGTATCTAGTTGATACAGCAATATTTTGTTTAAAAAACATTGCAAATAATCATTTTCTGGAAAAAAGACAATAAGTCATTGAAAAATATTTTCTTTTTTTAATACTGTTTGTATTCTATGCAAATTTTTTGATAAAAAAATATCAATCATCGCATGAAAATGTAGTCTAAAAACGAAAAATATTCAATAATATTTCTGTTTTTTAGGTTGAATATGTTGATATTGCATTTTGATTAATAAACACACAGTGTTGATTGGCCTGCCATTATATCATGCGATAGACTTTAATTTGTTGGATTTAAAATATCTAATGAATTATACATTGCAATTTTTTGGCCTAGCTTTTTTTCTAATCCATCTATCAAAAAAGCATCATTTTCACAGGCAAAACTAATAGATACACCTTGAGAGCCTGCTCGCCCTGTTCGTCCTACACGATGAACATAATCTTCAGTATCTTCAGGTAAATTATAATTAATGACATGACTCACACCTTCAACATGAATCCCTCTCCCTGCAACGTCAGTGGCCACTAAAATGTTAATTTTTCCTGATTTAAATTGATCTAATGTTAAAATACGTTTTTTTTGTGGAATATCCCCAGATAAGCAACCGACTTTAAAGTCTAATTTTTTTAATTTTTCAGTCAATTTTCGCGTCGTGATGCGCAAATTTACAAAAACAATCAAACGAGTCACCGTTGGATCTTGAATCAAATGACATAACAATTTAAATTTATCAACCGCAGTCACAATATATATTTTTTGGTCAATCGTATCCGTTACAGCATTTTTTGCTTTAATATCAACAAAGATGGGATGACAAGTCCATTTTTTTGTTAATCTCACAATGTCATCATTAAAAGTAGCTGAAAAAAATAACGTTTGTCTATCTTCACTTTTAGGTAATCTTAATAAAATTCGACTAATTTGAGGAATAAAGCCCATATCTAACATACGGTCTGCTTCATCAATGACTAATGTTTCAACTAAATCTAAAAAAATAGCTTGACGAGACAACCAGTCAATTAAACGCCCTGGTGTTGCAATCATAATATCAATATACGCAGATTCTAAATTTTTTTGCTGCTTGTCCATATCCATACCACCGACGAGCATTAGAATATTAAATTTTGTATATTGATTTAGCTTTTCTGCATCTTCAGTAATCTGAATGGCTAACTCTCTCGTCGGTGCTAAAATAAGCACGCGAGGTTCGCCAATATAGCGTTCTTTTGGAGCAGGAATATCCAATAATTGATTCATAGCTGTGATTAAAAATGCAGCCGTTTTCCCTGTGCCTGTTTGCGCTTTACCAATCGCATCCAATCCTTTTAAAGTATGCTCTAAAATTTCAGCTTGGATTGGCGTGCAATAATGAAATTTTAAATCAAAAATAGCACGCATTAAAACATCATGTAAATGAAAATCATGGAATCTCATTTTACCTGGAACTTCCGGTACTTGGAATGCCTCTATATTCCAATTTTCCGTATTGTCTGCCTTTGATGTTTTTGATTTCATATCATTCTCAGTATCATGCTATTGGCCTGAGTATAACATGCTCTGGTAAATTAAAGGATAAATCCTGAAAGAAACAAAATAATATTAACAATCCGAGGAAAAATCATAACTCATTTCATCTTTCGGTTTTTGTAAAAAATAACCTTGTACATAATCAACACCATATCGCCATAATTGCGCCATAATATTAGGTGATTCAACATAAGGCACGATCGCTTTAATGTTCAAATGATGCAAATCAGATATCATGGCTTTTATTTCTTGCTCATTATGTTTATTTTCTATTAATTCTTGTGTAAATTGATTGTGCAATTTAATATAACAGCAAGGGATATTCCTTAAAAATGAAGCAACTGGATTCATTAGTTCAAAATGGTAAATACTGATTAAACATCCTTTATTCACTAATTGTTGGCATAAAGTAATAATTTGATCTCTCATTTTCGTAATATAATTCATCTCGACTTGAAAAACTAAAGCGTCAGGCTCTAGCTTACTTTTTTCAAGAATGACTGATAACCAAGATATAAATTCTGAATCATTGATCGTAGCTTCACTTAAATAGATTAATAATTTTGCTTTTTTTTCACTATTATTATAGATTAATAATTTTTTTATCGCCTGTAAAATAACCCATCGATCAATTTTGATGGCCACCGCATGTTGACTCAAATCACGCATAAACTCACCGGCAAATATTTCATGACCTTCTGCTGTATATAATCGAATAAATACATCGTAATGCGAATCTATACCACCTGTTAAACAGGCGATAGGTTGAAAAAATAATTTCAACCTATCTTGTTTTAATGCATTGACTACTAATGCAACATGACTATCATTGACTGTTGTTTTCATGATATCAGCTTTTTTCGGGGAAACAGGTATGCTATTTGGATCCCATGCTACTTGAATACAAGGTGATCCTTGATACATCATCGGCATAACCCATGCTGACAAAATGCGATGATTGCTTAAGACTAATCGATCAATTAATATTAATTTTGATTTAGATGTATTTTTAATAGCTTGATCTAATTGAAAACAAGCATCATCTGAAAAAACTAATTCACATGCAGCATTGATAAATTCATTCGAATCATCAGTTTCAAATAATAGTAAAGCGAGGTCATTGATATAAACAATGGTATTATCTTGATATCGTACGACACTTAATTTATTAGCATCTAATAATATTTGTATTTTTTCTATTGTATCAATTTTATTTTTCTGATCAGTGGCAGCCTGTAATGATGTAGATTGCATTCAACTTTCTCCTTATCCATACAGCATAGGGTTAATTCCAACATTTTTCTGGAGATTCAGCACCTGTCGATCCTTTTTGCCCTAAATCATCGATATACAAACAAGCACAATCGGTATCATTTACTTGTGATGTATCTCTATTAGGAATTGCAATCAATGTATATTGTAAATTATATCCTGTGGTATAACCACTTAAATCAATGCCTGATTCAGGAGTGCAACTTCCTTTACTCAGTGGTATTCGGCCATACACTCCAACAAAACGGTATAAACCATGAGAGGATGCAGTTGGACCTAAACTACTGATATCATCTGCATAGCCAGTTGTACTCATGCGATGATTTTCTTGCGCAATGGCTAATTGAATTAATCCTAACTTTGCTTCTGCACGATGTGTTTTAATAATATAATTATTGTACAATGGAATTGAGAAATTTAACAATATCACAAACAGTGATATTGTTAACATCACTTCTACTATAGAAAATCCTTGATGATTCCGCATACGCCTCGCTCCATATTGAATAAAAAAATACCTGAATACTCTTCATGTTTTACAATAAATTAAAATATACTGTTTTAATTTATTATGGCATGGTTTGAAAAAATTGAATCAAATCAATCTATTTAATTCAATCGATTAGAGCGCATCCTCATTTTAAATTCACCTACATAAATAGCACATGCAATATAAATAATTGTTTTAAAATACCTTGCTAGATTATAAAAGCAAATCGACATATGTTTCATGACTTTTTTTGTATGACTCTCTCTAGAGAGAGTCCTATTGTTCTTTTTCTTGTTTTCTATACTGATAAATTCGAATATAAATTCAATCTATAATAATAAACTTTTGAGTTACTTTATCTTGAGAGTTCAAAAAAATAAGACTCTATTTTTTATATGACTATCGATCAAATCGATTATAAGCTTTTTTCCAAGAGAAAAGCTGAGATAAAGCATCTCTCCAAAAAAAACCTGTATACAATTTACATTATATAGTCGATCCTGGAAAAGTAATAAATATTATATAAAAGCCATGAGGAAAGCTTGTCGACAGGCTCATTCCAAGCAGTATAAGCGCATGAAAAATTCAAATAAAAAGTTAAAAACCTGCCTGGGTCGCTTAATGCGAGATATTGAAAGAAAAATGAAAGGAACAGAAAAAGCATCTTACTTTCAAGAAGAATGAACAATAGTAAAGCGTTTGTTACAACAAGAACGAAAAGATAAAAATAAACTATACAGCTTACATGAACCAGAAGTCATCTGCATAAGTGAAGGAAAAGCGCATAAAAAATATGAGTATGGGAGCAAAGTATCTATCGCTATTACACATAAAAAAGGCTTTGCTTTAAGTGCAAAATTTCATTCAGGCCATCCATTATGATGGTCATACTTTAAATGAAGTCGTATGCGATATTAATGAAAAAATACTTAGCCAAGTCAGACAGGTTTTTGTTGATAGGAGTTATAGAGGACATAAAGTAGACTGTTATGATGTGCTTATATCATGACAACGCAAAGGCATGAATCCTACCTTAAAGAAAAAACTCGCAAGACGAAGCGCAATTGAACCATACATTGGGCATATGAAATCAGAAGGAAAACTACGAAGAAATATGTTGAAAGGTAAGATTGGAGATAAAATAAATGCTATTTTATGCGTAGTTGGGCATAATTTACGATTATTGCTTGCTTGGATAGCATAGCTTTTGTCGTGCCTGAATTTTTTCACCTCAATATCTATAATTCAGTCGTTTAAATTATTTTTTCACAAAAAAAAATTGATTTA
Source organism: Endozoicomonadaceae bacterium (assembly GCA_015163815.1). Classification (GTDB taxonomy): domain Bacteria; phylum Pseudomonadota; class Gammaproteobacteria; order Pseudomonadales; family Endozoicomonadaceae; genus JAAOIJ01. Next base: position 23,549 of record JAAOIJ010000137.1, read on the forward strand.
TTCAGAATAGACGACATAACACTTCACATCCAAAGACTGACTCTACTTGTGATAAAAAACGATCAATAAATTTTTTAATGAAGAGTCCTGATTCAAAACTATTTTACTAATTGATGCGGAGCTGATCAACATTTTTAAGCTGAATAGAATATTTTTATAATCAAATAGCTTTATATTATTAGAATGAGCTTGCAATTTAATCAAGCCTTTCATTATTTGTTCAATCAAACATAGAGTATATTTACTTGTTGTTGTTTTTCATTAAGAGATAAAACAAGGAGATCGTTAGACTCGCGAATACACTGAGAGATTCGAGATAATATTAGCACCAATATTTCCATATTGATATTTTGATCAAAAAAAATGGAGTCCTTATCAAATTTCAGGGCGATTGAGATTAGAAAATATACAGATTAGTCATGAAACTATTTTACAAAAAGTTGAGAGCCGCAAAGCAAATGAAGTAAAAGGCTGTATTATCAAGCACTTAAGAAGGATCCCGCTTAAATATAGACAAACAATTACTTTTGATAATGGAAAAGAATTTTCTCAGCATGAAGTCTTATCTAAAGCATTGAAAATAAAATGTTATTTTGCTACACCTTATGCTTCTTGGAAAAGAGGTTTAAATGAGCATACCAATGGATTATCTCGTCAATATCTGCCAAAGAAAACAGAGTTTATAGGCATAGAAAATGATAAGATCTTAGCGATTCAAAAAGCACTCAATAATAGACCTAGAAAAGTGTTAAACTATCGAACACCTAACGAAGTTATGCGAGGAATAG
>JAAOIJ010000138.1 GCA_015163815.1 Endozoicomonadaceae bacterium
GCGCCCATTTCCATCAGCCAGCATCTCTCCAAGGAGAGCCTGTATGTAATTTCCATAATATAGCAGATATAACATGTCGATCATTTTTCCATCGATGACATTGATTTTTTTTCATAATTATTTGTATTTTTTTCCAAAGAATATTAGTTAAAAAATTTCTAATCATAAGTTACTACTCTTTTTTAAAAAAAAGAGTGTCGTGTATTTTAAAATAAAAAGCAATCTATAAATGATTTTCAGATTGAGGACACGCCCTAGCATTTGACTGCTTTTTTTGGCTATAGAAAATGCCTTACTGTTGCACTTCACATTTGAGAAGGCATTTAATACGTCATGATGCTATTCGATCAATCATAGCTTATCTCTGATAGCGCAAGGAAAGTATGAACATATCCAATACTGAAGGAAGTGATACGAGACGAAATCTTTGTGTTGACATAAGTCAAACTATCGCCTCATATTGAGGATGCGTCAATAAGATTCAATATACTTTTTATATTCATATCATCATATCAAGATCACTTCTTTTAGACTGTCTCTGGCACAGCAGCTACAATGAAAGTATCGATATGATAATGCAATAATTTTCTTTTCATAACAAATGCTTGTTTAATATGATAAAAAGGGCCTACTTTGAGAATATATCCTTTTTGCTTCACGGTATTAACAGAAAAAATATGTGTATCAATATGCCATGCTTTTAATTGATTCTGTTGTAATAAAATATCCGCATATTTTGTAAAAAATCCAACCTCTAAGTAAAACATATTGGTTTTTTTAATAGCAGGCATAACATCACCTGATTTATTAACTTGTTGCAAGGATTGGCTATCAGATAACGCATGATAAAAGTTAAATTGAGGGATACTATTGTGTTTATGATGATCAAACGATACCGATTCCTGTGAAGTCAGATTCTCTTCTGCATGAAATTCTTTGAGTGCATTCTGTTGATTTTGATGCATTCTAGTAAAGCTAAAGCCTGTAAGCAGCAATCCAATCGCAAACCCAAGTGAAAATACTCGCCAAGGTAAATATTTTATTTTTTTTAATAATTGACTTCTATCCATAATGCTAACTCTCTAAATACTATTGATCTTAAATTAAATAGATGATCTTTTATGCATAACAGCCTATTCATTTATCGCCCATATTGCATGAATCTTAACTTTGAAAAACATCGACAGATTCATCTTAGAATTGATCGAATAAAACAATAGCGATATCAATCAAAATATTCAAAATATGATATAAACAATAAAATAATGTAAACGTCATTTGTCAATTCTCTCTGTCTACGGTATGATAGGGCATTCAATTCTTCCACCTAATCAAACGATTAATCTTAAAATAAAGATATACCATGACTTTACTACAACACTTAAATTCTTTAGTAACCAGCGCTTTTCAGCAATCAGATATCCCAGAAACTTATCCAACACTTATCTCCCTCAGTCAACGACCAGAATTTGGTGATTATCAAGTCAATGGTGCAATGCAAGCTGCTAAAGCTTTAAAAATTAACCCAATAGCGCTAGCTGAAAAAGTTGCAGCTTATTTATCTAAACAGCCTACCATTCAATCCGCCCAAGCCTGTAAACCAGGATTTATTAATATATTCATTGAAGATCAGTGGCTTACTGAAAAACTAAACAATTTATATTTATCAAGCCGATGCGGAATAAAAAAAGCCTCATCACCTAAAACAATTGTCATTGACTACTCCCATCCCAACATTGCAAAAGAAATGGCAGTCCATCATTTACGCTCTACCGTTATTGGTGATTCAATCGCTCGTCTTTTATTTTTTTTAGGACACAATGTGATACGACAAAATCATATTGGAGACTGGGGAACACAATTTGGCATGCTCATCGCTTTACTCGAATCGGATGAGTATGATTACATTGAAACACCTAAACTATCAGATTTAGAGAATTTTTATAAAGCTGCAAAAAAACGCTTTGATCAAGACACGGATTTTGCTAAAAAAGCGAGTAGTTATGTTGTTAAATTACAAAGCAATGATCCTTATTTTATTAAAATATGGAAAAAAATAGTCCATATTTCTATGGAGCAAAATCAACAAATTTATCATCGATTAAATATTTCATTAACAGCCGCCGATGTCTACGGTGAAAGCGCCTACAACGATTTATTACCTATGATTATTAAATTATTAGTAAAAAAAGAATTACTAACACAGCATAATGGAGCTAAAGTTGTATTTTTAGAGCACTTTAAAAATAAAGAAAATGAGCCCATGGGTGTCATTCTTCAAAAAAGCGATGGAGGCTACTTATATAGCACAACTGATTTAGCTGCATTATATTATCGAGCACATAATTTAGATGCAACTGAAATTATTTACTGTGTCGATGCTAGACAAACGCAACATTTAGAACAGATTTTTTCTATTGCAGCATTAGCCAATTTTATTCCAAAAGATATTGTTCTTAAACATTATGAATTTGGCATGATGCTAGATGCCACAGGAAAACCTTTTAAAACACGCTCAGGAAAAACGATAAAACTATCTGATTTATTAGATGAAGCAGAATTACGATCCACTAATATACTAGCCGAACGACACTCTGACTTAGAAGAAGCAGATCGTGTAAAAGTGATCAATGCTTTAGCTATTGGTGCGATAAAATATGCTGATTTATCAAAAAACAGAAGCAGTAATTATGTTTTTAATTGGGATTCAATGCTATCATTTGAAGGCAATACTGCGCCTTACTTACTCTATGCTTATACACGGATTCAAAGTATTTTTAGAAAATCAAAACACATTACAGTGCAAGATACTGATAAATTTAGCTTAAAAGAAACCATTGAACGCAAAATGAGTTTAATTTTAATTCGCTTTCACGATGTATTGAATAAAGTTGAAAAGGAAGGGAAGCCGCATCTTCTATGTAGTTATTTATATGAACTAGCCTCTCATTTTATGTCATTTTATGAAAGCTGTCCTATTTTAAACACCAACATAGATCCAGAACAACAAAAAAGCAGACTCATGCTATGTGATATTACAGCAAAAACACTCAAAATAGGTTTGGATTTATTAGGCATCCAAACCGTAGATCGCATGTAATCTCTATCAATCAAAAAACTATATTTTTTCTTTAATTCTTGCAGATTTACCACTACGCTCACGCAAATAGTAAATTTTACTTTGCCGAACATCCCCTTTTCGTTTAACTTCAATGGATGAAATGAGCGGGCTATATGATTGAAAAACACGTTCAACACCAATACCATTTGAAATTTTACGAACAGTAAAAGCTGAGTTTAATCCTCGGTTACGCTTTGCAATGACAACGCCTTCAAATGCCTGTAAACGCTCTCTCGCTCCTTCTGTAACCTTCACTTGAATAACAACAGAATCTCCTGCTGAAAAATGAGGAATTGTTTTATTCATTTGATCTGATTCAATTTTTTCAATAATTTTATTTTTACTCATATATATCTCAATGTTTAGATATCATTCACTATTAAAAGGCTATAACTCATTAGGAGCTATGGTACTTGATTTTCTTTCATAAAGTCAGTTAACAGTTTATTTTCTTCTGCATTTTGAATTCTTTTTTCTAATAAATCAGGGCGCTTTAACCAAGTTTGACCTAAAGATTGCTTCAATCTCCATTGTCTAATTTGTTCATGATCACCTGATACTAAAACATCTGGGACCTTTCCGCCTATTTGATTGATCACAGGACGCGTATACTGTGGATGATCCAATAATTCATCTGAAAAAGAATCAGAAACTGCTGACTGTGAATGTCCTAAGGTACCAGGTAATAATCGAGCAATTGAATCGATCATCATCATCGCTGGTAATTCTCCTCCACTTAACACATAATCTCCTACAGACCATTCTTCATCAATCACAGATTGAATTAAACGCTCATCAATGCCTTCATATCGACCTGTCACTAAAATCAGGTGCGTTTTTTTCGATAAAGCTTTCACATGTTGATGCGTCAGCTGGCGACCTTGGGGTGATAAATAAATAACCAAAGGCTTTAAAAGCGCATGCTGACCTAGTATTTTAGCTTCTATTTCTGCACTATGTTTTGCGGCCAGAATAGCATCGTATATGGGTTGAAATTGCATAATCATACCAGGACCGCCACCATAAGGTCGAGCATCCACTGTACGACAAGCATTGTCTGAAAAATCTCTAGGATTCCAATAGCTGAGTGTTATAATATTTTTTTCAACCGCGCGCCTTGTAATGCCAAATTCTGTAATAGCTCGAAACATATCCGGGAATAAAGAAATGATACCAAACCACATGATTATATGCTCTATTATCTAAAAACTAGGATCCCAATTCACGATAATATGACCTGCTTTGATATCTACTGAGCAAATCACTTTGTTTTCAATCCAAGGAATTAAGCGTTCTCTATCATCTAGACTCTCTTGTGTCGACGAAATCATTAAGACATCATTTGCGCCTGTTTCCAGAATACGATCAACGATACCTAAACAAACAGAATGCGCCTGCTGATCCACATAAAATACTTGCATTTTTTCCAATTGGCGCCAATAATAATCTCCTGGAGATAAAGTTGGCAAGCAATTCTCATGAATAAAAACATGTTGTTTCAAATACACACTAGCTTGATCTCGACTTAAACAATGATCAAAACGCACTAAAACATACTGTCCATGCATTCGAGATTCCATATGAGGCGCAGGTTTGAAATGCTTTGATGTTTCTCCTAAAAACCAATTGTGATAATTTAAAATACTACCTGTGGTTTCACTCCAGTCACAAATTTTAAGCCAACCTCTCACACCATAAAAAGAAATCACTTGTCCAACTTTAAGCCATGGATCATTCAACGGCATGACTTGGTTTATATTCATGATATCAAAGCTCAATTCGTTTTGAGTATTTTTTTAACGGTATTACTTAATTGGGCACCTTGTGACAACCAGTACGCTAATTTTTCACGATCAATACGAAGCTTTTCTTCACTTTTTTTAGCAAATGGGTTAGAAAATCCTAATCGTTCAATAAATCGACCATCACGACTTTTTCGACTATCAGCTACTGTAATATGATAAAATGGGCGTTTCTTTGCGCCGCCCCGAGCTAAACGAATGACAACCATATCAACCGGTCCACCTTTATCTAAATATTGATGTGAAATTTCACTAAAGTAAAAAAATATAGCACTAGACCGGACATTCTACGCTATTTCTATCTATTTGCCAAATTCATCACCAACATTGCCCTTATTTGTTAGATACAAGCATATTAAAGTAAGCGAGATACCATTAAAAAATTTGATATAAAAAAACATTATTTAATATTAAATCAATAATTTAATGTTAATAATTAAAAATAATGGCATACAGATATAAGGTTTGAACAGAGATCAAATAAAATGAATGTTATCTATTAAAATGACCGTAAAGATCTTATCAATTATTCTCATTGTTTTAAACTCAAGATAACAGTTTCTTTGAATGCTTTTCCTATGGCATGCATAGAATAAAGCTTTGATAATAAGCGATCAATTTGAAATCTTTCTTCTGTCGTCACATGTTGATAAGCCATGTCATGCCCCCTTCTTTTATTGAGACAAAGAAGTAATGCAAATTATGAGTATTTAACTGATTTTTTGTTTATAAACAATACCTTATTGTTTTATTTCACCTTGAAAAGGCAAATAAAAAAACACAAAACACGCATTGAATTGCTTGTTGAAAAGGTCTCAGATTGAATGAGTAATATCCTATCAACTCAATGGAATTGACAGGATAGCATCTAAAAAAAAGCTTGCCACTTTAATAATGACAAGCTTTTTAATTTTTCATATTGATTAGTACAGTTTAAAATATATCCTAGGCTATCATATCACCTTGCAACTCAGCTAGCTGCTTCTCTTGCAAATCATCAAGCTTCGATTCCCAATGAGATATTCGCTTTGTTGCTGATTTTTGAAGTGTAGCATTTTTAGTCCTCTTAGCTATAGCTAAATCGCTTCTAGCTCTCTTAAGATATCTTTTTATATTCCTGAGCTCCTTCTCTATATTGATGCCTTTGGCGGCCATGTTTTTTAATGGGTCTTGTGGGTTAGACTTGCTTCCCGTAGCTTCTTCTTCCCCATTTTTTGCTTCACTATCGGGTACAATCGGAGGATGATTTACCTGATCTTGTGATACCCGAATCGCAGAATGATTTACCTGATCTTGTGATACCCGAATCGCAGAATGATTTACCTGATCTTGTTTTGAACTTATAATGAAACCTGTCTTTTTGAGTAACTCTTCAACGTGTTTCCGATCATCCCCACCCTCGCTCATCACTGTCTGTAGCAAAGATAATGACTGACCGATTTTTGCTAGACGCTTTTCTTGTTCAGTTCCCTTTCGTAGCGTTGCTTGTTTTTCTAGAGCTGTTTTTCTCATTACTGTCTGTTTTTCAAGCAACTCTACGTGTGATTTTTTAGTAGATTGTAATTTTTCCTTGAGTTTTTTTATTTTTTCTTTGAGCAGTGATTGCTTCTCTTCTAATTTGGATATTTCAATCAGACCATACTCTTTTATATCAGTAGATATATCAGGATTTCGCTTAATCTGTTCGTGACTAGAGATTTTCTCCATGACATCTTGTGTTAGAAGGTAATAGTCATTCAACTCGTTCTCCAGGAATCTTATACTGTCTTCAGCTGCATGTACTTCTGAATTTAGAAGCATATATTCTGCATCTTGTTCTAAGCTCTTATTCTCCTTTATATGTTCAATTTTTTCTTTGCATTGACTTATTTTATCTCGAATCAAGAGAATTTCTGCATTAACTTCAGTAAGAAAAGAATTGTTAATTTCTTGATCTTTAAGTATTTGCTGTTCTAAAGTGTCTCGTGTTGCACATTTCTTATCTAATTGAATTTGAAGCATGCTGATCTCAGATTCCAAAACATCTACTAAGTTGATACTCCTGATATCACCTATCATGCCGTTTGTCTTTATTAATGTATCTATCAATGATTGATCAATATCTATTAAAGCAGCACGACTTTCTTGTATTTCATCAAAACGAGCTTGCTTCTCATCCGATAAAGTTCCTATAACATTTTTCACGCCTTCTAAATACTGGGACTCTATGAATAATCTATCACGCTCAGCATGTACATCAAATGAAATCTTGATAGGTTCAGCACTTAATGCTACATCTCCGGATTCAGCTAGCAAGCTATGAAAAAGACTGTCTACACTCTTTTTCACCTCACTGATCTCTAGATTATAATTTTCTAATACGCTCAGCAAGCTAGTTATCAACTCTTGATTCCGAGATGTCGCCTTTTGTATCTCGCTTAAACATAAGTCCAAAATAGCTTTAGGATAAACCTTTTCTTTTATAGATAATTGATCTATTTTAGACAGACTCTTGTCCGAAAGCTGGCCGTCAATTTCTGAAATATCGATTTGATTATGAACTAATATCTTTTTTAATGCCTCTAACTTTTTATCCATTGCTTCGAGTCTGCTTTGGATTTGAGTATATTGTTGTTCTTGATCTTGCGTTAGATTCTTGCCGTTTTTTATCAGTTCTACAGAAAACATGTTAGTTAAACAACTATCATTAAACATCCGAGCAAAAGACTCTGTCATTCTTTTCTGGTTAGTTGAATCTAATCTATCATCCAATGAAACAAGCAATTTAAGCTTAGATAATATTTTATTCGTTAAAGCAAACACGCAAACTGAACCACCAAGGACAGTCGCTGCACTTGAATTTTTTGCTAAACACTGACCAGTATAGCCCGCTGTCAGTGTAGTCAACAATAATTGGCTTACACTCAAAGCTTTTCCAGTCAAGCTGCCATTGCCACTAATACTTGCTGCAGACTCTTTAATAGGCGCAGATACAGGGCTTATTACCTGTTTCACGAATTGCATAGGATCGGAAAGCATTAGCGTTTTTCTCGCCGAACTCCAAACCTGGCGAGATGCTTGTTTTAGCTTTTCTTTTATAGGTATAGGCGTTTTATTATCTAAACAGATTTTTTTAGCAGCAGGAGGGCAATAATCCTCCTCAACCGGCATATGTGACTCTAAGTTCATAGATTTGACAGATGAAGGGAAACTTGCTGGACTGACAGGCAAACGTGTTGTTTGCTGTAAAGTTATCCCTGTTTGCTGTGAAGTTATTCCTGATGTTTGTTTCATTTTGATATTCCTCTA
>JAAOIJ010000139.1 GCA_015163815.1 Endozoicomonadaceae bacterium
ATATCGACCAATCACCCTGACGGTTTAAAACAGGTCAATCATATTATTGCCATTGGTTCAGGAAAAGGAGGTGTTGGCAAATCAACGGTAGCTGCAAACTTAGCAGCTACATTACAGCAGTTAGGTTTAAAAATTGGCTTATTAGATGCCGATATTTACGGGCCTAGCCAAAATCACTTGCTAGGTCTAAAACCTAAACACAACACATCCACACAACAGGCACAAGATACCTTAACACAACCACTTATCGTGCAAGGCATCAAAGCATTATCCATTTCTTGTTTTACTGCCCAAGATACGCCTATTATATGGCGAGGCCCAATGGCCAGCTCTGCTTTACAACATATGCTATTTAAAACGGATTGGGGAAATTTGGATATTTTGCTAGTAGACTTGCCACCTGGTACCGGAGATATTCCTTTAACATTAACACAAAAAATCTCTTTATCTGGCGCAATCATGGTCACAACACCCCATAACTTATCGTTAAATGATGTTAGGCGAGCTATTGAAATGTTTCGTAAAGTAAAAGTGCCTATTTTAGGCCTTATTGAAAATATGGCTTGGCATTTATGTTCCAACTGTGCCCATATAGAGCATATCTGGGGAAATGAAAACACACTGCAAGATTTATTATTAGCTTATCATTTAAAGTTATTAGGCTCTCTTCCATTAGACCCTTTAATTTGCCAAAACAACAAAAATAACCCCATCTTAGCCTGGCACAATCCGCAAGCTCATTCATCCAAAGCTTATCAAAAAATAGCGAATGTGATGTATACTTCATTGCTTGAAAAAGAAGCAATCCATACAAAACCCATCCTAGAAATCAAAAATTAATGCATTATTTTTCATAAACCCTCTAATAATCAGTTTTTTTGAACCGTCTGAAAAAATAATGGGCACACTTAAGATACAAAATAGATAATAACACATCATATCATCTGATTATTTTAGACTAACTCATTCAACCTTGCCTTGCCTTGCCTTGCCTTGCCTTGCCTTATATCGATTATAAAAAACCTGACTTTAGCATAACCAGTGAGCATGATATATCATATTTAAACAGACTGAGACCTTTGCAATAAGGCAACATTATTCATGTAAAAAAATAATATAAAGACAATTAAGTTTTATGATTTAAAAACCATGATTTATGATAATGCTTAATTTTTACCTGAGTCTTATATCATGAATGCTTCACAAGTAGCGATTAAAAAAAGATTAAATCGTTGTTCAAGAAAATGTTTTGTACTTAAACTACTAACCATTATTGACTGGAATGCTGTTTCACATTTGTTGTATCATGAAAAACAAAAAAAACGTCAACATCTGTTATTGTCTTTTAAAACGATTTAAAGCTATTTTACTAGATCAATGGTATAACTTAAGTGATCCAGAATTAGAGTCGAATCTTGTGTTAAGGGAATATTTTATGCTGTTTTATGATTTTGATTATCATGATATCCCAGATCATAGCACATTATCTCGCGCAAGGAATTGGTTAAATTCAAGTCACGTCATGCCTAAATGAATGAAATTAATTAATCAACCATTAGACAATCAGGATTTAAAAATAATCAATTTATCATCAGCTATATTAGAGGCTACTATTATAGAATCTCGAGGTGCGCCTAAAAAAAAAGCTTTAGAGTATCATGAAGATCAACGCATTGAAACACCATTAAGTGCAGATCATGAAACACGTTGGGTTAAAAAAAGGTCGATTTTATTTAAGTTATAAGCTACATGCCAGAACAGATCCAGAAGGTTATTGTGATGAAATAGCTGTTACAGCAGCGAATGTGCATGATAGTCAAGTGCTGTTACCTATTTTAAAAAAAGTTAAACCTAGCGTCAGAATTTTTACTGATAAAGGATATGCTTCTACAAAAAACAGGAAGCTTTTAAATAATCAAAATTTAAAAGATGGCATTATGAATAAAGCTTCTCGCAATAAGGCTTTAGATCATCATGAAATGAAGCGAAATAAAATAATCAAAAAAACACGTTGAGTCATTGAACAGAGTTTTGGGACTTTAAAGCGTCTTTTTTTATTCACTAAAGCGAAATATTTTAGTGCCGAAAAAGTATTAACGCAGGCTTATTTGAAAGTAATCTGTGTTAATTTATTAAAAGCGAGTAATAAAATAAGTCATGATTTTTAGCATTTCCAGGAGGATTCCGTCTAAAATGTTCAATTTAGATGGAATCCTCTTAAAATAGAACGAAATACGACTCATTTTATCATTTTTTTTGAAAAAAAATAAAAATAAACATTATTTAAAATTTATTCTCTTATTGCAAAGGTCTCAGTCTATCGTATTCCTGTTGCACACAGAGGAACAACTCATGATAGAATATGAGCATCATGTCATCACAATGATGGCATATTGATTACAATATATATCATATTATTTTTTATTTAAAATAGCAGAAAAATCATGCCACCTTCTTCTAAATCGATCCATATTTTAAGTGTTAATGCCTTTATTCAATCAGCAAAAGGATTACTTGAAACATCCTTTTCTCACGTATGGATCTCAGGAGAGATCTCTAATTTAACACAACATACATCAGGACATTGGTATTTTCATCTAAAAGATCAACAAGCACAAATTCGATGCGCTATGTTTAAAGGACAAAATCGGCATGTCAATTTTGAGCCGAAACATGGGCAACAAATTATTATTCGAGCAAAAGCAACGTTATACTCTGCAAAAGGTGATTTTCAATTATTAGTTCAAACCATGGAACCAGCAGGTGAAGGGGCTCTTCAACAAGCTTTTGATCAATTGAAAAAAAAATTACTAGCAGAAGGATTATTTGAAGCGCAATATAAAAAAAAATTACCGACCTTTCCAAAGAACTTAGCTGTGATAACATCTCCTTCTGGTGCTGTCATTCAAGATATTTGCAGCGTTTTAAAGCGTCGATGCCCTTTCATTCAGATAACTATTTTACCGGCTAATGTTCAAGGTAAGGAAGCCATTTCAGATTTATTAAAACAATTCACTTTAGTACATCAAATGCCACATCATTTTGATGCATTAATTATTGCACGAGGTGGAGGTTCTTTAGAAGATTTACAAGCATTTAACGATGAAAAAATAGCAAGAGCTATTGCTGCTTGCCCTATTCCTATTATCAGCAGTATAGGACATGAAACAGATACTACCATTGCCGATTTAGTAGCTGATTATCGCGCAGCCACACCATCTGTGGCTGCAGAAATTATTAGTCTCAATCAATTAGACTGGATGAAGACATTACAAACGTATCAACATCAACTCAAGCAATGCATGAAGTATAAATACCAGAAAGTACAATCTATATTCGATATACTTTACAAATCATTACCTCGTCCAATGGATATGTTGCGAGAACGCACGCAACAATTAGATCATTTCACTTTACAATTAACGCATGGATATTATCAACAACTTGCTTTGTATCGAGAAAAAATACAAATGAGAACACATCAATTACAAAAATTAACACCAGTACATACGTTACAACAATCTCATTTAATGCTTAAACATACCATACAGTCTCTCCTTCGAACAACTGATCATCTCTTGCCACAGTATCAACAAACATTAACAAACTATACTCAAAGATTACAAGATTATAATCCGTTGAATATATTAAAAAGAGGATACAGTGTCTTACAGAATGAGCAAAAAAAAATAATTTCTTCTCATAATCAAGTCAAAATAAATCAAACCATAGCCATTCAAGTTGCCGATGGAAGCCTTTCAGCAAAAATTATCAATATTCAAACTAATGAGTCAGTAGGCTATAGATGGCGCGATCATTCGAATGGATCAAGAAGCCTATAGTGCAAAATAAAACAGATGATTATCAAAAAATGCTCATGCTGAATGCACTAGCAAAAAACATGAGAACGTCAAATGATTATCTCAAAACATATTCATACTCAAAAATACTTTGTATTCATTTTCAAAAAAAAGAGATGCTTCACAGTATTTTATTGACAATTGATTCACTAAGTGAAAAAAAATTTAGCAATCTTTTAGTGCATATTGATCCACGATCAATTTATTTTTGATCTATTCTCACTGTTAAATATGAGATCTTTGCAAGATTTAGCATAACGAGAAGGATTTATCATTAAAAAAAAACAGACATGATCCAAGTAATATCACCTCGAATCACCATAATCATGAGGCCTATATACATCTCCAGTAAGAATTTATTGTGCGTTTTATGTTTATTCAAATGCTTATTTTGACTTTGAAATAATGATATTAATACATCTTTATAAAGATGTATATTACTAAATGATGATACCTCCAGTAGAATGAAACGAGAAATCTCACGATAAAAAATAATATTTTCGAACAATAACTGAGATAAAAAAGTTGAAGTCAGCATAGGTGATAGAATTAATATATTATCAGGGAAACCCCACTTTCGAAAACAAGGATAAATATATTTCTTTAAATAATCATACCCTTCTTTTGCTGTCTTCATTAATTCAGGTTGTCTCTGTATATCTCCCTCTATTGAGCCAATAACCTCTAGAATCTTCCTCTTCATATGTGTACTGAGTTGGCATAAATCTTTCTCTGTAAGTTTTGCGACTTGACTACTTGTGTTTCTGAGTAAAAATTCATTTTGCAGCTTTAGAAGATCTGTTACAAAGGGAGGTAGTCTTGAAAATAATCCATCATTATTATGAGCTAAATGATAGGTTGAAAACAACATCAAAAAGATTAATAGGAAAGGGTAGAATAATTTGTGCATTTTACAATCCTTCATGTCTTCAATAAAAAAATAAAAGCAAATATCATTTCAAAAGACCCATTCAATCATAAAGCAGAAGACATAAAAGTTTTTCTATTCCTAGCATAACGTCATTAGGTGTTCGCTAATTTAACATTTTTCCAGGTCTATTATTGAGTGCTTTTTTAATTGCCAAAATTTCATCATCTTCTATGTCGATAAACTCTGTTGGCTTTGGTAGATATTGACAAACTAATTCATTGGTATGCTCATTGAAATCTCTTTCCCATAAAGCCTAAGATTCATAAAAATAACATTTTATTTTCAATGTTTTATATAATACTTCATGCTGATAAAATGCTTTGCCATGATCAACAGTAATCGTTTATCTATATTGAAGTGGCATATTTGTTAAACACTTGATCATACAGTCTTTTAGTTCATTCGCTTGACGAGCCTCAATTTTTTGTAAAAAAACATATTGAGAGCATCTTTCGACTAAGCTAACAATAACGCCTTGATCATTTTTTCCTATAATAATCTTTGCTTACCAGTTTTCAATATGACATTTTTCATCGAAAAATAGGTATTTTTGTAATATCGACTCGATTAGCAATAAGCCTTCTACCCGATGTTTTTTTTCTAGTGCAATATTTTTTACCTTGATGTCTTCAATTTTTGTATAAGTCAGATCCTAGTGCGCTTTGTTTCTTAATATATTGATCAATCGTTGCATGATTAATTTATCTATTTTCTAATCTCAATCGCCCTAAAATTTGATCAGAACTCCATTTTTTTCCAAAACATTAATATATTTCATCATACTAAGGAGCATGTTATAAGGTTTTCTGCTTGCTTTTAATTACCTTTCTTGCGCTAATTGATGAGCCATGTCATTCTTTTGTTTTTGTTAAAAAAAAGAAATGATAGGAATGCTTAGCATTTAACTGCTTTTTTTAGCTATAAAAAAGGTCTTATTGTTGCAGTTTATACTTGAGAAAGCAATATAATATCCAGATATCCCTATGATCATGGACTAACATATTTTTTAAAGAAAAGGTCTCTTCAACCATAAATGTATATTATTACTGCCCATTAGAGCACGAGGTTTTTGGCAGATTTTCATGAAAAATAGCATTAAAACTCGCTGTAATTCCGATCGTTGCTCTTCAGGCTTATAGGAACGCTGTACTTCTGCATATCCAGTGTATGTTATGCCTTCTGTTCCTTTATAAACGACAGCTTGTGATGCTTTTCCAGTTTATTCAGCGTTTTTAATGCTTTTTTCTCTTTCATTTTCTGATACTTGTGCCGTTTCTTAATATTGTTGCCTGTCTCATCATGCAAGACTATATTCATGAGCCTATAGTGAGATAATTCCATTTGAAAAAGTTTATAAATACTGGATGTTCCACTTTTATTTAAAGTATAGTCTAAAAGAGAATCTATATTTTTTGCAAAATCCTCTAAATCGACATTTAGCGTATTCTGTCTTATTTTACATATGTATTCAAATGCAGATGTTCCTGTATCATTTATACTTTGTAGCAAATATACTATTTGATTAGCATCGAATTTTTTATTATTTGAATCAGAGGAGTAATGATTTCTACAGCTGTTGTTGAGCAAATACTATTGAATGCCTTTTGATTTTTCTTAGAGCGTGTCCTCATTCTGAATTCACCCAAATAATAGCACACGCAATATAAATCATCGCTTTAAAATGCCTAGCTAGCTTGAGACCTTTGCAATAAGACAACAAAGACGCCTGATATGATCTTTTTTATTAAAATAGTTTAAAAAATGACGTAATTTATGTATTTTTTGAATAAAAAAATACATAAATTATTCATTTAACTGCTTATTGCAAAGGTCTCAGCTTATCAAAACGAATCAAAATACTTCTAAAATATTTTAATCTAGCCAATCAATTTTCAAATAAGATGGCTTTATTTTGCCTTCTCAATTGTGAAATGCAGCAGTAAAGCCTTTTCTATAGCCAAAAAAAGCAATCTATAAATGATTTTCAGGTTGAAGACACGCCCTAGTCTTACTCTACAATCACGATTAAGAAATACTACGGCGTGTCTTCAATCTAAAAGTAGGTTATTTTTTACTTTACAATAAACGACAATCTTTTTATGCAAAACAGAGCGTACAATCTGATTCTCGCATTAATTCAGAATAATATCTTGATGGCTATTTTTTTTAACAATAGATAATAGATTACTGTTTTATTTCAGAGTTTCGAAAGAAAGGATAAAAACATGAAGATTTCAAAAGGTATTCAACAAAAGGTTGATACTGCTAACGATGGAATGATAAATGGCGGAGGGACAGGGATTCGAACCCTGGATGGGCTACTAACCCATGCCGGTTTTCAAGACCGGTGCTTTCGACCACTCAGCCATCCCTCCGTCTAATTTTTAAAACGGTCAAGCAACCATTATACGAAAATTAAACAATCTGACAAGACCTTTTTACCAAACTATCACATATCACATGATACTCATGCCAATGAATCGATTCATAACTCCGCTATTCACTGCAACTGATGAGTATAATAAAGGCAATTGCATAGCATTTTTCATCAGATAAGCTAATATGGATTGTCTTTATTTTTTTGATTTTTCTTAATTCTTCAGCATAGCCATGTAAAATAACAATAGGTGCGCCTTGTTCATTATTATCTATTTCAATATCTTGAAATGAAATACGACCTATACCTACCTTGAATGCTTTAGCAATCGCTTCTTTTGCAGCAAATCTAGAAGCCAAATAAGCTGAAGACTGATGCCTTTTATGATATATTTGACGCTCTTTCTCAGTTAAAATGCGATGAATAAAACGATCTTCTGATTTTTTTTGTACGCACTGGATACGTTGAATGGAAATTAAATCTGTACCTATGCCAACAATCAATGCGTTATATCTCGTAATTGAGCAGATTGCATAAGCGCTTTCATCTCTACAACAGCTTGTTTTAATCCAACAAAAATAGCTCGAGCTATAATAGCATGTCCAATATTTAAAGTATTTAAACCGAATAAGCTTGCAACTGGTTCTACATTGTTATAGTGCAAACCATGTCCTGCATTCACAATTAATTGTTCTTGTAATGCAAAATTCAGTGCTTTTTGTAATGTGAATAGTGTTTTTTTTTGTGTTTTAGCATCGATACTTTCAGCATAATGCCCGGTATGTAATTCAATCGCTGAAACGCCACACATTAAAGCTGCTTTAATTTGAGATAAATCTGGATCAATAAATAAAGATATTTCTATATTTTTACTAGATAAGTAATGAGAAGCTTCTGTAATTTTGTCAATATTACGCACAACATCTAAGCCTCCTTCTGTTGTCAATTCTTCTCTTTTTTCTGGTACAAAACAAACATGTTGTGGTTTGATATCAGCAGCAATAGCAATCATTTCGTCTGTTAAAGCTATTTCAAGATTCATAGCGGTTTGTAGTGTTAATTTCATATTATAAACATCTTGATCTATAATATGACGCCTATCTTCCCTTAAATGCAGAGTAATACTGTCAGCTCCTGCTTCTTCAGCATCCAATGCTGCTTTCAAGGGATCAGGATAAGAGGTTCCTCTAGCTTGACGTAAAGTACCGACATGATCAATATTAACGCCTAATAGCATTCGATTCATATTTTTTGCATTCATGATGAATTGATACTCATTATTATTATCTCAAATTGTCTTGTTTATCCATTAAAGAAGACATCAAAATTCTGTCATACGCTACTGTATCGCAAGCCAATAAAATATTGTAGCGATAAAGTAAGATAATATCGGGCATTTTATCATTTTTATCATTTTTATCAAGCCAAGTCCGGAATTGTTTAAAGAGTAAATACAATCAATAGATTGTATCGCGTCTTTCAATGAAGCTATTTCTTTATTTTTTGATGATCATGTTGAGTTATTTTCATCATAAAAAAAACCCCAACAAGGGGATGTTGGGGTTAAAATTAAATTCCTGGCAATGACCTACTTTCACACGGGGAGACCCCGTACTATCATCGGCGATGCATCGTTTCACGACTGAGTTCGGAATGGTATCAGGTGG
>JAAOIJ010000140.1 GCA_015163815.1 Endozoicomonadaceae bacterium
ATAAGGCGACATTTTACAATATTAAACGCATAAGGCAAGTTAATTTAATATGTTTATACTATAAAATATACTGTTTTGTATTTTTATATAATAAAAGAATAATTATATTCTTTTATTATATAAAATATAAGATTAATTTTTCTTTTTTAATGATTTTTTTGAATAGATATCAAATCGATTACTTTTACCGATATGTTGCGAAGTAGGTATCAAATCAGAATTCAATAAAGGAGATAAACGAGGTCGTTTAACAACAACACGATAACGTGCAATCTGGTAAGCTAATGCCAATAAATCTATATCTGCTAAAACAGGTAGCAGATCACGTAAATATTGCATATTTTTTTTCACTGCACTCTTTGTATTTGCTTGACTAGAAAACATAGGATCTAAATAAATAACATCATACTTATCAAACTCTTGTTGCTTTATAAGCTTTTTCAAATAATTTTTAGCTTCAATCATTTGCAAAGATAAGCGTTTCATGACGTGAGATAATGAGACTGTTTGAGAGGCCCGATATAAGCCATTCTCTAATAAAGCACTAATAATAGGTGATCGTTCTAATAAATTCACCTGACAGCCAGCTGAAGCCAAAAGAAATCCATCAACTCCTAAGCCTGCAGTACAATCTAAAACACGCAAGGTTGCCTTAGACTCTAAAACACCTATTGCTTTAATTAAGGCTTCTTGACGAATTCGAGCAGCATGCTGCCGATAATGCAATTTAGAAGAACAAAAATCAACCCAGACCGCTCCTAATTTATTGTAGCCTGTTTTTTTTACATATAACTGGTATGCTGCATTCATACTCACTACATACGGCACGCTAGTAATTTGAGTAACCGGTTGATCTGGCAAGACCATACAACAACAGCGTTTTGCTAATAAGTCAGATTGAACCGTAGACCAGTATTCTGATTGCAATACTGCGACAGTTTGATCTTGCTCTACAGGAGGTAACATTTATAATAATTTTTCGAGTTGCTCAGTGACTGTCAGCCACTGTATTTCAAGTGTTTCAAACACAGCCTTAGACTCAGATTGTTGGTTTAGCAATACTTGAAGTTGATCTGAGTGATTGGCAAGATAAAGTGATGAGTCATTTAATTGACTCGCTAATTCATTTAACTTGTCTTGCCTCATTTTCATTTTTTTTTCTACTGATGTTAATTCTTTTTGCAGTTTTTGCTGCAGAGAAGTTGTTTTTGAAGAGGTCCGACGTGCATGATTAGATTTTTTTATTGTGTCTTGATCTTTCAATGGGCGATGATCATGAGCCAAAGTCCCTGATTTTAAAGCTTTCACATACATTAATAAATCACCTGCGTAAGGCGCAACAATCCCTTCATGAACCAGCCAAAATTCATCAACAACAGTATCTAGCAAAGCACGATCATGCGAAATAATAACAGCTGCTCCTGAAAAAGATTGTAATGCCATGGTTAAAGCATGGCGCATTTCCATATCTAAATGGTTTGTAGGCTCATCTAGTAATAATAAATTAGGTTTTTGCCATGCTAATAACGCTAAAGCTAAACGTGCTTGCTCTCCACCTGAAAAGGGGTAAATAGGTGAATGTACTTTATCTCCAAAAAAATCAAAAGATCCTAAAAAATCAAATATTTTTTGTTCTCTTACGCCGGGAGATAATCGTTGAATATGCATAAAAGGTGTTAATTGTTGATCTAAACTTTCTACTTGATGTTGAGCAAAATAACCGATAACTAAATGTTCTCCTGTAATATGTGTCCCACTTGATAAGGTACAATGACCTAATAATGCTTTAATTAAAGTTGACTTACCAGCGCCATTAAATCCTAATAATCCAATTCGCTGTCCTGGATGAATAGAAATATTTAAAGATTTTAAAACAGTTATCTCTTTTTTTTCAGTTTGATAAGACACACTACCTGAATCAATCCGCAATAAAGGATCTGAAATTTTATCTGCATTCTGAAACTTAAACTGACAAGATGAATTCACATAAGCGGGGGCAATCATTTCCATTTTTTCTAAAGCTTTCATGCGACTTTGCGCTTGCTTTGCTTTCGTTGCTTTCGCTTTAAATCGATTAATAAAAGACTGTAAGTGCTCTCTTTGCTTTTCTTGCTTTTGACGCATAGCTTCTTGTAAATGTAATTGCTCTGCTTTTGTTTTTTCAAATGTTGTATAATTCCCGCTATACACTTTGATAACATGCTGTTCAATATGCACAATAGATTCAGCAACTTGATCTAAAAATGCTCGGTCATGAGCAATCATTAACAAAGTACCTGTATATTGCTTTAACCATCCTTCTAACCAGCAAATTGCATCCATATCCAAATGGTTTGTTGGTTCATCTAATAATAAAATATCAGAAGGGCACATTAATGCGCGCGCTAAATTTAAACGCATACGCCAACCACCTGAAAATTCTTGAACTAAACGTTCCATCTCTTGTTGCTTAAATCCTAAACCATGGAGTAATTGCTCTGCTCTAGAATGCGCAGTATATCCATCATGCAATCCTAATTGATCATACCAGTACGTAATTTCCGAAGTATTATTATGCTTTTCAGCTTCTTGAATAGACGCTTCAATATGACGTAATACAGAATCACCATCTAAAATATAATCCACAATATTACATTTTAAAGCTAATACTTCTTGCGACATATGCGATATTCGTAATTTTGGAGAAATAATTCTTTCACCTGATTCAATTTCAATATCACCTAAAATAATAGAAAAAAGGGTTGATTTTCCGCAGCCATTACGCCCTATTACACCAACATGCTCACCTGGTGACAATCTTAATGATGCGTGTTGAAATAAAGGCAAACTACTACGATATAAAGAAATTTCATTTAATTGGATCATATATTCACAAATATTATTATCATGCTAAAAAATTAAGGTGTTATCTACATTTTGATGAAAAATAAACCATATTATCCATCAAGATTTTTATTTATCCTGTTGATATTTTTCTATTTTAACATATTTTTTATGTTTTCTCGCCTGCATAAAAAACCGGAAACATAGTTCCGGCTTTTTTATGCAGCATATCATTATCTTCTTTTTGCAGCACCGCGTAGAACAGATGATTTACGAATTGTTTTTTTAGCAGTCGATCTTTTTATAGCTTTCTTTGCAGACGCTTTTTTCACAACTGGTTTTCTAGCTGTTGTTTTTTTACTAACTGATTTACGGACTGCTTTCTTAGCTGTTACTTTCTTTTTAACAGATGATTTTCTAGCAGTGGTTTTTTTAACAGTTGATTTGCGAACGGCTTTTTTCGCAACAGCTCCACGCACTGTTTTTTTAACAGCTACTTTTTTCTTAATAGTTGATTTACGGACTGTTTTCTTAGCTGCTGCTTTGCGCACTGGCTTTTTAGCAACTACTTTCTTAGCTGCTGCTTTGCGCACTGGCTTTTTAGCAACTACTTTCTTAGCTGCTGCTTTGCGCACTGGCTTTTTAGCAACTACTTTCTTAACTGCTGCTTTGCGCACTGGCTTTTTAGCAACTACTTTCTTAGCTGCTGACTTGCGAACTGGCTTTTTAGCAACTACTTTCTTAACTGCTGCTTTGCGCACTGGCTTTTTAGCAACTACTTTCTTAACTGCTGCTTTGCGCACTGGCTTTATAGCAACTACTTTCTTATCTGCTGCTTTGA
>JAAOIJ010000141.1 GCA_015163815.1 Endozoicomonadaceae bacterium
AAACTATCATTATTCAGAATCAACAAACGAAACCAATCTGGTTTATTCATTCTGATAGCATACAATACGAGCTCTTTTTTTAATTCTAGCTCATCTTTATCTGTATGCTGTGTCTGCATATCATTAATAATTTTTGTATATATTTTACTGGAAGAATTGATATCTAATTATAAATGATTTTCAGATTGAGGACTCGCCCTAGTTTATTCCTTTTCTTCTAATCAATTTAATCATAGAATTGATAGTTCAAAATACTGTGAACTCACTCCATCCAGTCAAAGGATTATATTGGCTATTACCGTATATATCACTTGTATACTCATCAAAATATAACAATAGATGCATTAAAATAAACTTGCGCTGATCTAAGATCAGAGCAGTTTTGAATTGAATCATTGATTAGATTAAAATCGGCACTCTAAGAAAACGATATGATTCATACACAGCCAATCCAGATATATAAACGATCATGACAAGATCGTATCAGTTATTAAAATAGGCTCTTTTCAGAGGATGGATATAAGGCAATATCTAAAATGTCTTCAATATTTTTAATAGCATGAATTTGGAATGATGTTTTAACTTCATCAGATATTTTATTCAAATCTTTCAAATTATGATAAGGAATAATTACAGATTTTATACCATACCGATGGGCTGCTAATAATTTTTCTTGCAATCCACCAATCGGTAAAATATCACCATGCAAATTAATTTCTCCCGTCATGGCAACATTTGCTTTAACCAAGTGATTCATTAAAACTGAAAAAAGCGCCGTACAAATAGCGATCCCAGCACTAGGTCCATCTTTAGGAATAGCACCTTCTGGAAAATGAACATGCACATCATGATGCAATAGAAAATTAGCGTCATACTTTAAATGATTCGCTCGACTTCGAACAACTGATAAACTAGTTTGAATAGATTCTTGCATGACTTCACCTAAAGAACCTGTTTTAATCAATTTACCAGTTCCCGGCAATAATACAACTTCTACATTTAATATTTCACCACCTAATTGCGTCCAAGCTAATCCATGAACAACGCCTATTTGATCATGCTTTGGCAAATCAAATGAATACACTGCTACACCATTATATTGCTCTAAATTCTGCAAATTTAACTGACAATTTTCTTTCGTACCATCAGTCTTCTGATTGATATCATCTCTGACAAATTTTCTACAAATTTTTGCAATTTCACGATTTAGATTTCGAACACCAGCTTCTTTCGTATATCTTTGAATCAACACTTTCAAGATATCAGATGAAATATGCAATTCATCTAAGGATATGCCATGTTTTTTGAATTGCTTTGGAATTAAATAGTTTTGAGCAATGTATGTTTTTTCAGATTCACTATAACCTGGAATACGTAGTACATCCAGACGATCTAATAAAGGAACAGGCATATCCAAAGAATTAGCAGTTGCAATAAATAAGACATCAGATAAATCATATTCTACTTCTAGATAATGATCTGAAAAATAAACATGTTGATCTGAATCTAATATATCTAGCAAAGCAGAATAAGGATTACTGCGTGAATCATGCCCTATTTTATCAATTTCATCTAATAAAATGACTGGATTTTTATATCCTGATTGACAAATTTTTTGCATAATACAACCAGGCATAGAACCGACATACGTTCTTCTGTGTCCTTTAATTTCAGATTCATCTCGCACGCCACCTAAAGCAATACGAATAAACTTTCTATTCATAGCTAAAGCCATCGATTCACAAAGTGATGTTTTTCCAACGCCTGGAGGGCCCACGAAACATAAAATAGAACCGACTATTTGCTTTGTTCGCTTATAAACAGCAAGATATTCTAAAACACGTTCTTTTGCTTCTGATAACGCATAATGATCTAAATCTAAGCGCTTTTTAGCTGCTTGTAAATCATATTGTAGTTTTGTTTTTTTATAAGGCATCATGAGAACCCAATCAATATAATTACGCAATACTGCTGATTCTGATGAGATTAAAGGCATATTTTTTAATTTTTTTAATTCTAAATTTAATTTGTTTTTTATTGCTTTTGGCATGTTTTTTTTATCTATTTTGATTTGTAATTCAGATACTTCAGTGATTCCATCATCTTGACCAAGTTCTTTTTTAATCGCCTTCATTTGCTCGATCAAATAGTATTCTCTTTGGCTATCATCAACTTGTTTTTTCACTCTTTTTTTAATTTTCTTTTCCATTTTTATTAAATTGATTTCAGATTTTAAGATATTGAGCATTAATTGCTGTTGATCTTTTAAGTGTATTGCTGATAATATTTTTTGTTTTTCAGCAACACTGATTTCTAAAATAGAAGCAATATTATGCAATAATATGTGATGATAATGCTCATCAAATTCGATGTTTGAAATGCTTTCAAATGCATCATTCGTCACTTTGGTCGATAATTGAGTATATTGTTTAAATAAGCTGAGGAGTAAAGTGGACATAGATCTTTTTTCAATCAATTCTCGTGAATCAATGGCTTCCAGTACAAAATTGCAATGAACACATAAATAATCATGCTCTACTTTTAATGCCATGATTTTTACCACGCTTTCACCTTCAACTAAAATTTTCAATGTCCCATCAGGTAATTTTAATAATTGTAATATTTTACCCATCACACCTATTTCATATAATTCTTGTAATGCAGGATTATTTTCACTAGGATCTTTTTGTGTAACCAGGATTATTTTTTTATTCTGTTTCATTGAAGCTAAAATAGCATTCATGGACTGTTGTCGTCCGACAAATAAAGATAAATTAGTATGTGGAAAAACTAAAGCATCTCGTAAAGGTAGGCAAGGCATATAGATTTGATTGTTATCATTCTTTAATGATTGCATTATTAATACCTCATGAATCAATCAAGCCAAAAACAATTCATTGATCATTGTGATACAAATCAATGATAGCTATTGTGTAAAAATCAGATGATTGATCAATGGATTCAATTTAATAAATCATCTTGCTTATAACGTTAGACCTATGAATAGTTAAAAAAGTTACATTCGTTTATAACAAATAATGTTATCCGCACTGACTAATACGACTAAAAAAACTCAAAGTATTGCTTTATTAACTGCATTTTAAATTCATTCTGAGAAGAGAATATTCTATATAAATCATCACTTTAAACTCTAATACTTTCGAATTAAATCGAATAATAAAATCGCAATGAAAAGCATCAATTTTCAATTAAAAATATTAAAATATAAGGTTTTTTTACAAAATAAAAACATGATAAGCTATCAACAAGCAGTTGAATCATTTACCATTTCTTTGTATGTGCTTGTATTTTCTTGCATTTATACAATACGATTGATTATTTTTTTTAGCAGTCGCTCAAAAAATATATATTCTTAATATTATTCAATAAGATATTTCATTTTATCGCAACAATATGAATCTGCATACGCATTCTGACAGGAGTGATCACAGCTTCTACGTCTTGCATCCTGACGACTCGTTTGATCTATTCTATCTATTGAAACGATGTTTATTGAGATAATTCACATTCAATATTGCACAGCATCAGGATATGACTGGATAGCATAACTTAAAGACGGCTATTTCCTTCATTTTAATGATTTTTTCATTGCATCACTACTGACAACATATTGCAAACAATCCCATAAAAAATAATTCATTTGTAATTTTTCTATTGCACTTTCTCGTATAGCATAATGACTGACAGCAGGATACGCTGGCTGAATGTTGACAATATGCGCCATTTTAACATCATGATAAATATGGATCATCGTTGTCATTTTGATATTATGCGAACACAATGGGCATGTATACAGATCCCATTTTAAAATACTTGTAAAGCGAGCTTGTTGCATTAATTGAATACATAAAATATCTTGAGTCGGTAATTGTTTTTGAAATAAAGGTATCAAGGGAAACCCTAAATGATGCAATGTAGCATAATTCTTGGCACAAATAACATGTAGCTGATCAAGAGAAAACGCATAAGGTTCATGCTTTTGATTATTCGTAAAAAAACGAGACTCACGCTGCATATAAAAACTCCAAAGACAGGCTTAATATCACATAAAGTACTGATTTTATTCTGATAATTACTCAGAACTCCCAGAAAATATCGACTGTATTCGTTGACATAAAGTCATTAATAATCTGCATAATCACTTCAAAAATCTGTTAACAGATATAGCCTTATCATCAAAATCACGATACACTCTGTGCTGAACATCTTATGCTCATTTGAATCACGACAGAGACCATGAATCGACATATCTCCTCATAACACTGTATACCTTCTATTTATCATGACTCAAGACTCAATACTCAGCTAGATCATATTCAGTAGAAGATATAAATTAACTGATTCAGAAAATAGCTTATATTTTAAAAAATAATTTATTTTCAACAATTTAAACATACACTCTCAACATAAATAATACAGATCAGCAGAACTGATGCTAAAACAAACCGTTTTTTATTCAAAATAATGATTAAAAAATCAAAAAAGTAAAATACAATGTAGATCAACCCTAGACCCTATTATACTTTATAGTATAAAATCAAATCATAGCGATCAGAGCTCACAGAGCAACCTGTCATCACATTTTGATTTTATTGTCTATTTTTTTAAATTTTACATTCATCAATTGATAAATAACTTGGAAAAACCAATCTTCATGGTTAATCAAACAATTAAAAAACTGGCTTTATCTGCCAAGCAACTGATTGCAAAGCAATCAGTTGCTGCCCTCAAGTTCAAAGATACGAATGAATTAACCAATCTTTCAGGTATTTTAGGTCAAAAAAAAGCAAAAACAGCACTCGCTTTAGGTTTAGAAATCTCGAATAGTGGTTATAATATCTATGTGATGGGTGAAACAGGCACTGGTAGAACAGTCTATGTTAAACATTATTTATCTGAAAAAGCCACTAAAACTAGCACGCCAAATGATTGGATGTATATCAATGATTTTATTCATTCACAAACACCTAAAGCTATACAGCTTCCAGCCAGTTTAGGCCAAGAAATCCATCATGACTGTCAAACCTTAATTACTCAATTATTTGATGTCTTCCCCGCTGCCTTTGAAAACCCAATATATCAACAAAAAAAACATGAAATTGAACGTACTTTCAATAAAAGGTATGACGCTGTTATTGATACGATTGAACAACAAGCTTTAAAAAATCAAATTGCTTTATTTCGAGAGTCCACTTCTCTTACCTTTTCCCCTACACAAGAAGGAAAACCATTAGAAGAAACGGAATTTGCTAGACTGTCTGATACAAAAAGAAAATTATTCAATAAACATATCAGTCAATTAGAAGCCACTCTGAATGATAAATTATCAGAAATGCCGCAGTGGAAACATGAATCAAATGAAAAATTACAACAATTAAATCACATGACAATTGATCAAACGCTCTTACCTTTATTCAATCCATTAGAAACCAAATATAAAGCCTATCAACCGATCATAGCATATTTAGAATCAGTAAAAAAAGACCTTCATATCAATATTTTAAATCATCTCCATGATGAGCGCTCTATTGGATTTAAAGAAGACATCAATAAAAGAAATTTTTTTATTGAACGCTATATTCCAAATCTTATTGTCACAAATGAAGCAAACTCCCCTGCACCTGTTATTTTTGAATCACACCCAACTTATCGTAATTTATTTGGGCGCATTGAATATACAACTGACATGGGTGCTTTAACGACTAATTATTCACAAATAAAACCGGGTAGTCTTCATAAAGCAAATGGCGGTTTTCTGATTATTGAGGCGAATAAAATATTAGAAGAACCTTCTGTATGGGACGCACTGAAACGCACTTTAAAAAGCAAACAACTGAAAATAGAACCACAACCTTTAGAAAGTAATTTTGTGATGACTGTCTCCTTAATACCAGAACCTATTCCTATTTCAGTCAAAATTATTCTCATTGGTCCCAGGCCTACCTATTATTTAATGCAAGAAATGGACCATGAATTTCATGAGTTATTTCGCATTTTAGTTGATTTTGAAAATCATATTGAACGTAATCCAGAAACAGTTCATGCGTATGCTCGATTGATTAAAAGTCGTGCAGATGAAAAAAACATGCCCCCTTTAACAGCACAAGCAGTCGCTGTTCTCATCGAACACAGTTCTCGACTAGCTGAACATAAAGAACAACTCACAGCACATATTCGTGATATTTTTAATTTAATGCTAGAAGCCAATCATATTCTACAAGCAAAAAAAGAAAATAAAATTACGCATCATCATATCAATGCTGCTATAGATGCTCAATCAGAACGCGTTAATCGCATTAGCAAAGAAATGTTAAAGGAAATATTAGAAGATGCCATTTTGATTGAAACAACGCATCAGCAAGTTGGTAAAATTAATGGATTAACCGTTTTATCCATTGGAGAAACGAGCTTTGGATCACCTGTTCGTATTACAGCAACAACTTACCCTGGATCACAAGGTATTGTTGATATTGAACGAGAAGTACAACTGGGACAATCTATTCACTCCAAAGGTGTTTTAATTTTAACAGGATACTTGGGTAATAAATATGCTAAACATTTTACCATGGGTATTTCTGCACATATCGTAATGGAACAATCCTATGGTTATATTGATGGAGATAGCGCCTCGTTAGCAGAACTATGCTGCCTGATTTCTGCATTAATTCAACTGCCTATCTCGCAAAGCTTTGCTGTTACCGGTTCAATTAATCAACATGGTGAAGTACAAGCCATTGGTTGTGTTAACGAAAAAATAGAAGGTTTTTTTGATTTATGTGACGCAAGAGGATTAACAGGGAATCAAGGTGTGATTATTCCCGCCTGCAATATTCGTAATTTAATGCTCTCGAATCGTGTAATTGCTGCTCATAAAAAAGGATTATTTTTTATTTTCTCAGTGAAAACAGTGGATGAAGCATTAAGCATTTTATTTGAAAAAAATGCAGGAAACTTATCTTTAAAAACAAATAAATATCCAAAAAATAGCATTAATGAACTTGTACAACGAAAATTAAAACAAATTGCAGATATTAACAAAGATACAGCTAATGATTAAATTAACAAAGGATCTTGATGATGAAATCTATAAGCAAACCAACAGAAAGCCCTTTGTGCATCCAGAATCATTGGATACAAAATATTCAACATATTCCAAGCCCAAACTATAGCCCCAGGCCTGATGCAACCGATATTTCTTTATTAGTTATTCATTGCATTAGTCTACCTCCTGGTAGCTTTCAAACAGGTTATATTCATTTATTTTTTCAAAATAAATTACCGACTAACAAACATCCATTTTTTAAAAGCATTCAAGAGCTCAAAGTCTCTTCACATTTACTCATTGAACGCACTGGACATATCATACAGTTTGTGGCTTTTGATCAAAGTGCTTTGCATGCAGGTTCATCTGTTTGGAACAATAGAACAGCATGCAATGATTTTTCAATTGGCATTGAATTAGAAGGACTTGACACATTACCCTATACCGCACAACAATATCAGCAACTCATTACTGTGACGAAAACCTTATTAGCGTATTATCCACGATTATCACCTCATCATATTACAGGACATTCCAATATAGCTCCTAAAATAAAATCAGATCCTGGCCCTTATTTTCATTGGCCTATGTACCTGGATAGGCTAAATCAAACTGACTGTCAAATGATTGAAGATCATTATTTACAGAGTATTTCAAATGGAGATAGTCGTACGTATTGTGAATTATTGCATGAATTTATTCAGACGACACAACAAGATGGTGAACTGCTTTTATCAGCTGTCATGGAAAAAAATAAAAAAAAAATCAAACAGCTAACACATCGACTCATTGGATCTTTCCAGTTATTAGAGCTCAATGCATTTATTCATCAAATCAAAACATTTGATGAATCTTTGAAAGCTTCTTGTTGGAATCAAAAAATGACAGATAGTGGATTTCAAATTTATAATGTAATACAACAAGCGTTGATAGAATCAGAAGTATTATATAATACAGCTCTCAGTCAACCACAATCAAGATTTTGATTAATTAAAATCTTTTTTAATTTCTTCGATTGCTTTCTTTTGCTGTTCGCTAAATGATTGGAAAGCATTCCGCTGAAATGTTTCTATCACTTGCTCTTTTAGTTCAGCTTCCTCAGCTTTTGATTTTTCAGATGAGTTTACTTGACTTGAAAAATCATTAGCATCTCTTGAATCGACTGCCGATTGATTAACAGGTGTTCCTGGTATAGTTGGGGTGTTGGCTCCTCCAACTTGACCGGCTAGCGGCATGGGTCCAGACATCATGACATCCTTTTCATTCATTATTAATATGGCTCCTATAATCATAGCGGATTCTATTCATGTTATCAGATATTAAATCATGAATAAAAAGAATATATGTCAATTTAAAAAGTGCGTCATTAACTGGAAATTAGAATATAAAGCATTGAAAATACTTCAAATAAAATAAAATATTATTTTTTATTTACCTCTAATTGATGCAAAAATAGGCGATAACATCCTGTGATAATAAGGTGATACGTTGTCATTTATCTGACAGAATCAACTGTATTTTGATCAAAAAAAACAGGATATGTTGTAAAATAAGTATTAGTATACCTAGTTCATTTTATTCATTTTGAGATCAAAATGGATAAAATGCTCTGTTGTTTGATTGAAATACCATTTTTTATATCCATAAAAAACGATATTTCAAAAAACTGGATCTACTGATATGAATACATATAACTGATTATTGTTTATCTTATTTATCGTGTACTGGATAAGGTTCCTGGTAATGTTTTTCGAGCATTCACTGTTGGCCAATCTTCTAACCAAGTATTTTGTCTATCCAACGAATCTGACGGCACAACTAAACTAATATCTGGCATACGATTTAAAAATAAAATACCATTTAGATGATCCAATTCATGTTGAAAAACACGGGCAACAAATCCATTTAAAGATCTAGATATGAGCGTCCCTTCTTCATTATACCCAGATACTTCAATTTCAGCAGAACGTTCAATCCAACCGCGAATACCTGGCACAGAAATACAACCTTCCCATGTCCAATTTGTTTCATCACTTTTTTTTTTGATTTCAGGATTAATCCAAAATTGAAATTCTAAACCAGGCACTGGGCAAGGCGTATCTTCTTCAGGTTCAATACCTAAACACATCGCTTGCACGCCCCAACCAATTTGAACCGCAGCTAAACCAATCCCTTCTAAACGAAACTGTGCTCGCTTTAAAACATCTAAATTATGCTGAAACGTTTCAGATGAAATCAAACTTACATCTACATTGTCTTGTTTTTTAAAAAGTAACGGATGCCCCATATAAACTGCATCAGGATTAGCTTCTAATTTATTCATAGTATGTCTCCTGTAAATAAACTAGCAAGTTTAAATTGAAGCTATCATTTTGTCGACATTTAATATACATTATATTGAATCATTTAGAATGATAATCTAATACATCCAATATACGATCAAATAAAACACCATCATATGATATAAACAAGGTATTTAAATCACGATATACCTTCATTTTTAATACATTCAAGTAATAGCAAACAAAATATAAATCATCGCTTTAAAATGCACAGCTAGCTGATCAAAACGAGTCGAAGTACTTCTACAATATTGCCTTTTTAAGTGTGAAATGCAATTGAAGCGCACATTGGTGCCATAAAAACAACGAAGGAATTTGCTGAAAAGCAGGAAATGCATGCTATTTTATGCGGAGCTAGGCATCATTAATCATGATTGCTTGCTTGGATAATATGACTTATTCCATACTTGCACGTTCCACGCTGACACCTCTGACCAAGTCGTTCATTGCTTTAAAAAGCAAGGGTCTAAACACAACACTATAGACTCAGGACTCTTGAATCTTTTGTTGCTTATTTTGGAATAATCTTTATCTTCGTCTAATGTCCTTTTTTTGCTTATTTTGACATAATTCTTACTCTGATCTAGATTGTCTTTCAATATCTGTAATAAATTGATTGAAGCCTCATGATAGTTACTTATTGAATAATCCAGTGTCGTTTTATTCGTTTTGTTGATAAAGAAAAACAAATCATGAATGATGATTTTTTCTTCAGAATTTAACGCTAGTCGTTCTGGCCAAGTGAGTATTTCTTTTAGAATATGGATTTTTTGTGCGTCTACACAAGTTTGTAAAATGCTGCTCTGTCCACCCTTGGTATAAAATACTACTTTTAGTAATATATCTCGTAAGACTTCTTTGAATTCTTCTCTT
>JAAOIJ010000142.1 GCA_015163815.1 Endozoicomonadaceae bacterium
CCACTATTACGATGACGCATAACTCAACAAGTCCTTAACTGAATATCAGTCATTAAAAATAATTATGAATAATAAGAGTTTTTAATGCTTAAAGGAGGCCATTTCTCTAAGCGAGACCCTAAACTTAAACCACGAGAAGCCAAGACATCTTTAATTTCAGTCAAAGACTTTTTACCTAAATTAGGTGTTTTTAATAATTCCATTTCTGTTCGTTGTACTAAATCACCAATATAATAAATATTTTCTGCTTTCAAGCAATTTGCACTTCGAACGGTTAATTCTAAATCATCAACTGGTCGTAATAAAATAGGATCAACTTCATCTTCTTCTTCTTCTTCTTCTGGTTCTACATTATCTTCTAAATGAACAAAGACAGCTAATTGTTGCTGTAAAATTGTTGCACACATACGAATGGCTTCATCAGGACTCACTGTACCATTTGTTTCAAGTTCTATGATCAGTTTGTCTAAATTTGTTTGTTGTTGAACACGTGCATTTTCAACATTATATGATACGCGTATGACAGGAGAGTATGATGCGTCTAATTTTAAAAATCCAATAGGACTCATTTCTTCATCATTAGCTTCTACTTTGGTATTGGCAGGTTGATAACCACGTCCTAGACATACTTTAATCGTCATATTCAGCATAACATTTTCTGTTAAATGAGCAATAATAAGATCAGGATTGATAATTTCCACACCAGATTCTAGTTTAATATCTGCTGCAGTCACAGGTCCTGTTTTATTTTTACTTAATGTCAGTTCAACATCATTTCGATCTTCCATTCGAACAGCTAAACCTTTTAAATTCATTAAAATTTCAATTACATCTTCTTGAACGCCTTTTAAAGCACTATATTCATGATCCACACCTTCAATTTGAACTTCAGTCACCGCACAACCAAACATGGAAGACAGCAATATACGTCGTAACGCATTGCCTAATGTATATCCAAATCCTCTTTCAAGTGGCTCTAATGTGATTTTTGAGCTTGTAAGAGTAATTTCTTCCACAGAAACGTGGCGTGGAGTCAAAAAGTCTTTCGCTAAATTCTGCATAGGTTGAAACCCCGTTTTTATGTAAATTCGATGAATTATTTAGAGTATAATTCAACAATTAAACTTTCATTAATATCCGAGGCCATATCACTACGATCTGGTAATGATTTAAAAGTACCTTCTTTTTTCTTTGAATCAACATCCACCCAAGTAGGCAAACCACGTTGAGAAGCTAAGTCCAGGGCCGCATTGATACGCAATTGTTTTTTTGATTTCTCTCTAATAGAGATCACATCACCAGGTTCAACTTGATAAGAAGGAATATTTACCGGCTGATCATTCACTAAAATTGCTTTATGTGAAACAAGTTGACGTGATTCTGAACGTGTTGATCCAAACCCAATTCGATAAACAACATTATCTAAACGCGATTCTAATAATAATAATAAATTAGTACCAGTAGCGCCTTTTTTCTGATCTGCTTTTTTATAGTAATTTCTAAATTGTTTTTCAAGCATGCCATAAATTCTTTTTAATTTTTGCTTTTCTCGAAGCTGCACACCATAATCTGATAATCGACCTTTATTTTGACTATGCTGTCCAGGCAAAGTATCTAAACGACACTTTGAATCTAAAGAACGCACACCACTTTTTAAAAATAAATCAGTCCCTTCACGTCGAGCAAGTTTACACTTTGGACCTTTATACTTAGCCATATTCAATAATCTCCTAGACTTTAAACTCGACGTTTTTTCGGGGGACGACAGCCATTATGAGGAATGGGTGTCACATCAACAATACTGCTGATTTTAAATCCACAGGAATGTAACGCTCGAACTGCTGATTCACGTCCAGGCCCAGGACCTTTCACACGAACATCAATATTTTTTAACCCATAATCTGTTGCGGCCGATTGACCGGCACGATCAGCTGCTATTTGCGCTGCAAAAGGAGTGCTTTTTCTAGATCCTCTAAAACCGGATCCACCCGCCGTAGCCCAAGTTAATGTATTTCCAAGGCTGTCGGTAATTGTCACTATCGTGTTATTAAAAGAGGCATGGATATGTGCAATGCCATCCGAAACCGACTTTTTAACCTTTTTTCTTACCTTAGTACTTGGTTTTGCCATAACAGAACAACCTTATTGTAAACTTTCAAATCTTATGAAACGGATATCTTTAATCTAATCTATCTTCGAATTGGTTTTACAGGACCTTTTCGTGTTCTAGCATTTGTTTTCGTTCGTTGTCCACGTAAAGGTAAACTGCGACGATGCCTAAAACCACGATAACAAGCTAAGTCCATGAGCCTTTTAATATTCATACTCACTTCTCGTCTTAAGTCTCCTTCAGTTGTGTACTGACCAACGTGTGTACGCAACAATTCGATTTGATCTTCAGATAAAGAGTATATAGTAGCTGCTGGGTTTATACCGGCATTATCACAAATTTTTTTTGATAAAACACGGCCAATACCATAGATGTAAGTCAGCGAAATAACGGTATGCTTGTTATCAGGAATATTAACGCCTGCAATACGGGCCATTCAGTGTCTCTCCATTATCATATCCACGTAAAAATGTTTATTTTTTATCTTAAATCAGAAAAATATTATACAAAACAAAAAAGTTTAATTCAAATTAATTCAAAAAAAACATATCAGCCTTGACGTTGTTTATGTTTTGGTTCAGAACAAATCACTCGTACTGCACCATGACGTTTAATAATTTTACAATTACGGCAAATTTTCTTAACTGAAGCTCTTACTTTCAAAATGTATCCCTCTATTAGTTTTAATATAGTTTTAATATGGATTAATCTTAACGATTAAATCCTTTTAAATTTGCTTTTTTCATCAAATTATCATATTGGCTATTCATTAATCTTGATTGAATCTGAGACATTGTATCCATCACCACGACGACAACAATCAACAACGAAGTACCTCCTAGATAAAAAGGGACATTAGCCCATAATACTAAAAACTGAGGCATCAAACAAACAGCTGTAATATACATAGCACCTACTAACGTTAAACGCGTTAATACGTCATCAATATATTTAGCAGTTTGCTCTCCCGGGCGAATACCCGGTATAAAAGCACCTGATTTTTTTAAATTATCAGCCACTTCTTTTGGATTAAATACAAGCGCTGTATAAAAGAAACAAAAGAAAATAATACCAATCGCAAACGCAATAAAATTCAACGGTTGGCCAGGTCCAAGTGCTATTGCAATTTTTTGCAACCATTCCATATTCGTGCCTTGTCCAAACCATTGAGCGATAGAGGCTGGAAATAATAAAATACTCGAAGCAAAAATAGCAGGAATAACCCCGGCCATATTCACTTTCAAAGGTAAATGACTACTTTGTGCAGCATACACATTTTTCCCTTGTTGTCGTTTTGCATAATTGACAGTAATTCGTCGCTGCCCTCGTTCCATAAAGACTACACCTGCAATCACAGCAATGCCTAATACACCAATAAATAGTAAAGTCAGAACACTCATTTCACCTTGTCTTGTTGCTTCAAAGGAGTGCGCTATTGCTTGAGGTAATCCTGCAACAATACCAGAAAAAATTAAAACAGAAATACCATTTCCTATTCCTTTTTCAGTAATTTGCTCGCCTAACCACATCATAAAAACAGATCCAGTGACAAAAGTAATAATAGAGGTGATATAAAATGTGGCATCAGGGTAAAAAGCAACATCATTTTTAGCTAATCCTACTGTAATACCAAACCCTTGAATCAAAGCTAATAAAACAGTTGCATAGCGTGTATACTGTGTTAATTTCCGACGACCAGCTTCACCTTCTTTTTTCAATTGATCTAATTGTGGAGTGACTACTTGTAATAACTGCATAATAATAGAGGCAGAAATATAAGGCATAATACCAAGAGCTAAAACAGACATACGCTCTAAAGCACCACCAGAAAACATATTAAACATGCCTAATATAGTCCCTTCATTTTGACTAAATAAGGCAGATAATCGATCTGGATTAATGCCTGGAACAGGTAAATGTGCGCCAATACGATAAATCAAAATTGAAAAGAATAGAAATCGAATACGACTCCACAATTCACTCAAACCAGTATTATTAACCTTTGAAGATAAAGCTAGTTTATCCATATTATTTCTCGCGATTACTCTTCAATTTTTCCACCCGCTTTTTCAATCATTAAGCGGACCCCTTTTGTTACTTTTAATCCTTTAATCATAATAGATTTATCAAATACTTCAGTAACACCTGTTTTAATAATTTTAACGCGTGTAATTCTTGAATTCACTAATTTAGCTGTACGTAGTGCTTTTAAATCTACAGTATCGGCTGTTAATTTTAAAATATCACTTAATCTTACTTCATCAGTTACTCTTGAAATACGTGACGTAAAACCAAATTTAGGTAATCGTCTTTGTAAAGGCTGTTGTCCGCCTTCAAAACCTGGTTTTACTGATCCACCTGATCGTGCTTTTAGGCCTTTATGACCACGACCTGCAGTTTTACCTAAACCACTACCAATACCGCGACCTCGTCTTTTTTTATTTTTTCGACTACAAAAAGCCGGGGATAATTCATTTAATTTCATGTAATTTTACTCTCCCTGAATTTGAACAAGATACGAAACTTTATCAATCATTCCTCGCACAGAAGGAGTATCAATCAGCTCTCTTTCATGCCCAATACGACGCAAGCCTAAACCACGAACACAAGCTTGATGTTTTTTTAGTCTCCCTGAAGTACTTTTCATCAGTTTAACTCGAACTGTTTTATTAGACATGATTTATCCTAAAATTTCTTCAACAGTTTTACCACGTTTAGCTGCAATTTGTTTTGGGGGAACGATTGTTTTTAATCCTTTAAAAGTGGCTCTGACAACATTTACTGGATTCGTAGAACCATAGCATTTTGCTAAAACATTATGAACACCAGCAACTTCCATAACAGCTCTCATCGCTCCGCCAGCAATCAAGCCTGTTCCTTCTGAAGCAGGTTGCATATACACTTTTGAGGCGCCATGCGAAGCTTTAATAGCGTAATGAATGGTACCATTACGTAAAGCAATTTTAATCATATTACGACGAGCAGCTTCCATTGCTTTTTGAATTGCAACAGGAACTTCTCTTGCTTTTCCTCGACCAAAGCCAACTTTTCCTTTTCCATCGCCAACAACAGTTAAAGCAGTGAATCCAAAAACACGACCACCTTTTACTACTTTAGCTACACGATTGACCTGAACTAATTTTTCTATTAGGCCTTCGTCGTTTTTAACTTCATCTCTTGCCATGATCAGCACCTACCTAGAATTTTAATCCACTTTCACGTGCAGCTTCTGCTAAAGCTTTTACTCGACCATGATATCTAAAACCAGATCGGTCAAAAGCAATTTTTTCAATACCTATTGATTTTGCACGTTCACCAATTAATTGACCTACTCGTTTTGCTGCATCAATATTACAAGTAGGCTGATCACGCAATACTTTATCTAGCGTTGAAGCAGAAGCTAATACTTTATCACCTGTAACACTAATCAATTGCGCATAAATATGTTTTGAAGAGCGATTAACACTTAAACGAAAACAGTTTAATTCTTTTATTTTCATTCTGCTTCGTAAGGCACGCTTTAAACGAGCTTTTTTCTTTTGATACATAAATTAACAACCTCTACCTTACTTCTTCTTCGCTTCTTTGCGATGAATCTGCTCATTTAAATAACGTATTCCTTTACCCTTATAAGGCTCAGGCTTACGATAATCACGAATTTCCGCAGCAGTTTGACCCACCAGCTGTTTATCT
This sequence comes from Endozoicomonadaceae bacterium, assembly GCA_015163815.1. Taxonomy (GTDB): domain Bacteria; phylum Pseudomonadota; class Gammaproteobacteria; order Pseudomonadales; family Endozoicomonadaceae; genus JAAOIJ01. Next base: position 5,804 of record JAAOIJ010000142.1, read on the forward strand.
ATTCCAGAAACAATCACTTCTGTTTGATTTGGCACTTCTATTGTGACGCCTTCAGGAAAGAAATATTCCACAGGATGCGAATAACCAACTGTCAAAATTAATTTCTTGCCTTGCAGTTGGGCACGGTAACCAACACCTTGTAATTGTAGTGTTTTAGAAAAACCAATACTAACACCATTTACCATGTTGTTCGCTAAAGAACGCATTGTACCAGACATAGCATTCGCTACTTTACTACCATCTCTTGCTTTAAATAATAATTGATTCTCATTTTTTTTCACTTCAACTGATGATTGAACATCAAGCGATATTGAACCTTTCTTACCTTTCACCATCAATTGATTAGAAGCCAAATTCACTTCTACATCAGCAGGAATGTCAACTGGCTGATTAGCAATACGGGACATACTGGGCCTCCATTAAAAAACTGTACACAGTACTTCACCACCCACTTTTTTCAACCGAGCAGAACGATCAGTCATAATGCCTTGGCTGGTTGAAATAATAGCCACCCCTAAACCGTTATTAATTGTGGGCAGTTTATCCAACGGCACATAATTACGCAAACCTGGGCGGCTAATGCGTTTAATTTTTTGAATAACAGGCTCACCCATATAATATTTAAGTGAAATCCTGATTTGTTTTTTCACATCACCTTCTACAATATAATTTTTAATATAGCCTTCTTCTTTTAATACATCAGACACAGCTTTTTTAATCTTAGAAGCATTAAAAACCACTGATTCATGTCGAGCCATCTGTGCATTACGAATGTGAGTCAACATATCCGCTAAAGGGTCCTGCATACTCATTTTTTAACTGCTCTCCAAGTTAATCATTACCAGCTAGCTTTTTTCAAGCCAGGCACATCGCCACGCATAGCAGCTTCACGCAATTTAATTCGACTCAATCCAAACTTACGAAGATACCCATGAGGACGGCCTGTAATACGACAACGATTATGCAAACGTGCAGGGCTAGCATCTCGAGGTAATTTTTGAAGTGCGACTTGCGCATCCCAACGTTCTTGTTCATTTTTTGTTAAATCAGCAATAGTAGATTTGTATTCTGCACGTCTTTTTGAAAACCTGTCAACTATTTTCTTGCGCTTAAATTCACGCTGCCTCATTGATATCTTTGCCATGAATGTTACAAATCCTAACTAATTACGAAATGGAAAATTAAAGGCTTTTAGCAATGCCTTCCCGTCATCATTTGTTCCGGCAGTTGTAGTAATAGTAATATCTAAACCTCGAATTTGATCTATTTTATCATAATCAATTTCAGGAAATATAATTTGCTCTTTAACGCCTAAACTATAATTACCACGCCCATCAAATGATTTCGGATTTAAACCTCGAAAATCACGAACACGAGGTAATGCAATATTCACTAAACGATCTAAAAATTCATACATTTTTTTATTACGCAAAGTAACTTTCACACCAATTGGCCAGCCTTCTCGAATTTTAAATCCTGCAACTGATTTACGTGCCAGAGTCACAATGGGTTTTTGACCTGCTATACTTGTCATATCTTTGACAGCATGCTCAATAATTTTCTTATCTCCAACAGCTTCTCCAACACCCATATTCAGTGTTATTTTAAGCAGCTTAGGCACTTGATATGGATTTTTAAATCCTAACTCTTTTTGAAGCTGAGGAAGTAAAACATCCACGTATTTCTTTTTTAATTCAGCCATAAATTAAATCTCACAGGTTTATCGGCGAACGACTTGATTTAAAAATACGTTGTTTGTTACCATTCTCATCAAAAGCATAGCCAACGCGATCAGGCTTATCTGTTTCTGTGTTCCAAATTGCAATATTTGAAATTTGCACAGGCGCTTCTTTTGTAATAATGCCACCTGGTTTATTCATAGATGGATTAGCACGCGTATGACGTTTTACTAAATTAACACCTTCAACTAAAACGCGATTATTAGATTTTAGAACGCGTAATACTTTACCACGTTTTCCTTTATCTTTACCGGCAATCACAATGATTTCATCATTTCGTCGAATTTTACTCATTGGATGCTCCTCACAATACTTCAGGTGCTAAAGAAATAATTTTCATAAAGCCTTCTCCACGAAGACGTAGTTCATGCGTAACAGGTCCAAAAATACGAGTGCCTAATGGTTGTAAATTAGCAGTCAATAATACAGCCGCATTCCCGTCAAAGCGAATCAGTGATCCATCTAATCGACGAACACCTTTTTTTGTTCGGACAACCACAGCATTCATTACTTGTCCTTTTTTCACTTTTCCTCGTGGTGCAGCTTCTTTTACTGTTACTTTAATCACATCTCCAATATGAGCATAACGCCGATGAGATCCACCTAATACTTTAATACACTGTACAATTTTTGCGCCTGTATTATCTGCTACTTCTAATTTTGTTTCTGTTTGAATCATCTGTTTTTCTCCAAACTGCAGATTGTTTCAAGTGGACTAAAACAACCTTATATTTGAGTTGCTCGTTCAATAATGGATATCAATGTGAATGTTTTTGTTTTTGCGATCGGCCTTGTTTCTTGAATAGAGACCGTATCACCAAAATTACATTCGTTTTTTTCATCATGCGCATGAAGCTTGCTTGAACGTTTGATAATTTTACCATAAATCGCATGTTTAACGCGACGCTCAATCAGCACAGTAATGGTTTTATCCATTTTGTTACTAATTACTTTACCTACAACAGTTCGAACGCGTTTTTCTGTCGACATGGGGTTATTTACCTGCTTTTTCTGTCAAAATAGTTTTAATTTTTGCAATGTTTCTCCGATCTTGCCGAAGTAGATGCGTTTGCTTTAATTCACCTAATGCTTTTTGAGAACGATATTTAAAAATATCCCGAAGCAACTCATGCACTTTTTCTTGTAAAGCCTCTTCTGATAAAGCTCTCAATTCTGCCAATTCTGCCGTTTTTATCATATAATATTTCTCTTTACAAAGACAGTCTGAATAGATAATTTTTGAGCGGCTAAATTAAAGGCTTCTCTAGCTAATTCTTCCGGCACACCATCCATTTCATATAATACTTTTCCAGGCTTAATTTGAGCCACCCAATATTCTACCGCCCCTTTACCTTTACCCATACGAACTTCAAGTGGTTTTTTGGTAATAGGCTTGTCTGGAAAAATGCGAATCCATACTTTACCACCACGCTTTATATGTCTTCTCATGACACGACGCGCGGCTTCAATTTGGCGGGAAGTAATACGGCCGCGACCTATAGCTTTTAAACCAAACTCACCAAAACTAACTTGAGAGCCTCGATCAGCCAAGCCTCGATTACGTCCTTTTTGTAATTTACGAAATTTCGTACGCTTAGGTTGGAGCATAACTAAACCCTTTGTTACTTCTTAGTCGCTGGTTTTTTTCTAGGACGACGCGCTGCTGGCTTTTTAAGTTGTTCTTCTTGGTTATTCTCAACAACTTGCATACCATTTAACACTTCACCTTTAAAAATCCAAACTTTAACACCAATCACACCATACGTGGTATGCGCTTGAGCCGTTGCATAATCAATATCTGCTCGCAACGTATGAAGTGGAACACGCCCTTCACGATACCACTCTTTTCTTGCAATTTCAGCACCGCCTAATCGGCCAGAAACTTGTATTCGAACACCTTTAGCTCCTGCTCTCATTGCATTTTGCATCGCTCGTTTCATAGCTCGACGGAACATGACACGTCGTTCTAATTGCGAAGCGACATTGTGAGCTGCTAATAAAGCATCCAGTTCAGGTTTACGAATTTCTTGGATATTCATCTGAATCGGAACGCCCATTAAACTTTTGATCTCATTTCGAATACGATCAACATCTTCACCTTTTTTACCAATGACAATACCTGGGCGAGCTGTATGAATTGTAATTTTTGCACTTTGAGAAGGACGCTCAATATCAATTGCACTCACAGAAGCATTTTTAAGTCGCTTACGAATCAGTTCTCGAACACGAAGATCATCATTCAACTTGTTGCTATAATCAGTTCTTTCTGCAAACCATACTGAAGTATGTTTTTTAATAATACCTAAACGGATTCCAGTCGGATGTACTTTTTGTCCCATATAATTATTCCTTATTTTTCAGCAACTTTGACTGTTATATGACAGCTTCGCTTAAAAATGCGATCCGCTCGACCTTTAGATCGTGGATTAACACGCTTCATTGTAACACCTTCATTAACATAAGCTTTCACAACACGTAAATCTTTAAGATCTAAACCTTCATTATTTTCAGCATTTGCTAGCGCAGATAATAACACTTTTCTTACCATGCTGGCTGCTTTTTTATTGCTAAATTTTAACACATTCAGGGCATGCTGCGCTTCATGACCACGAATTAAATCAATGAGCAAACGTGCTTTTTGAGCAGAAATACGAGCTCCTTTGTGCATTGCTGACACTTCAACCATTTATTTTCACTCCTCGTTTAGCGCTTTTTCATTTTTTTATCTGCAGTATGCCCTCGATAAGTACGAGTTGCTGCAAATTCGCCTAATTTATGACCAATCATCTCTTCTGAAATTAAGACTGGGACATGCTGTCTGCCATTATGAATCGCAAACGTTAATCCTAACATCTGAGGTGTGATCATAGATCGACGAGACCAAGTTTTGATAGGTCTCTTCGAACCAGAGTCAATTGTTTTTTCAATTTTTCCTAATAGATGCAAGTCTACAAAAGGACCTTTTTTCAAAGAACGCGCCACGTTAAATCACCCTCTAATTACGTTTTTTGCCACGACGGCGGACAATAAATTTATCAGTTCGCTTATTGGAACGGGTTTTATACCCTTTGGTCGGAGTACCCCAAGGACTCACAGGATGTCGACCACCTGATGTTTTACCTTCACCGCCACCATGGGGATGATCAACCGGGTTCATCGCAACGCCACGAACTGTTGGTCTAACACCACGCCAACGCTTAGCACCGGCTTTTCCTAATGATTTCAAATTATTTTCACTATTTGAAACCTCGCCTAATGTTGCTCGACTGTCTGTTGGTATTTTTCTCATTTCTCCTGAGCGTAATCGCAAAGTAACATAAGCACCTTCACGAGCAATCAGCTGAGCTGACCCTCCTGCAGAACGAATCATTTGAGCTCCTTTTCCTGGACGCATCTCAATACAATGCACAACAGAACCCACAGGAATATTTCTCAAAGGCAAAGTATTACCTGATTTAATCGGAGCATGCAAGCCTGATAACAAAATATCACCAGATTTTAAGCCTTTTGGAGCAATAATATATCGACGTTCTCCATCATTATATTTTAATAATGCGATATATGCTGTACGATTTGGATCATATTCTAAACGTTCTACTGTTGCAGGGATATCATCTTTATTTCGTTTAAAGTCAATAATTCGATAGTGCTGTTTGTGACCACCACCAATATGTCGTATCGTAATTCGCCCTGCATTATTACGACCGCCTGTTTTACTTTTCTTCGCTAATAAAGGGCCATGCGGACGGCCTTTATGCAAGTCAGGATTAACCACTTTAACTAGGAATCGGCGACCAGGCGAAGTGGGTTTACATTTAATAACACTCATCTGATAGCCTCTCTATTTAGTATCCATTAAATCAATATGCTGACCTGAATTTAATCGAACATAAGCTAATTTAATATCTCGTTTCTTGGATTGCTGTCCTTTAGCATTCCGTTTTGTTTTGCCTTTTCTAATCAAAGTTCGAACTTGCTTCACTTCAACTTTAAAAAATAGTTCAACTGCTTTTTTGATCTCTAATTTATTTGAATCAATTGCAACACGAAAAACATGATAACCTTGATCAGAAACTTGATTTGCTTTTTCAGAAAATCTAGGCTCTAATAATACTTTTAAAAAGCGCTCTTGATTTTGATTCATGCCTGCATCCCCTCATCAAGCTGTTTCACTGCATCAACTGTCATGACAATTTTTTGATGAGCAATTAAATTAACAGGATCAGCACCACTGAGATCACATAATAAAATATTTGGAATATTACGACTTGCTAAATAAGCATTAGTATCCACTTCAGTTGTCACAATTAACGCATGCGTTAAATCTAATGATTTCAACTTTTCAAGAAATAATTTTGTTTTAGGTTGTTCAACATGCATGTCAGCTACAACAATCAAACGATTTGTACGCACCAATTCTGACAAAATTGAACGCATAGCACCACGATACATTTTTTTATTAATTTTTTTAGTAAAATCTCTCACAGTAGCTGCGAATGTTTTAGCGCCACCTCTCCAAATCGGGCTTCGAATAGAACCAGCTCGAGCACGCCCGGTTCCTTTTTGCTTCCAAGGTTTTTTACCGCCACCTCGAACTGTACTTCTACTTTTTTGCCCTTTTGTTCCCTGACGTTCACGTGCCAAGACTGACACAACAACTTGATGCACAAGTGGTTCATTAAAAGGAACTGAGAATGTTGTATCTGATACAGTCACAGCACTTGAGTTAATAACCTGTAATTCCATAATTTACATCCTCTCAGGCTAAAGTGCTTGATTTTACAGCAGGTTTAATAATGACATTAGAATTGATAGCACCGGGAATAGCCCCTTTGACTAAAATTAAATGCTGATCTAGATCAATACGAATAATCTCTAATGATTGAATGGTTTTTTTAACATTCCCCATTTGTCCTGCCATTTTTTTACCTTTAAAAACACGGCCTGGTGTCTGACACATACCCGTTGAACCAGGTGCTCTATGAGATAATGAGTTCCCATGCGTTGCATCTTGTGTTTTGAAATTCCAACGCTTCACGGCGCCTTGAAAACCTTTACCTTTTGACTGACCGCTAACATCTACTTTTTGCCCAACTTGAAATAAATCAACTTTTAAAGCATCTCCTGCTTTATATTCAGCGCTATTGGATACTTTAAATTCAATTAAATGTGTTCCTGCCTCTACACCTGTCTTAGCAAACAGACCTGCTTCGGACTTATTACAACGAGATGCTTTTTTATGTCCTATTGTCACTTGAATTGCTTGATATCCATCTTTTTCTAATGTCTTCAAACGCAAGATTCGATTAGGAGTTGCTTCAATTACTGTCACAGGAAATGCAATACCTGCATCAGTAAAAATTCGAGTCATGCCTATTTTTTTTCCAACCAGACCGACTGGAATCTTTCGATCATTTTTTGTCATGAATTACCTCGTTTTCTGCACGGGGCTAAACCCTCTATGGCCGCATAATGCGTTACGTTAAAAGCATTTATGATACACATTATTTTTGAAAGAATTTCATTTCTTATTGATATTTCAAATAGGTAAAATAAAAATACTACCCTAAACTAATTTGAACTTCAACGCCAGCTGCTAAATCTAATTTCATTAAAGCATCAACTGTTTTATCTGTTGGCTCCACGATATCCAACAAGCGCTTATGCGTTCTTATTTCATATTGATCCCTCGCATCTTTATGTTTATGCGGAGACGTTAATACAGTAAATCGTTCTTTTCGAGTAGGCAAAGGGATTGGACCTCTTACTTGCGCCCCTGTTCGCTTTGCCGTTTCGACTATTTCCAAAGTTGATCGATCAATCAATCGATGATCAAAAGCCTTTAATCGGATACGAATCTGCTGAGCTTTAGATCGTTGACCCATTCTTGAACCCACCTAAAAATTAATGTTAAAGAACAAAAAATACACTATATACAACAAGACACTCGAATTGACCGATTATACGGAATTTAAAGCTCAGAGTCAAACCCATCTGGTAAATATTGCGCATAAAATATCTTAAAAAGATAAAATAAGAGGCTACAACTGATGATTTAAATTGAGAGATCATCATTTTACTTGCTGTATATCACGTTGATTCGCTAATCAATATTACAGTTTAAACTCATTGTATATCATTGGCTTCATAAGTTAATAAACGATATAATATTGACATATAGTTAAGTAATCTTGTTCTCAATATATTAAAAAGCAAAGGATTCTTTTTATGCAAATCAGACAATCGGTTTCGACTGATAAGACAGGCCCTCAACAGACTCCATCCAACCCAAACTCTAAATCTGTCAAGCGAGCGACGCCTAGCGATAGCAACAGCACATCTCAAAAACAGAGCGAGGCTTGCACTAGTCATCATCTTTCAATGGGTGATCGGCTTGATCATGTCAAACTACACACAGCAACAGCAAAAAAACATCTTTATGATGTTAGACAAACAATCGAAGATCTAGCGGAGCCTGAGTTAGCTTATGAAGATTGCCTCTCAAGGCCTGCTGGTATAATGCATGATTTAACTCAACACTTACTTCACTTAAGCGATCCAGAAAACAAAGATAAAATTGATATTATTGACCAAATATCTGGAAAAAACCCATCTCCCGTTTTATCAAATTTATACAAAAAAAATAAACAATTAGCATTATTGATCATAGAAAACAGAATAATGCATCATATGAAATCGCATAAAACCTCATTCTTGACAACATGGCTGACTTATGATTCTAATCCTGCTGTATTGAAACAACAGCTACAAAAAATACAAGATGCATTACATGCAAACCCATCACAACCTATTGATTTTGATGAAATATTACAAACATTGTATCAATATGAAAAAAAACAAGGCATTTTACCTTACGAGCTCATATTACAATCTTCTATTATTCGGTTAGCAAATCTGCCTGAATCACAAACCATTCAAAGTTTTTTCGAATCTGAATCAGTCGATGAGAGTATCAAGCCTGATTCCAACAAAAAAGAATACACTACACAAATTCGTCATACATTGAATACTTTGATCCAAAGAACATATCAAACAGCATTACAATCAACTTTAAAAAAAGCACAAGATGCGCTGATCCAACAAGATTTACTTCAAAAACAATATTCCTCTAAACAAGCATTATTAATGGAAATATGCACTAAAAATACAAAAACAATACACACATTAATAACACAGTTTTACAAAAAAAAGCGCTGTCAATCTGACTATTTAATCCCTGATTTACCCTTGAAATCAGATCCTGAATCTTTAGTTCAATATATAATAACGGATCCCAACTTAAGCGCAGAGTTTGATCAAGAAATCATTACTGAAATATATCAAAAAAAATGCCATCAATTACTCACATTACACATACAACAAAAAGAACCTCCTTATAAAACAACTTGCTTAACAGAATTGAATACGCTTTTAAAGACAGCTTATTCATATCACGCTGAACTGTTTCCCGAGCAATCTAATCAAATTAAACTGTATCAAGCAGAATATATATTACAAGTATTAAATCAGAATCCAGAGTATGAAATACCTACATTTTGGGATATAGCATTAACTCAAAACATTGGGGTAAAAGATATTCAAAAAGCTTTAAGCTCAAAAAACACTGCAATTTCAAAAAGCCTAGAAGCTTTGAGACAATTTTTATTTGAAAAAAAAACGCAACACAATACGCAAGCTATTATTCATAATTTAGAACTCACCGATAAATATATGATGGCACAAATTAATTATTACTTTGAAAAAGCGCAACAATGTATTGATGCAACAGGCATGAGCACGCCAGAATTGAAAGAACGCTTTATGGGCTATTTAGATAAAATTGCGACACTGGAATCATGTCGACCTAATGCTGCTTCATTAAAATCAGCAAATCTTACACAATCTTTACTCAATATAGGATTGAACTTATTAAAAGAAAATGAATATTCTGTGGCGCAACGATTAAAAAATATTCATATAGAATATCAATTAAAAAAAGAACATCATTATGATTCTAAAGAAGAATTATCTAAACAAATACCAAACTTAACGCAAAAGTCCAAACTTTTCAGATCTCATACGACTAAAAAACTAAAAGAATTAATGCATCAATTAATCACTAATCCAACAGATATTGTTGGCATCGCGACAAGCATTTTTTCAGCACAATCTGAAGTTTATAAAGATTTGTTATATAACATAGACAGCCAATTGAAAAGTTTTGCAATATTATGTCAAAAAAATCCTGTTTTAGCTCGAGCATTAATAGGTAATATTGCGCAAGTATATGCAATACTTAAAACTGTTGCTATGCAAGAGTCTGAGCTTTTTAGCTTATTTTCTCAATTTGAAAAACGTATTCAGGCTGAAAGTTTAGCTGTGTATACGAGTGAAGCATTTAAGCCTAATTCGAGCGATTTATCTACTGCATCTCCAGAGGAAATCGACAGTTTAAAGCGCATTTATGCTTGGTGTGACTTATGTAAATATGCCCCATTAATCACCAAAACAGCAATTGAAGGCGCGCGAGTACTTAAGAACGCCTGCACTGAATCCTTTTTGATGAATGGCGTCACAATGATTAAAAGTTTATTCAGTGTGGCAGCAACGCAATTTATTCAAAATAATACATCAAAATTATCAAATGAAGAAGTCAAAGCAATCAATACAACGTTGTTATCAGCTCGATATGGTGTTGCAGAAGCAAGTAATAGAATACATAGAATGCAACAAGTTGCAGGCATTATGAGCGACAGCTTAGGCAATAAATCTATTTTTTATTCTGGAGTAAAAGCATTTTTACATCCTATTACTACTCGATTCACGCGCTGGATTAGTGCTTATAATCGTTATCGACCTGGCGATTCAAAATGGGATTTATTCTCAGAAACACTCAAAATGACCGTCATTTTTGGGCCTATCTTGATAGGCTTACTCGCATTACCTATTTTGGCACCTCTCAGTGCTTTTATAGGAGATATCTATCTAAGTCATTTTTTTCTAATTTTACCAACATGGACTTATATTTCAACTATGTCGATGTATAAATGGGACCCGTTAAGCGATGTAGTCCTATTAACAACCCAGAAAGCTACAAAATTACTTGAGAGTAAAGTAGAAGATTTGACAAAAGAAGCCGTAAAAGATGCTAAGGATGCTTTTAAAAGTCGTCATTATCAAAGTACATTAACGCGTTTAACATTCATACAATTTTATGATGACAATCCGGATATTATAGAGCAGAATCAGGCGTTAATCATGGATCAAAAAGAAAAAATACGAGCAGAAAGACAAACAGAGCACTACCAAAAAAATCAAACAGCGTTATGTCAATCTTATCACGAATTAAATTATTTAAATACTATTCTCAGCACATCACAAGCCATTGATCGAGATCTATTATTAAAACAGGCACCCGTCTCATTGCACTCGCATATTCCCATTGATTCTGCTTCATTAAGCTATTGGGCCAGCGCTAGGGTACAGCAGCTGAATGAATTATTTTTATCTCGCCTAGGAACCGACCAGCTGCCTGAGAATGAGGTGCAATTAATTGAACAGATCACAACAATAGAAGAAAAAGTGATTATCAGCAACCTATTAATGGAAAAAAACAAATCACAATCACAATCACAATCACAATCACAACCCAGTGTCGCTATACACGAAAAACTAGAACAAGCACGAACTATTGGCTCTGAAAAATTACAAAGCGCACTGTCTCGTATCTATGTGAACGCTTATACGATCGCTAGTCAAAAAGTCATAGAACATGCTATACACAAAACGGTAGGAAATCATAACATGTCAGCCCGACAATTTGAATATATCACAGACAATAAACATGCATTTAATTATAAAACAGAACTGAAAAATATGGGTCTAGTGTATAAAAAATGTCAAGCAATGGGTGCTCAAGAGCTATTTATGAAATCAGGCCTCATGTGAAGAAATAACAGTAGCATTATGCTGATATTTCATTACTTTTTGACGGTATCGCTGAAATAATTTCAGCGTCATTAATTGATATTGATCATCTCGTACTGTAGCCTTTAAACGTTTACTGATTTGATCAATATAAACAATCATTGTCTCAAAAGCAGCTACAGGATTTTTAGGGCCAGGCAGAATCATAAGGCATGTTAAAATAGTTATTTTTTGTTTCTCATGACGGTTAAAATCAAACATACCAGGCTCCACGCCATTCACGATTTGAAATACACTATCTTCCGTATTTTTCACAGGATAACAGAAAATTTTTTCTGCTGTAAATTGAAACCCTGCTTCTTGTAACACGTGCCTCAATTCTTGATGATTAAATGCTAACTGATCCTGTTTGACTAAATGAAAAACCAATGTCGTTGACTTGATTGTCTCTACTGGTTTGTCGTTTGTTTCAATAAAAGGCGATTGATTTAATGTTTCCTTATTTTTAGCCAACCACTCTCTTTGAAAAACAGCACGCCGATACTCAAAAGCTTTCTCTAATTGTTTTGGATCATCCCATTCATTAATATGAGATATTTTTTTATGACACAATGCCACCTCTATATCAGAGTCACTCGCTGTCGATTGTTCTAAAATTTGATTCGAAGAAAGCGAGGCATTTTTGATAATTTCAGTTTGCATTTGCTCTGTTTTTTTCATTTTTTTAGTGTGGATTTTATCTTCTGATCGCGAAGTATAAGGCGCTTTATCTAGATCAAAGGATAATTTTGTTGAAGTATTTCTCTGGCGTAGAATACGCCGAATCGCATCCAATATGAGCCCGAAAATAATGAATAATCCTGAAACAATAAACCAATCTTGAAGATTCATAATAGTCATTCCTTGTCTATTCGTATCATCATGCTATTTATTTGTGCTTATATCTTTAATATTAATCTAAAGTATAGAAACCTGCTATTGACTCCAGCAATAAAATACAAGTTTGATCAAAAAAGTGATTAAACGGTATTTTTTCTCATGATACTATTTCAATCCCTATAACAGTTCATATTGCTTTAAAAGTTCGATAAATTGCACTTCACTCCAGATATCAATCTCTAATTTTTTGGCTTTTTGTAATTTTGAACCAGGATGATCTCCTATCAGTAATCTATTTGTTTTTTTTGAAATAACAGGATTGACATGCGCCCCTAACGCAATCAAATAATCAGATGCTTGTTCTTGTGTCATCTGTGATAATTTTCCAGTCAAAACCCAATTTTGACCTGACAATACAGCATTATGCTGCATTTTTATTTCATTTGTTGGCCAAGTCACGCCACTATTTTGCAAGGAAATAATCATGGCCTGGTTATTTGGATCTTTAAAAAATGTCGAAATATTATCAGCCATTGTTTCACCAATACTGGGTAATTGCTGTAATTCTGTTTGACTTGCAACCATTAGTTGATTTAAGTTAAGAAAATGATGAGCTAATATTTGTGCTGTTGACTCACCTACTTCATGAATACCTAATGCATAAATAAACTGTTTCCATGTTGTTTGTTTACTCAACGCTAATGATTTTAATATATTATCAATAGATCGTGTTGCCATGCGATCACATTTCATCCAGTCATCCACTGTTAACAAGTATAAATCTGCAGCAGATTGAATTAATTGTTGATCTAATAATTTTTGAATTAATTGCTCACCTAGTCCTTTAATATTCATGGCTTTTCTAGATACAAAATGTTTAATAGCTTCTCGTTTTTGCGCAAGGCAGTTTAATCCTGCAAGACATTTGATAGCGACTAATCCAGGTGTTTTTATTAATTTTTGCTGACAAGAGGGGCAATGGATAGGCATTAAAATTGGCAATCGATTCGTGGATTCAGAATTTGATGCAATACCAACAATTTGCGGAATAACATCTCCTGCCCTTCTGACAATAACCGTATCATTAATACAGAGACCTAAACGTTGAATTTCTTGCATATTATGCAAATTCACATTACTAATCATGACTCCCCCTAGAGATATCGGTGTAATCCGACCTACTGGGGTAATAGTACCTGTTCTACCCACTTGAAATTCAACAACCTTCAAACAAGTAGTCGCTTCTTGAGCTGGAAATTTTCGAGCAATCGCCCATCTAGGTGCTCTCACTAAGACACCTAATGTCTTTTGATGTATAAACTCATTGACCTTCAAGACAACACCATCAATTTCATAAGGCAAAGCCTCTCTACGTTCTAAAATAGCATCATAGTAAACTTCACAGGCCTCGATAGTCTTGACTGTTTTGATTAATGGGTTAACTCGAAACCCCCATTCATTCAATTTTTCTAACATCTGCTCTTGCGTTTTTAATGGATCACCAGTCATCATTCCCACACTATAGCAACACATTTGAAGTGATCTTTCTGCAGTAATACGTGAGTCTAATTGTCTTAAGCTACCAGCTGCAGCATTACGTGGATTGGCAAACGGCTTTTTACCTACTAATACAAAATCAGCATTCATCACTTTAAATTTTTCTTTTGGAATATAAATTTCACCTCGTACTTCTAAACGTTCAGGCCAATCTGATCCTCGTAAACGCAATGGAATAGAGGCTATTGTTCGAATATTATCAGTCACTGATTCACCATAATAACCATCGCCACGGGTCAATCCTTGTATTAATTGGCCTGATTCATATAATAAGTTAACAGCCACACCATCCAACTTAGGTTCACAAATATAGGTAAACTTGGCATGCATTAAGCGCGACTTAATACGACGATCAAATGCTAATATATCTTGTAATGTAAAAGCATTATCTAAAGATAACATTTGCATTTCATGCGGCATGGTTTGAAAAGTAGATAATGGTTTAGCGCCGACACGTTGAGTGGGAGAATTAGATGCAATCAATTCAGGATTGTTGATTTCTAATGCTTTTAATTCATGAAAAAGCTGATCATACTCATAATCTAGTAAAATAGGCTGATCTAATACATGATAAGCATAATTCGCTTCCTCTAAACGTTTGACTAATTGATCGATCATGCGTTTGACAGCTTGATTAGAAGGAAGAGAATCCATCGTATATACCTATATCATGAAACCTGATCAATGATACCCATCCTTGTATCAAAACATATATTGCATTAGATTATTTTACACATTTTTTCAGTTGTTTTTTGTATTGTACATAAGTATTTTGAACAGCATAGGCTGTTTTTAATATTTTTTTATGATGACGCCATGACTGTGCTTTATATCCTGTCCATCCTTCATGATACGTCAAATACATCGCCATAGCATTTTGTACCTTTAATTTATTAACCTGTTTACTCTTATTTAAATACCAACCAACAAAATCAATTGAATCACTGAAGTTATATCGCAAAGGATTTGATTGATATGTATTTTTTTTAGCATAATCTTGCCAAGTATTTTTTTTAGCTTGCGCATAGCCATATGCTGAGTTCTTATTTTTTTTACAACTTAAAGGTTGAGCATGCGCTTGAAAACTAGATTCATGTCGAATAACGGCCATCATCAGTGGAATAGGAATATGCCATCGTCTTTCAGACTTTCTTGCGGCATATAGCCATGCTGGACGTTCTTTAAAAATGCGACAAATATCATGTGGATTAGATAATGGTTTTTGATATTGATTGGTAGCATGAAGTGCAACTACAGCACCAGTACAAGATAAAGCATAGACTAATATACGCCATAATAATAATGTTAACATACGCATTCCTTTAGCTGTATGAACCTTCTTTTAACATTGGACGAATGAAATCATCAGTATGAATCACAGGGTAATGCTGACTATCGGGTAGCTGAAAATGCCACCATTCTGTTTCATTACAGATAAAACCGACGCTACACATTAATCCAATTAATGTTAATCTATTCTGATAGGCAGCGACACTCATGTTCAAACAATCGACATGAGAAATCTCAGAAAATTCATCAAAATCAGCCCCCATATCTAATAAATCGTGTTTTTTATCCATCAGGGTTAAATCTAAAGCAATACCTCTGCAATGAGGAATCAACCCTGTTTCAGGATGAGAAACATAGCGCTCATCAGGCATGGCTTGCCATAAAGATTGTTGCACTTCAATGGGTCGAAACGCATCCCATATATGAAAGGTTAAGTTTAATTTAGCTGCATTTTTCATCGCTTTTTCAAACTGAATTAATGCTAATGGATGTAAATAAGTATAGTCTAAATCATCACGATAATGGGATATCTGTGTAAAATTATGCGCCTTAGCATAAGCTAGTTGTAAGTAAATAGGATGCGTTTGAGGTGATATTCGAATTAATTGAACCATATGGCCTGCTTTATAAAATCAATCAATCTGAGACCTTTGCAATAAGACAACATTATTCATGTAAAAAAATAATATAAAGACAATTAAGTTTTATGATTTAATTTCCATAATATAGCAGATATAACATGTCGATCATTTTTCCATCGATGACATTGATTTTTTTCATAATTATTTGTATTTTTTTCCAAAGAATATCAGTTAAAAAATCTCTAATCATAAGTTACTACTCTTTTTTAAAAAAAAAGAGTGTCGTGTATTTTAAAATAAAAAGCAATCTATAAATGATTTTCAGATTGAGGACAC
>JAAOIJ010000143.1 GCA_015163815.1 Endozoicomonadaceae bacterium
AAAAAAAGCTATCATATATAAAGATATATAACGCATTATTAATTACATATTACATATAAAAATCAATCATTTAAAATATAAAAAAAGGTCATCATTCTATGATAAAAAGACGCATGATTCACAAAATATTATATATTATCTGCATCATAAAGGCTAGCTACATGCTGCCTTTGCAAGCCATTAACATTACTGACACCCAAACTAAGACGCTATTTCAAACTTATGATTTACCTGTAATCATGCAAGAACTACAGATAATCTTACAAACAAATGAAAAGTTATTAACATTGAATCATGAGTTACTAACAATCACTAAAAATATTCACATGATATATAGCAAACAAGATAAAAAAGACAGTGACTGTGTATTACACTTTTCTACTCTTGAATTAGCCCATCATACCGGAATGTCTAATGAAAAATACGTGATCCGCGCCTATCTTATGAAACTTTTATCAAACTACAAAGATCAATATAGTCAAGAGTGGACATCATTGGTTCGATATGACTGTTTAGCCAATATATTAAATGACACCTGTTTTTTAACAATACTTGAAACTGCTAAAAATGCAACAAAAAAAACCAGTGAATCAACGCTTATAAGCTCACTTTGGGATGCGTTACAAGATATTTCTGCTATTCAATCTACACCTATTACAACACAAGATATTGAGCATCAAATCAAGGCTGTTACATCAAAAATAGAAAAGACCAGAACACGCTTGATGTCAGTCAAACCGGATTCAATTAAACTAAAAAAAACTAATTTTATACTGAGAGATGAATCTTTTAAAAGATTTAAAGAAATGGCCCAGCATCTTTATCAACATGATGAACAATCCGAATCATTAAATACAGTAGAAGAAGAGCTACTATCTGTATTAGATATGCTATTTTCATATGATTCTGATGAAATTAAAAATAATTTATTACTTTCGAAAGGAATCTATTTTTTTGATATTTTTTTACAAACAACATCCTTCAATAGCAACTATCATAATACTGAATCGTTTTATAATGTTTTCATATGCAAAATGCATCAATTTTTAACTAGCAGACTGATATCATTAAATGAAAAATCAATATTTTATAATCAATATAAACAATTGGTACGCTGCATTACAAATAAGCAGAACAAAAAACAATTAAAATTAAAAGTAAAATATTCATTATTTACGATTAACAATGCCGAATTACAAAACGTTGTTATTCTTTCAAAAAAAGCAAAATCACATCAAAATTTCAGAACTCAATTGAAAAACAAGATATTATCAGGAAAGATAAAAAACGATCAACAAATAACCACTAAAAAACAAACAAACCAATACGAATCCGGCCTTTTAGATTTATGGGCAATAGAAGCTTTACAGAAACTTTTTAGCGAATTCAAAACAATAGATAATAACCAATTCAATCGATTATTCGATACATTATATGAGCAACTAAAGCATATTAATATGTCCATAGGTTTTATAACTTTCCGCTATCAGCTAAATAAGAGAATAAGCTTTTCAGGTATGCAGATTCAAGACTTGAAACTACATGAAGTATTAGCACCACTTGCTTATGTTCACTATAATACAGATCATGTCATATTATTGCTGATTTCAGCACTGGCAAAAATGGAAAAAAACAAAGACAATTCGCCTGAACTATCTCAAGAATTAAATATATTAGCTAACAAGCTAGCTGTTGAAATAGGTTTGACAAGCGAACCTTGTACTCTAAATATAAATGATGAACCCATTGCACATCTTTTAAAACAAAATATAACAACAGCAAATCAATTTATGGCGCTAATAGGATCTGATGCGCATATCAGTCATACACTTTTGTCTACTTTACCTTATAATAACAATACTGTTCATATTCAATATTTTACAACTGCATTATCAGAGTATATTTTTGATCATGATGAAGGGAGCACTTTTTTATTTCATATGCCAAAACTCATCATCGCATTAAATAATCAGCTTACTATCAAATTAGACGATTTAGATCATCTAGATACTCAAACAGATAAAATAAAAGCATTACTTTTCAATTTCTTTACATTAAAAAATGATCATTTATCAGCATTAACAACATTAGCTAGATTTTTCACTCCGATTACTAACAGTTTAGGTTCTCATTTATTATCTATAGCAAGCCACTTCCATAATGTAGACCTTTTGACATTATCTGAAAATATTATTCTAAAGCCTGATATTCAGCTCATCAGACAGTTTTTTCCTAGAAAATATTCAGACTGGGAAACAGCTGCTGTTTCGTTGACGCCTGAACCAAATAACAATAGATCAAAATACACGCTAGAAAGTGAAGCATATCATGCTATAGAGGCAAACACTTCTTGCTGCAATGTTTCAGAATAGCGCATAACGATGAATTTTTAGGGCTCATTGCTATATTAAAAGTTTAAATAGAGTGTATATTATCAATCAATTAGGAAGACAAAGAATCGCATGACAATTATTTTATTTGATATGAAATGGTTGTCATGCTTTAAAAAAGACACGATAAGCAATGTTTTCTATTGTGTAGAAGATAAGCAAGGCAGTCAAGGTATTGGTGTTTAAAATTGGCGGTGAGAGAGGGATTCGAACCCTCGATACGCGATTAACGTATACACGCTTTCCAGGCGTGCTCCTTAAACCGCTCGGACACCTCACCGTAATGCAATACATTTTTCAGTATTATATCAATTTTTTTCGAACGACGCGCTATAATTTTAATGTTTAAATAGTGTGTGATGCAGCACACATTGTTTTCAGCAAAGTATGGCTATATGTTCAACTAAGCATTCACTCATCATACTTGATCAGCTTAACGGCAATATAACAAGATAGGCTATTGAATCAATCCTTTTCAATGAAAGAAATATCAGACAAATCATGATTCAATATATATAAAAAACAACATCTTGAATTCATTTACTTGAGAGTGTGCTATTTTATAAAAAATGATATTCATTTATATCTTTACGGATTCTTTTGCACAAGATAAGATGCTAGGTTCATTATTTTTTTAAATGCAATATTAGATGCGCTTTATGAATTTAAAAGTAATCTCTTTTCATGCTTGGAGTGATCGCTATGAATCCAAATTATTTAACATTTGAACAACCCATTGCTGAGCTGGAAGCTAAAATAGAAGAATTACGATTAGTTGGAAGTAATCGGGGTGTGAATCTTGCAGATGAAGTCATCAATTTAGAAAACAAATGTGCTAAATTAATTCAGTCTATTTTTAAATCTTTAACGCCATGGCAAATATCGCAATTAGCCCGTCATCCAAAACGACCTCACACGCTTGACTATATTAAATTAATTTTTGGTGAATTTGATGAGTTACATGGAGACCGGCAATTTGCTGATGATTTAGCCATTATTGCAGGTATAACAGAACTGGATGGAAAACCTGTTGTCGTATTAGGACATCAAAAAGGTCGAGAAGTAAAAGAAAAAATACAACGTAACTTTGGTATGCCGCGCCCAGAAGGCTACAGAAAAGCTGCGCGCATTATGTCCTTTGCAGAACGTTTTCGCTTACCCATTTTTACCTTTATTGATACACCAGGCGCTTACCCAGGTGTTGATGCTGAAAAAAGAGGGCAAAGCGAAGCCATTGCAAGTAATTTAGCACTAATGTCAAGATTGAAAACGCCTATTATTTCAACTGTGATTGGTGAAGGCGGTTCAGGTGGCGCGTTAGCCATTGGTGTCTGCAATACTTTATTAGCCTTACAGTATTCAACGTATTCTGTTATTTCACCAGAAGGTTGTGCTTCCATTTTATGGAAAACAGCTGATAAGTCGGCTGAAGCAGCTGCAGCCATGGGGTTACATGCTGATCGCTTACTAGAATTAGGTTTGATTGACAGATTAATAACAGAACCATTAGGCGGAGCACATAGAAATACAGTGGAAATGGCATTACAATTAAAACAAGCCTTAACACATGAACTGCAGAAGTTATCGACATTATCTGACACTGAATTAGTAGAGCAGCGTTATAGTAGATTACAAATATTTGGTGTCCCTTAATCATCGACTAAAAAAATAGAAACAATGCTCACACTTGAATTATTCGATATACCTATTATACGAGAAGCACCTTGCATTTGGATTGCTTTCAGCGGCGGCATGGATTCGATGGTTTTATTACACATGGCAATGCAAGCCAAGCATTCGAGTCTCATTCGTCAATTACAAATAATACATATTCATCATGGCTTAAACTCGGAAGCTGATCAATGGGCAGATTTTTGTAAAACTTATTGCACATCATTAGACCTTTCATGTCATATTCAACAAGCTAATATACAGACAAAAGGCGGCAATATCGAAGCAAAAGCAAGAGAAGCTCGCTATCAATTATTGACAGAAAAACTGCAAGAAAAAGACTGCTTATTAATGGGGCATCATCAAAATGATCAAGCTGAAACCGTATTATTTCGAGCAGCACGTGGTTCTGATGTTTATGGGTTACAAGGAATACCTAAAATCCGGAAAATTGGAAAAGGATTATTATTTAGACCTTTGTTATCTTTTTCTAAAAAAACAATTCTAACTTATGCTCATCAGCATCAACTTAACTGGGTAGAAGATCCATCTAATGATTCTTTAAAACATGATCGCAATATCATTCGGCATCAAATTTTACCCCAATTACAAAAAAGATGGCCTCAAATTTCTAAGTCTTTAACACAAGTTGCACAGCATGCACAATGGGCTCAAATTGTTTTAAATGAAACGGCTCATCAAGATTTAAAAACTATAGCACAAACCATTAAAATTCCTTTTTTAGGATCTGTAGAAGCATTATATTGGCCGAATTTAATACATTTTAGTTCAGCCCGAAAAATAAATTGTCTGCTATATTGGCTGCGTGAAAAGCAATATAATATATTAAACATTAAAAATGCAGCAGCATTAATTGATACAATACTGCATACTTCTTCCGACAAACAACCTTATATTATTTGTCATGGCGCCTATTTACGACGATATGAAAAATGGTTAGTACTTGACAAAATAAGCCAATACGATCAAAAAATTTCACAACTATCATTTTATTTACAAGATCAGCATATCGTACCCATTTCACAAAATAGACATCTTTTTATTACAAAAAACAGATCAAAACTAAAACAAGGTTTATCGATAGATAATACTTATTTAACGGTAACATCTCGCATGCATGTGAATAAGTTGCCTACTTTTTCAATACATAATCGACAAGGAAAAAAATCTTTAAAAAAATGGTTTTACGAATTTAAAATACCTTATTGGATTCGAGATACCATTCCAATTTTAATCTATGATCAAGAGATTGTTATGATTCCAAATCTTGCCATCAATGAAAAATTCATGAGTCAATCAAGTAAAGCATCTTGGGATATTGTAATAGCATAAAAAATTCATTATTTTAAAATAATGAATTTTTTATGATTTACTATTGAATAAGAAGATATTCAATATGTGTTTAACAATAGATTTTTTAAAAAAATCTTTAAAAATAATCAAATAATTCGTGTGGACACCTGCATGATACGTTCTTAGTTTAAGGAGGTGATCCAGCCGCAGGTTCCCCTACGGCTACCTTGTTACGACTTCACCCCAGTCATGAATCACACCGTGGTAACCGTCCTCCCGAAGGTTAAACTAGCTACTTCTG
>JAAOIJ010000013.1 GCA_015163815.1 Endozoicomonadaceae bacterium
ATTGAACCACACATTGGGCATATGAAATCAGAAGGAAAACTACGAAGAAATATGTTGAAAGGTAAGATTGGAGATGAAATAAATGCTATTTTATGCGGAGTTGGGCATAATTTACGATTATTGCTTGCTTGGATAGCATGGCTTTTGTCGTGCCTGAATTTTTTCACCTCAATATCTATCATTCAGTCGTTTAAATTATTTTTTCACAAAAACAAAATCAATTTTTTTATATTTTTTACAAAATTTAAAAAAAATTGATTTATTCAGAGTCGACTAGCTATGGACTTGCAAGCCATAATTGATATTGCATATTCTATTATTTAGATTCATGCAAAACGAAAATATGTTCTAGCTTGTTTCAGCAGAATAAGTGATATATTATTATTTTCAGATTGAAGGCGAGCCCTGAGCAAGTATGATGAGTAAATGATATGCATCAGAAACATCCATTAAGTGTGTCAAGCAATATCTTTTTGTTGAATGTGAATACTGATTGCTTTCATTATTTCCAAAGGTTATCATCAACATACTGGATATTTAGGGAAATGATACTATACGAGAATCTGTTTTGCATCACTTTTTTAGGATGAACTTGAAAACAGTAACATATTGTTTATGTATTACTGTTTTTTTATTATTTAATTTGTAGCATGTGAGATAAAATCACCTTGAGCTTGTAAATCTGCATGATATGAAGATCGAACAAGTGGGCCACTAGCTACATTTGAAAATCCAATACTTTTAGCTTCTTTTGCCAATAATACAAATTCATTGGGAGGAACAAAGCGTTTGACCGGGGCATGATAACGAGAAGGTTGTAGATATTGTCCTAACGTAATCATATCAATATGTGCAGCATGCATATCATGCATCATGGCTATAATATCTTCTATCGTTTCCCCTAATCCTAGCATGACACCAGATTTAGTAGTGACATTTGGGTTGTTTAATTTATATTTTTTTAATAAAGTGAGAGAATGTTGGTAATCAGATCCAGGTCTAATTGAAGGATATAATGAAGAGACTGTTTCCATATTATGGTTAAAAATATCAGGTTGTGTTTTTGTTAAAATATCTAAGGCTGGTTCAATTCGACCTCTAAAATCAGGTGTTAAAATTTCAATTTTTAATTCTGGAGCAACGAGTCTTAATTCACGAATACAGTTAGCAAAATGTTGTGCTCCACCATCACGTAAATCATCACGATCGACAGAAGTAATGACAACATATTTTAATTTCAATTCTGAAATTGCTTGAGCTAAATGATAAGGTTCTTTTTCATCTACTATATTAGGTCGACCATGAGCAACATCACAAAATGCGCATCTTCGGGTGCAAATGTCACCTAAAATCATAAAAGTTGCTGTGCCTTGGCTGAAACATTCATGTAAATTAGGGCACGATGCTTCTTCGCAGACTGAATGTAAATTATTTTTTCTAAGTAATGATTTAATGCGATCTACTTCTGCTGAATAAGATAATCGTACTTTTAACCATGGCGGTTTCGGTAGAATATTTTTAGATTCAAGTGGAATAATTTTAATTGGAATGCGGTCCATTTTATCTTTTCCGCGTAATTTGATGCCTTGTTGTATTCTGTTTTTTTTAACAGGTTTAATGGGGGCGTCGCTCATAACGGTATTCCTAGTAATAAAGAGAAATTTTGCATCAAAGTTAGTTCTAATTGTTTTTTAATTTGCATTATATCAACATGAGGAACATAAGTACTTAATTGAACCATTTCTATTGTGCTGAACCCGCAAGGATTAATGCGTTTGAATGGTTCTAAATTTAAATCTACATTAATAGATAAGCCATGAAACGAGCATTGTCGTTTTACTCTTAATCCTAATGATGCAATTTTTTGATTTTTTTGTATATATACACCGGGTGCTTCAGGTTTTGCATAAGCTGTAATATCATACTGGTTTAGTACCGAAATAATCGAGTTTTCCATATAATGAATTAAATGACGGATACTCCAGTTTCGACGAGACAAGTCAAATAAGAAGTACGCAATTAATTGACCTGGTCCATGATACGTTACTTGTCCACCTCGATCAGTATGGATTACTGGGATATGACCTGGATTTAGTAAATGCTCTGCTTTGCCTGTTCGTCCTTGTGTAAACACAGGTTCATGTTGCAAGATCCAAACTTGATCTGTACTAAATTGCGTTCGATGTTGCGTATATTCTTGCATTGCATGCCAAATTTTTAAGTAAGGCTGTTCTGTTTCAAAAGAATACACATGAATAGGATGTGATTCGTTTTGAAAATAAATAGATTCTGTTTTTTTTGATGTGGATAAAAGTGTTAATGTTGTCATAATACAATTTTAACAAGCCCTGTGGCTTTCAAATCATGATGTAGTTTTTTAAGTTGTATTTCACTGGTGGCATAAATGGAAAAAAGCATAGATTGAAAAGTGCCTTTTCGACTTTGCTTAGTAGCTAATGCGCCTGTATTATCAGGATCATATTTTTTGATAATCGCTATAATCGTGTTTTGCTGTTGCGCAGTCTGTAATGTCCCTAAAATTCGAATAGGGTATTGCTTGCAAGGAAATGTAATGATTGGTTTTTTTTGTGAAGGCATCACAAAAGTCTCAAATGATCATTGATGAAATTAACAAAACGGCTAGCATAAAAAAATAGACTCATGATATTGTTTGTCATTTATGCTGAAAGCGACCTGTTATCATGTTTTTAAAATAATATATTTTCATTCGTACTATAAAAAAGAGTGTAGCTGGGATTAACCAAGATAATTTATCTTCTATTAAAGGAATATTTTGAATCAATGGATGTGTTTCAATAGCAGGATAAATAAAGACAGCACTATCCAATAAACTCATGAAAAATGTGATAGATATCGTTTGAATAGCAATTATTTTGGGGATTTTGATTTTAATTCGAAGCGCATTAATGACGATTAATACAATCACGATTGGGTACAGCGTGATGACGCAAGGTAATGATAAAGCAACTATACGATTTAAGCCTAAATTGGTTAAAGCAAGAGAGATGACAGATAAAATGATAGCCCATTTTTCATAGCTGATGCGTTTATTTAAAAAATTAAAATACTCTGAACAAGCAGATAATAAGCCAATTGCTGTTGTTAAACAGGCTAAAAAAATAATAATTGCAAGTATGATTTGCCCATAAAAACCTAAATTGAGTTTGACAAACTGTGTCAAAATTGCCACTCCATTCTCATAAGTATGATGAGTGGCGTCACCAAAGGTTGCTCCTAAATAGAATAAACCTAAATAAACAGCTGCTAATAAAATACCAGCTAAGATAGAGGTTTGAATCATCGTTTTTCGTATTTGAGTTGGATTGTGTGAATAATGATTTTTTACAGCGTGATGAATCAGGATGCCAAAAGCAAGTGCAGCAATAGCATCCATGGTTAGGTAACCTTGAATTAATCCGTATGAAAAAGCTTTGCTGGATTCTATAGTATGATGCATGATAAGTGGTGCATCTGATAAAATTAAAATTGAATATAGTACTAGTAAGAAAATGAGTAATATTGGTGTTAGCCATCCTCCAATAATATTGACTAAACGTGCTGGTCTAAACATAGAGAATAAGGCTAATGAAAAGAAAAAGGTTGTAAATATGAATAAATTAAGTAAACTGTCGGCCTCTACAAATTGTGCTATGCTCATATTATAAGCCACTAATGTTACGCGTGGAATAGCAAAAATAGGCCCAATAATTAAATAAAGTATGAGCCAAAATATAATGCTGATATGTTTTGGGAAGTCTGTTGTTAGCTGTTGTGCTCGACCTAAGTATGCAATAGTAATAATGGCTAATAAAGAAAAGCCTACGTCGATTAAGATATAACCTGTATAAGAAGAAAGGAAGACGTCACCGGCAACATAACCAGCTAACGGTGGAAAAATAATATTACCTGCGCCAAAAAAGAATGCAAAAATCATAAAGGTAATTTTTATAAAAGATTGTTGATTTGATGTTAACATACTAGGATTATCCTAAAAAATAAGATATGTTGTAACATGACGATGTATCGAATGTTTTTTATATCGTGCATCATATCGATCGAATGAAAAATTCAGCTGAGTATCCTTTAAAGAATGCGAAAAAAAAGATACGCGCAGCTCCCTGTTCAAAATTCGAATGTTATCTATTTAAACATGTCGGTATATGGAATGCAAATAAATGATTTTTTATTGATTATATTGATATAATTTTATTTTTTTTG
>JAAOIJ010000014.1 GCA_015163815.1 Endozoicomonadaceae bacterium
ACTTATGCGATTGTTTATTTTGACTGTATTGTTGTTAAAATTAAAAAATATAATCAAATTATTAATCAATCTATTTACCTGGCTTTAGGGGTTAATATGAAAGGAAAGAAAGAGCTATTAGGTATGTGGGTATCAGAAAACGAAGGTGCGAAATGTTGGTTAAATGTCATGACTGAAATGCAAAATTGTGGTTTAAAAGATATTTTAATAGCTTGTATAGATGGTTTAAAAGGCTTCCCAGAGGCTATTCAAGCATAAATACAATTATGTATTGTTCATCAAGTGAGGCATTCTTTTAAATATGTGCCTCATAAAGACAAGAAAGCAGTTGCAGAAGATTTAAAGGCTATTTACACAGCGGCTACATTAGGACAAGCAGAAGAAGCATTATCTCATTTTTCATCTAAATGGGATAATAAATATCCTTCCATATCAAAATGATGGAATCAAAACTGGCATAATTTAAGTACATTATTTAAATATCCTCAGGATATCAGAAAGGTCATTTATACTACTAATGCGATAGAATCGCTCAATATGGTCATTCGAAAAGCCATTCGAAATAGAAGGATATTTCCTTGTGAAAGTTCAGCATTCAAAGTATTTTTTTTAGCAGTACAACAGGCTTCTAAAAAATGGAGTATGCCTATAAGAAATTGGAGTGCTGCATTGAATCGATTTGAAATTGAATTTGAGGGTCGTTGTTAACACAAATCAAGATTACACAAAATTCGTGACAGTCTCTCTTATTGCTCTGTGCGTATTTCTTTTATTTTATAGTTTCCCAGTTTTTCGATTAAAAATAATGAATCACTGGGAAAAATGACACTGATATGATTGGTTTTTTTAAAGTTATATTGTTAAATTACAGTATTTGTTTCTATACGTTTTTCATGTTCTGCATGCTTCCTTTTTTTACAATGATAACATAGACATGCAGAGCCTGATATTGCGCAGAAGCCAATCACTCCCAGTCCTGTTGCGCTAACTGTCGCTGCTGTTTTGATTAAATCATGAGGATTAGAACAATTGAGTGCACTGAAATTATCGTTTAAATCTTGAAGTGAGGCATCTTGTTTAACTGAGACATAGCCGCAATTAAAATCAAATACCTCTGTGAAATTTTGGATATTAATATTATCAGGGCAGCCATAAATGTGAGGATTTGAATTATTGATAGGTATATACGTTGCGCCATTCTGAATTAAAATGTTATCCATAGTCTCAATATCTAAAGGCGTATCATCCATGCTGACTGCATTTCTAGAGGCTTGTTGACAGCAAGTTTGTTCTTTTTGAGTGGAGTAACTTGCTTTGCAACAAGTATCTCTTGCTAAACGTTGGAAGTTTTTTGGGTTAGACTCCTGGTAATATTCCCCTTGAGGAAAATCATAAGCGCTAACATCATGAAAGTTATAAGTACAAGAAGAGATTGGGAATGTAGATATATTTTGTTTGCACTGTAAGATAGTTTCTAAAGCAAATTCTTCTTGAGAAGAAAATACAAGCTGCGTTTTATCTGGATCTTGAAAGCGTACAAAGTTATTGCGTAAATCTTTTTGCATTGAGCTGGCATTCTGTCTGCCAGTAGGTATTTGAAGAGCTGATAATAAATCGCTTGGCTTAAAGGAATTCCTTTTTGGATCCGCAAGAAAAGGAGGATATCCGCAAGAACAATGATTCCCTTGTTCTAGTTTGCTTATATCAGATCTCAGAGCAGTTATATTACCGCGTATCAGCTGAAAAACATGATTAATATTACCCGAAAGGTCAGCATCACGACAATGATGGATAGCTGGTATGTCAACAAGAGGAATGTCACAGCCTCTTATTGTCAGTGAAGTATTGTGAGATTCACCTGTATATACAATAGTGCTCCTAACATAGAATTCATAATCGTATTGGTCAAATCTGAAGGGAGTCTCTATAGATAGTACACCTCCATTTCCGTGACTACACCAAGGTACAGATGATAATGCTTCAGTCTCAGTTATAGGTAAACTATTAACCTCAGTTATAGGTAAACTATTAACCTCAGTTATAGGTAAACTATTAACCTCAGTTATAGGTAAAGGATTAACAACCGGTAGTATGTTGAAATTTATAACAGATTGATGTATAGCATTGGCGATTGGCTTGACTTTAGCTCCAATCATACTGCCTAGTACGGCAGCACTTGTATCCGTGACAATCGTGAATGCTTGCTTTATATTTGGGTGAATTTTAGAGCCTGTGAAATTTTCAGTCAGATCTATTGCTTTATTTGTAGAATAATGACTCATATTGGCACCTATTATGCCTCCTACAGTAGCGCCTAATGCGGTTATAGCATCAATAGAATAAACAGCAATACCAAGGCTTGTTCCTATTAAAATGCTCGGAATATAAGAATATAATGAATGAAGCACTGGATGTTTTTTTTCAAATTGAGGGTCGAAAGCATAAGTAGCAGCCATATCAAACCCACGTTTTGTCGTCACGCCAGCGGCAGCTGTCAGTATTGCAAGTGCAAAGGGTATAGCGATGCCTGAAGCTGTTACAGCAGTTGACATAGGCGCAAGCAGAAACGTTGTGATATCAGGAAGGGATAATGCTATTTGAATGCCTAGTAGTGTTGTGCTGTTTGTTATTACTTCTTGTTCAAAAGAAAGCTGTTGAGGCTTCTTATCATTACAGAAGCTTGGATTTGTATAATGTAGCATAAAAACACAGATATAATAAAAGAACCTTATTTTTTTCATATATTTTCTCGAAAAGTGAAGTTAAAATGTAGTAAAATACTTTTTAGTAGCATCTAATATAGCTGATGATGAATTGATTATCTTTAAATTCTGATTTTTTAATTGTTGATTAATTAATTTAGGCATAACGTGAATTGAATTTAACCAATTCCTTACGAGAGATAATGCGCTATGATCTGGGATATCATGATAATCGAAATCACAAAACAGCATAAAATCTGCTCTTAACAAAAGATTCCGACTCTAATTCTGGATTACTTAAGTTATACCATTGACCTAGTAAAATAGCTTTAAATCGTTTTAAAAGACAATAACCTCCTTTACCTTATGTATGTTGACGTTTTTTTGTGTTTCATGATACACATAAATGTGAAACAGCATCCCAGTCAATAATGGTTAGTAGTATAGCGCGGAATATCTTCTTGAACAACGGTTTTAATCTTTTTTTAATCGCTACTTGTGAAGCATTCATGATATAAGACTCAGGTAAAAATTAAGCATTATAAAAAATCATGGTCTTTATATTATTTTTTTACATGAATAATGTTGTCTTATTGCAAAGGTCTCAGTCTATGTTGAATACTATTCTTTTCTTTTCAAGATCGTGAGTAATTTTAAATAAAGACATCTCATTTTTTATAATAAAAAACTGACATTAAATGATTTAATTTAATATTCAATATCAATGAATATTAAAAGAATAATGTAATAGCTAGCAGTTTGTAGGATGATGAGATTGATTGACCTGAAAGAGAATATTCAATATGTTGGGTGAGATATTCATGAATGGATTGCTTTGCTTTTCATGCGTAAAATAGCTATAGCTAACTTGGCGTAAAACTGTTATGATCGGAGGGTAATGCTTGTTAATTGAAAACGAGATGTCGATTCGAATTTGTATGAAGTTGACAACAATAAGGCAACACTTTTTTAGCTGATTATATTCCGATTACTTGATGTATTTTATAGCCAAAAAAACTGAATTTACAGTTCATTGTATCCACTAGCACAATGAAAGATAGCATTGCAAAAATGTGTAATCGAACGCTATCTTTCCCGGTAAAAAATAGACTTGAGTTGAATGATGATAAACGTTGCATTATTTGATATTGACGACACTTTAATACAAGGAGACTCAACGCTTTTATGGGAGATTTTTTCTGCAAAGCATAATCTGACAGATAATCCTAATTATCAATTAGAAGCGCATCAACTCATAGATCAGTACCATGCTGGTCAATTAAATATTCAAGATGCAATGCGACATTCTTTACAAGGTTTGAAAAATAGAACAGTGGAAGAATCTGCTGTATTAGTGCAAAATTTTGTTCAAAGTGAACTAAAAAATAGAATTTACCCCGAAGGGGTTGAAAAAATTAAAGAACATCTTTTGTTAAATCATGATGTTATTTTAATTTCAGCATCAGGAGAGCATATCGTTTCTCATATTGCAAAGTTATTTCAAGTGAAAATTTACATTGCTTGTTTAGCAGAAATTATGCACAATCGATATACAGGTAATATGATAGGCGTTCCCAGTTTTCAGAAAGGCAAAGTTGTTCGCTTTAAGCAATGGGCTTCTCAGCAAGATCAGCACATTGCTGAAACTTGGTTTTATTCTGATTCTTTGAATGACCTGCCTTTATTAAATTACGTAGATCATCCGGTAACAGTCAATCCGTCAGAATCATTAAAGCAATTAGCTGTACGGAAAAACTGGCCGATTTTAGAATGGCAGAAATAGCGAAGCATCCTGTTATTGATAGGATAAAAATATAGGAGCATATTCATTTTATGACAACATTGACTGAAGTCACTGATGAAACATTTGAAGATAAAGTATTAAATTCAAATGGATTAGTTTTAATCGATTTTTGGGCAGATTGGTGCGGCCCTTGTAAAGCAATTGCCCCCATATTAGAGCAAGTTTCTGATCATTTTGGCGACAAACTATCAATTTATAAATTAAATATTGATAATAGCCCGGAAATCGCTGCTAAATTTAAAGTACGAGGTATTCCTACTTTAATTCTATTTAAAAATGGTGAATCTGAAAGTAGTAAAATGGGATTGTTGAGCAAATCAGATTTAATTACTTTTGTAGATAGTTATTTATAAGTCAGCTGTTATTTTTTATTAATTTTTATTAAACAAGTGCTTATAATATATTTTTTGCAAGCATATTATTCCTGGGTAAGTAGTAGACAAGATTAAATTTGTTTGGTACAATTAGGCAGTAACAGGATTGCTGCTATTTTTCTTCAAATCAGATAGTATTTTTTTATATTTGAAGAGATTTGAGAAATAAAAGATCTGTTAATTCATTGTCCTTAACTTTACTATTATTTATTTTGACCCAGTTTTTTTGATTGCGGACCGTTCTATTAAATATTTATTGATTTTTTCTATTGAGTTTACCTTAAATTTATTTTATTTTAATTGATAAAATTTAGAATTTATATGTGAACTTTTTCATTCACTCGTTTTTTAAGGTGTTCTACCTGACTTTGCGCACATTCAATCGAGTGATTATTTTAATTAATTGAGTATACTAAATTACCTACCATGCATCTGACAGAGCTAAAGAAAAAAACAGTCCCAGAGCTGTTGTCCATTGCTGAGAGCGTTGGACTAGAAAATTTGGCGCGTTCTAGAAAACAGGACGTCATTTTTTCAATTTTAAAACGACACGCTCGAAGCGGAGAAGATATCTACGGCGATGGCGTTTTGGAGATACTACAAGACGGTTTTGGATTTTTACGTTCATCGGATAGTTCTTATTTAGCAGGACCTGATGATATTTATGTGTCCCCTAGCCAAATTCGGCGTTTTAATTTAAGAACAGGTGATTCTATTTCTGGAAAAATTAGACCACCAAAAGATGGAGAAAGATATTTTGCTTTACTCAAGGTGAGTGACATTAATTTTGATCAACCAGAAGATGCTAGAAACAAAATATTATTTGAAAACTTGACCCCTCTTTTTCCACAAGATCGATTAATTATGGAAATGGGAAATGGATCAACAGAAGATTTAACAGGGCGTGTCATGGATTTATGTGCACCCTTTGGAAAAGGCCAGCGCGGTTTAATTGTAGCGCCTCCTAAAGCTGGTAAAACTTTAATGTTGCAAAATATTGCTGCTAATATTACGCGTAATAATCCAGAAGTAAGTGTCATTGTTTTATCAATTGATGAACGTCCTGAAGAAGTCACAGAAATGTCTCGTTCTGTTCGAGGTGAAGTCATTGCTTCTACCTTTGATGAACCACCTGTTAGGCATGTCCAAGTCGCTGAAATGGTGATTGAGAAAGCAAAAAGATTAGTTGAGCATAAAAAAGATGTGGTTGTTTTACTGGACTCGATTACACGATTAGCTCGAGCGTATAATACCGTATTACCCTCTTCAGGAAAAGTGTTGACGGGTGGTGTCGATGCACATGCATTAGAACGCCCTAAGCGATTTTTTGGTGCAGCACGGAACATAGAAGAAGGCGGAAGTCTTACGATTCTTGCTACGACTTTAGTTGAAACTGGATCTAAAATGGATGAGGTCATTTATGAGGAATTTAAAGGGACAGGGAATATGGAAGTTCATTTAGATCGACGTATTTCAGAAAAACGCGTATTTCCTGCGATTAATATTAATAAATCAGGTACTCGTCGAGATGAATTGCTAGTGTCTGAAGAAGAAATGCAAAAAATTTGGATTTTAAGAAAATTATTGCATCCTATGGATGAAATAGGCGCTATTGAATTTTTATTAGATCGTCTTCGTCAAACAAAAACAAATGCTGAATTTTTTCAATCCATGAGACGTAAATAAGTAGTAAGCTCAATAGAGATCTTGATATGTTATCAATGAGTTGTTGATCATGATGAAAAACCTAAGATCATTTATTGCGCAATTAGAAGCCTGTGGTGAATTAAAGCGCATAACATATCCTGTTTCTCCATATTTAGAAATGACTGAAATTTGTGATCGAACTTTAAAACAAGCAGGCCCTGCTTTATTATTTGAAAACCCGACATCATTTGATATCCCTGTTTTAGCGAATTTATTCGGTACGGTTAAGCGTGTTGCTTTAGGTATGGGGCAAAATAATTTATCAGGATTGCGTGAAGTTGGCCAATGTTTAGCTGCTTTAAAAGAGCCTGAGCCACCTGAAGGTTTTAGAGATGTTTTAAGTAAGCTGCCTTTATATAAAAAAGCATTATCAATGTCTTCAAAATGGGTGAAAAAAGCACCTTGCCAAGAAGTTGTGTATTTTGATCATGATATTGATCTCACACGACTACCGATTCAAACTTGTTGGCCAGATGATGTCGCTCCTTTAATTACTTGGCCTCTTGTTATTACAAAAGGACCTCATAAGAAACGATATAATATTGGTATTTATCGACAACAATTATTAGGTAAGCGTCAATTAATTATGCGTTGGTTGCCTCATCGAGGCGGTGCTTTAGATTTTGCCGATTGGAAAAAAAAACATCCTGGACAATCTTTTCCTGTGTCAATTGTTTTAGGCGCTGATCCTGCCACATTATTAGCAGCAGTGACGCCTATTCCTGATGGTTTATCGGAGTATGCTTTTGCAGGATTATTAAGAAATAGTCGAACTGTATTAACGACTTGTCTCACAAATGATTTAGCCGTGCCAGCAGAAGCTGAAATTGTATTAGAAGGTGTCTTAGAGCCCGACTTATTAGCTCCAGAAGGCCCATTTGGCGATCATACAGGGTATTACAATGAAGTTGAGCATTTTCCTGTTTTTACAGCCCACTGCATGACGCATCGCCGTCAACCGATTTATCATTCTACTTATACTGGAAAACCGCCTGATGAACCGGCGATACTAGGAGCTGCATTAAATGAAGTGTTAGTGCCTTTTTTAATGAAACAGTTTCCAGAAATTATTGATTTTTATTTACCACCAGAAGGTTGCTCTTATCGTATGGCGGTTGTTTCTATTCGAAAACAATATCCAGGTCATGCACGCCGTATTATGTTAGGCATTTGGTCTTTTTTAAAGCAATTTATGTATACAAAGTGGGTAGTGGTTGTTGACGATGATATTGATATTCGATGCTGGAAAGATGTGATTTGGGCCATAACAACGCGTCTGGATCCCAAGAAAGATATTCAATTTATTGAATCAAGCCCGATTGATTATTTGGATTTTTCATCACCCGTGTCTGGTTTGGGTTCTAAAATTGGGTTAGATGCAACCAATAAATGGTCAGGCGAAACACAGAGGACGTGGGGTAAAACGATTGCTATGTCAGTAGATGTCAAACAACGTATTGACACAATATGGCATGAGTTAGGCTTAGATTAGAGAAGGCTATTTTCTGTTTTAGTGTGACTCTTTTATTTCGGCAGATGCATTATAATTTTTTTGATGCACCATACTGTAAAATAAGCTAATAGAACAGATGACAAATAAACTCCAATATAAGTATGCTGATAAGGTATTGTGCTCATATAAATAAGCTAATCCTAATGTCAGCAGCATGTAGACTATGAGAGACCAAGTCGATAAAAGAGCGCGTAGCATCTGTTGAATATTCCCTTGATAAGACGTCAGCATATAAATGAAAAAGAAAAACCAATTAATAATAAAGCTCTTTAATAAAGCATCATAACCTGTTGAAATAACTAAGTACGTGACAAAGCAGTAAATAATGAGACTAATCCAAGGCCCTAACCATAATTTAAAAGGGCGCTTTTTATCGGGTTGCGTTAGACGTAATTTAGTAAAGGCAACTGGAATGGCAATACACGTAATGAGTTGTACTGCTGTAATCATAACGACAATCGATTGCCAAGTTTTAAAAAATAAAACGATGAGTAAGCTAATAATAGTACACATAATCAAAGCACGATGTGAAAAATGAAAATCGTTCTTTTTCTTGCCTAAAAAAGAAGGCATCTGTTTATCTTCGCACATGCCGGTTAAAATTCTGGCAGAACTACCTGAATATACTAAGGCTGTCCCAGATGGGCTGATTGCTGCATCAGCATATAATATTAAACTAAAAACATTTAAATGAATGAGTATTAATAATTGTGTGAAGGGTGAGTTAAATTGCAGTGTATGCCAACCTGTTTTAATGAGTTCAGTTGGAATACTGCCAATAAAAGCCACTTGTAACACTAAATAAATAATTAAACATAAAAAAATTGAACTCACCAAGGCTAAAGGAATATTTTTTTTTGGATTTTTAAGTTCTGTGCTAAAAGTAGCCAACGCGCTAAATCCATAAAATGAATAAAAAATGCCTGCTTGAACAACGGCGGAAAACATATTGGAAACGCCATAAGAAAAAAATCCGTTAAATTGTGAAAAATTTTCAATATGAAAAGCATTTGAAATTAAAATAATGCCTGTTAATATGGGGACTGAAAATTTAATAATGGTAATGGTATTATTAATGCGTGTTAATACTCGAATACCCCAGTAATTGATAAAAGCATAGAGTAACACTAAAAAAGCAACGCCGATTAAGCCAGCAGAAGTGATTTCTTCTCCATGAAAAAATAAGCTGGATAAGTTAGTATTTAAAGTGCTTAAATATTGAACTGTGGCAATGCCTTCGGAAGGAATGACAATTAACAAACCTAATAAATTAGAGGTGGCGACAACAAAGCTAAAATCTCGATTGTGATGACTGACTGTCAGTAGCCTAGAAAATAAGCTCGGTATCTTATACATAGCTGTGATTTCAGCTAATAGTAATGCCAGCATTAAAGCTAATAAAGCGCCAAGAATCCAGGATATAATAGAAGCAGGGCCTGCAATTTGAACACTATAATAAGCACCAAAAAGCCAGCCGCTACCAATAATACAGCTGACTCCAATGGCAATGGCACTCAATAAACTAGGATGTTGATTATTTTTCATTGCTATGTCAACCGACTGATCTGCTTTTTTAAAACACATGCACTGTGTTTTTTGAATTTATAAGTATATCGTAAGATCGCTGAATCTCAAATATATTGAAATAAATAGCCTGAGACCCTTGCAATAAGCAGTTCAATGAATAATTTATGTGTTTTTTTATTCAAACAACACATAAATTATTTATTTTTTAAACTATTTTAATAAAAAAGATCATATCAGGAGTCTTTGTTGTCTTATTGCAAAGATCTCAGCCTGCAATAGCTATGCGTTGTAGAGTAACCTGCAGTGAGATACAAGGATTTAGTAAAAAATACTATTTTTTTAAAAATAGGATAGATTTCAGACTATTCAGCAAGTTGTGAGTTAAAAATCCATGATTTTATACAGACTCACGATGACTTGCTGGTATGACTTGTTACTATTTTTATAGGTCAATTTGATTTTTACAGGGGCATGAAACCGTCTCTGTTGTTGAAACACAGGTATTTAGAGGAGATCGATAGCCAATATCACGACGATAATAAGCATCGGTATAATCAATATTATTGACAGTAGCATAGGCAGCTTTTTGAGCGGATTCTAGTGTATCACCTAATGCAGTGATACATAATACGCGACCACCTGCTGTCACAACATCTGAATGATGAGACAGCGTATTGGCATGAAATATTTTAACATGCGGGTTATCTGACTGTTGAAGCCCTGAAATGCGATATCCTTTTTGATATTCGCCAGGGTATCCAGAAGAAGCCATGACGACACTTAAGGCTATTTTATCTTTCCAGTGTGCTTTATATTCATATAAATCACCTTGAACAGCCGCTAAACATAAGCTGGCTAAATCAGAGTCTAGTCGAAATAGAATCGCTTGTGTTTCTGGGTCGCCGAGTCGACAATTAAATTCTAGGACATGAAAATCATCATTAGGACTAATCATCAGGCCTGCATATAAAAAGCCAGTATAAGGTTCTCCTTCTGATTTCATACCTAGAATAGTCGGTAAAATAACAGTTTTCATAATTTTTTTATATAACGCAGGGGATACGCGTGTTGCTGGCGAATAAGCGCCTAGTCCTCCAGTATTAGGCCCTTGATCATTTTCTAGTAACGCTTTATGATCTTGACTCGTCGCTAAAGGTAACACGGTTTCTCCATCGCTCATCACAATAAAACTAACTTCTTCTCCTATTAAATAATCTTCAATGATTAGCTGTGCGTTTGTTGATTCCATAAATTGATGTATGGCTGTGATCGCTACTTCTAATGTTTGTGCAACGATCACGCCTTTTCCGGAAGCTAATCCGTCAGCCTTAATGACGACAGGCATGGTGTGCGTTTCCACATAATCGAGTGCTGCTTGTTTATTTTTAAATAGCACAGCTTGAGCAGTTGGAATGTGATAGCGTTGCATAAATTGTTTTGCAAAATATTTAGATCCTTCGAGTTGAGCTGCAGCAGCAGTGGGTCCTAATATTAAAAGTCCTTCACTTCTAAAATGATCAACAATACCTTTTACTAACGGTGCTTCAGGGCCAACTACGGTTAAATCAATGGATTTTTCCTTTGTAAAGGCTACTAATGCTGTAAAATCTAATGGATCAATGGCGATATTGCTCATATTTGTTTCTAATGCTGTTCCACCATTTCCAGCGGCTAGATAGATGTGATTCACACGATTTGATTGGGATAGTTTCCAAGCTAAAGCGTGTTCTCGCCCTCCATTACCGATAATGAGTATGTTCATAAAATAAAGTCTCTATCTTTTCATTTTGTTGAATAGTTTGATGTTGTATGGATGAGTTAAGCCTGTGTTGTCAATGTAAAAAATGACGCACATGCGTGCAAAGCATAGCTATATTGTGTTGATTGCAAGCTTGAATGATTTCATCATCTCGAATTGAGCCACCTGGTTGGATAATAGCGGTAATACCTAATTTGGCGGCTTCATCAATTGCATCGCGAAATGGGAAAAATGCATCAGAAGCCATCACAGCTTGGTTTAAAGATTGTTTTGCATTTTGTGATTTTAAGGCTGCAATATGAGCGCTCATAATGCGACTCATTTGCCCTGCACCGATGCCGATTGTTCGTTTGTTTTTTGCATAAACAATGGCATTAGATTTAACATGCTGTACAACTTTCCAGGCAAATAATAAGTCTTTTTTCTCTTGTGTATTAGGTGCGCGTGTGGTGACTTGGCGTAAATTTTTATAATCAACCAGTTGATATTTATTGGCTGTTTGAACGAGTAATCCGCCAGTAATACTATGGTATTCTAGTGATGCTTGTGTTTCATGGGGAATCAGATCTAATGTTAAAACGCGAATATTCGTTTTTTTTGAAAAACAGGCTAACGCTTCATCTGTCATTTTAGGTGCCATGACTAACTCTACAAATTGTTGTGATAAAATTGCTTCGACAATCGAAGCGGTGACAATTTGATTAAAGGCAATGATTCCGCCAAAAGCGGATGTTGTATCTGAAGAAAAAGCAAGTTGATAAGCTTGTAATAAATTATCACCGATAGCTGTTCCACAAGGATTACCATGTTTAATAATGACGCAAGCTGGCGCATCAAAACAACTGATTAATTTGAGCGCGGCATCACAATCTAAAAAATTATTATAGGATAATTGTTTTCCTTGATATATTTTTGCTTTTGCGATGCCAGTTTCATTTTGATTGCAAACAGTATAGAACGCAGCTGATTGATGAGGATTTTCACCATAACGTAATGTATTTTTTAACGTTAAATCTAACGTATGATGTTTATAAAATAAAGGGTTTTCAATCTGTGGTACTTGTTCTTTGATCTGTTGTGTAAAATATTTTGCAATAACTGTATCGTACTCTGCCGTATGAGCAAATGCTTTTAAAGCCAATTGATAGCGTGTTTCAAGGCTCAATGTTCCTTTATTTTTTTTTAATTCTTCTAAAATCATAGGGTAGTCATCTGGGTCTGTGATGACGGCAACATATTGATAATTTTTTGCGGCCGCTCGTATCATACTAGGACCTCCAATATCAATTTGTTCAATAGCTTGAGGTAATGTGCAATCAGTAGCTTGAATTGTATTTGAAAAGGGGTATAAATTAACAATTACTAAGTCGATCGGTTGTATGTTTTCTTGAGCCATGATGTCATCATCTTGACCTCTTCGTGCTAAAATGCCACCATATATTTTAGGATGCAATGATTTAACGCGCCCACCCATAATTTCTGGATATTGTGTGTAATGAGAAACGCTGATAGTCTCAATATGCTGATCATGTAAAAAAGTTTGTGTGCCACCTGTTGATAAAATATGAATATCTTGCGCTATTAAATATTCAGCAAACTCGGTTAAACCATTTTTATCGGATACGCTGATTAGGGTGCGATTAATTTGAATGGCGTCTTGATGAGTCATAAAGGCGTCCTATTGTTTTATGTTGGCAATGTCAATTTGATATAGATGCATTTTCTTAGCTAAAGTGCCTCTACTAATCCCTAATAAAATAGCCGTTTTTGTTTGATTGCCACGTGCATGTTGTAAAATAGATTCAATGAGTGCTGATTCAACTTGTCCCATGACTAAGCGATATAGCCCTTGTGGATCTTCATCTTCTAAATGAGAAAAATAATGACCAATGGATTCGGTGACTTGTTTTTTAAGCGATAAGCCAGGATATATAGGGTTATCTGTTGGATGAATATTTCGATTATTTTGGCTCATATCACGTCTCATTTCAGCTTTAAATGATGTACCGTACCGAGAATTTGATGAGGGATACAGGATGATTCATTATAAAGGCAGTATTGTATCTTTTTTTCGAGAACATGGCTATATTTATAAATAGTAAAGCGGAGTCTAAACAGTTTTGCATTAGATAATGAGACTTATTTGATAGATTATTTTATTCAAAATAAAACTTTTGCAATCAGAGAATACATTGCAAATCATGTTTATTTTTTTTCAAAAAAATGATGAAAGTAGTCGTTTTTCGTTCTTTTTTAAAAAGATGTGATCTAAATTGAGCCTGTTTAGACAGGCTACACATGATCATTGATGGTATGGTTCGCTTTTAATCAATTAGCGCACATGATGTTCAAATAACACGGCATGCCTCTTTTTTCTACATGAAAACAGAATAAAAAAAGACGCTGTAAAGTCTCAATCCGCTGTTCAATGACTGAGTGTTTTTTTTTGATTATTATATGTGGCTTCCTGTCATGAAGAGCTAAAATCTTGTTACAACAAGTTTTACTGATCATCTCATCTTTTAAATTTTGAGTATTTTAAAGATGCTGCTTTTTTGTAGAAATAGACTTTTTATCAGCAAATATCCTCACGCTAGATGGAGCTTTTTTTAAAGAGAAATGACAGTGCTGGATTATCCTGCACATGACTTATTATCACGAGTATTGGATCAAAAAAACCTTTTAAATCTGAGAC
>JAAOIJ010000015.1 GCA_015163815.1 Endozoicomonadaceae bacterium
GTGTGTCTAAAAATACATTCATTAAAAATATACACCAAATGATCTACAGCCTAAACATGACAATTGATGTAATAAGAAAAACAAGCATATTCACAAGCGACACAGATAGAAATATGACTGAAACCAATCCTCAAGAATTAACTGATTTATTAGCTAATATGTCGTGTTTCATGCTTTAACTTCACGAAAAAAATCAATACACATCAATTATGAATAGACCTCAATTCAAGTTTTTCTGCTAGACTATCCTTTCATACTTGAAAAAGCAAAATTTAAAAAAATTGACTGATTCAGAATCGACTATTGATTACTTTTTCAGGGTCGACTATTTATATGCTTAGTATGCAAGGTCTTTTGGTAAACAAAACAACACGAAAAGAACAGTCCATTATACAGAATTGACTATTAACATAACAAATGATCTCTATCACATGACATCGTATACTACTGTGACTCTGAGACAGGGATATGATAATGCATGGATAAAATATTCTGCATGCCTTTTGATGTATACTGAACAGAATGCATGATTTTATCGATTAATTTCAAACCGCGTCCCTGTGTAGCCCATGTCTCTGGATTTAAAGGATCCACCTCATCAGATTTTGAAATATAATAGGCTAATTGATGCGGCATACTGATACCTTGATCTATCACTTGAATACAGATATGATACCGGTCAATTAAATCTATGATCACTTGAATGTCATGATGTTTATCATATGAATAAGCATGTTCTATTGCATTATTAACGGCTTCTATCACACAAAGCTCTATCCGACTGATGACTTTAGAGTCTAAGGGGAACGTATGACTGATTGCGTGAATATGAGGCGACAGTTTTGAAACTTCATTCATATCACTTTTCATGGTATAAGTCATATATCGTATCGGTTTAAATGGACCCATCTTATGTCAACGCATCCTCCACAGAAGGAAAAATAGAAAATAACTTATTCATACAGGTTAAATCTAATAAATCATTGACTGCTGCTTGAGGGGCAGCTAAAGACATGGTTGATGGCTCATCACAACTCATTAAATGCTTCTTAATAGCAACAACCGCACCTAATCCGCTACTATCTATAAATTGTATTTGCGTCAGATCTAAAATAAGATGACGTTCTCCTTTCTCAATCAAATCAGTAAAATATTCTTTAAAGTCATTAACTTGAGATGCATCTAGCCGACTGTCGTATAAAGTAACAATTGAAAAATCTTGCTCTTTTTTATAATTGAAGTCCATACTATCCCTCTAAACTATTTGCAATACGATCTTGTTTAATTAATAAACATGAAATATCATCTGAAAAGTTTTTATGTCCTTGCCATGTCACAACTTCATCGATCAACTCATCCAATAGTGCTGGGGCTTGTTTTTTAGATTCTAAATAAGATTGTAAACGCATTTCACCAAAAATGTCTTCTTTTTCATTCATGCTTTCTGTGACGCCATCAGTATAAC
The DNA here is from genome assembly GCA_015163815.1 of Endozoicomonadaceae bacterium. GTDB lineage: Bacteria > Pseudomonadota > Gammaproteobacteria > Pseudomonadales > Endozoicomonadaceae > JAAOIJ01. The sequence continues at coordinate 1,466 of JAAOIJ010000015.1, forward strand.
ATAACAACGCATCGCCTGGTTCTAATGTCAGACGTGAGATTTGATACAGAAAATCTGGAATCATACCAATAGGTGCACTCTTATCTTTGATTAAAACAACTTGTCCGTCTTTTTTCAAATGCAGCGATGGAGGATGACCTGCATGCACTAATGAGACTTCACCTGACAGGGTGTTTAACACACCATAAACCATTGTAAAGTACATTGAGTTGCTGGCTGTAATTTGAAATTGATAATTCAATTTATTTGCAATATACTCCGGTATAAGCATTTTATTGCCTTCTAGATTATCTAAAGGTAATTTGATATACTCTAAATCCGAAAAAATATAACTCAAATAAAATGAAAATAACGCAGAAGGAACGCCATGACCTGAAACATCTATTTGATAAAAAATAATATGATGATCATCTATTCTTTGATACCCTAACATATCACCACCAATCAGCTGGCTCGGCATAAATCGCCAATCTAATTGAGTCTGACCCCATTGACAAGGCTTAGGTAATAAATTAACAAGCGTTTGAGCTGCAGATTGCAAATCTCGTTTAATGGTGCTTAAAGCATCTGTAATTTGTTTATTTTGAATCGCTAAAGTTTGCTCTAACTGCACAACGCGATAGCCTGTTTTTAATCTTGCTTCTAATTCTCTAAAATTCACAGGTTTGGTTAAATAATCATCGGCACCTGATGTTAACCCTTCAATAATAGCCTCTTCTTCTTGCTTACCTGTTAACATGACAATATAAATATAACGAGAAAAATGCAATGTTCTAATATGTTGACATAAAGTAGGCCCATCCATTTCAGGCATCATCCAATCACTCACAACCAACTGTATTGTCTCACTTGATTTCAAACACGCTAATGCTTCACGTCCATTTTCAGCTAAATGAATGACATGTCCTTGCTTAGATAATACTTTTGATAAAATCAAACGCTGGTCAGGGGCGTCATCAACGATTAAGATTTCCATGAGATAGTCTATCCTTTTCACTGATCAGTTATATTAAAATGATCGCTTATTGAAAATAAGCATCACATGCTATGAATCGCCTTTCTATTATATCAAGAATGAATAAATAAATTATATTTTACGAAAAAAAATCATGATTGAATCTTTTACATCGCACTTTTTCAATCATGAAAATAAATTGAGCTCTCTTTACTGAAGAGGTTACGATAAAAAAATAGACTCAAACATAAAATCTCGTAATTTTTTATGTTACAATAATATTATTCTGATAGTCCCCACCTGACTTTTAATGACGATGACTGAATAACACCATGATGATAAAAACACCTGAAGCGATTGAGAAAATGCGTATTGCCGGAAAATTAGCGGCAGAACTCCTGGTCATGCTAGAACCGCATGTTCAAACTGGCGTAACCACAGGAAAACTGAATGATATTTGTCATGATTATATTGTGAATACACAAAAAGCAATTCCAGCACCCTTAAATTATGGTAGCACACTGTCTCGACCTGGTTTTCCAAAATCAATCTGCACATCAATTAATGAAGTTGTTTGTCATGGCATCCCAAATGATCAAAAAAAGCTAAGAAATGGTGATATTATCAATATAGATGTGACGGTGATTAAAGACGGTTATCATGGTGACACCAGCATGATGTTTATGGTTGGGCGCGTGCCAGAATATGCTAGAAAATTAATCACTGTTACACAAGAATGTTTATATAAAGCAATTAATTTAGTAAAACCTGACGCAAGACTAGGTGATATTGGCGCTGTTATTCAAAAACATGCGCATGCTAACCACTTTTCAGTTGTTGAAGATTTTGCAGGTCATGGGATAGGACAACAGTTTCATGAACCACCTTCTGTTTTGCATTTTGGTCAAGCAGGGACAGGTTTAATCTTATCAGAAGGCATGACATTTACGATAGAACCTATGATTAATATTGGAAAAAAACAGGTAAAAATTAAAAAAGATGGCTGGACAGCTGTTACAAAAGATGGCTCATTGTCAGCACAATGGGAGCATACATTGCTAGTTACAAAAACAGGTGTAGAGATTTTAACTTTGCGATCAAATGAAAAAAAACCAAAAATTTAACTAGATGACACGATCTGAACACAGAGCACCTCTCCTTTTCAATCACTCAGCGCAAAAATTAACGTTATTTGATAGTCAAAAAAGTCATATACTCATCATTCGTATCATATTTTTACTATCTATATTACCGATCTCTACAAAAAATAAAATGGATAAATTATTATCAATGAAGGATGTTTTGCCTGGAAAAAAGAAAACATTGAATAGATCGTGTCATGATTTTAAGAGGCCTATCTCATCATTTTCATTTTTCTATAGCCTTTCTATAAAAAAACACATCGCTAGAACACTTTATAACCTCAATTGATATGAATATTCTTGACTGATGCATCATATATTATTTTTTTCAAGCTTAACGATGTAGTCTAGCCTGAACAAATCAATTGAAACAACTGGATCTTGGTGTAACACCTTTCAAACTCGATAAAAGCCATACTATCCAAGCAATCATCCTAACTTACAGCCAGTTTCGCATAAAATAGCATGCAGGTCATCTCCAACTCTACCTTACAGTCTGTTCTTTCATTGTTTTCCTGCTATTTCACTATACCAAGGTGGTAGCTCAATGGTGCTTCGTCTTTTGATTTTTATCTTTAAAACAGCATTCATGCTTTTTCCTTATCTTGATATAAACACATCACAAAACGCTATTTTATATCCTATGTCATCTTGATCAACAAAAACCTGTTTGATTTGGCTAGATGTTTTTTCAGAGTCGACTTTGTACTGTACCTTAATACAGGATGAGACCTTTGCATTTTCCCAGATTCTATATCAGTAACAACCAATAACCGGGAAATATTATACCACAAATTAACATATAATTCATTGAATTATATGTTAATTTATTGCTTTTTTAAGGATCGACTACTTTGATAAAAAAGATCATATCAGGAGTCTTTGTTGTCTTATTGCAAAGGTCTCAGTATGTTAGTGATACGAACAAATTCATCATTTTTAACAACGAATCCACATTTTTATTGTCTAAAATGTGTGAAAGAAGAAAACTAACTTATTCTTATTTTTTATATAAAGGAACATATTATGTCATATACTGCCTTACCTGTAAAAAAACAATCGCTATCCACGATATCATTACCGAAACTAGAACCCATGAATGCAAGTCAAAGGCATTCTGTCGAACCTCAACGGCCTTCTATACAAAAAATAGATTCAAAAAGTGCTGTTACTTTACCTTTAATTGCTCAAAATAAAAGACACTAGCACTACAGATAAAGCAGCTCTATCACTAAAAAAAGGTCACACCTTATCATCATCAGGATGCTCTTTTATTACTCCAAGCCATGACAGAAAAAAAACAAGACCTGTTGTTATATTAGGTAGCTTTTCAAAAATTACCATGATCAAAAGCCATGAGGGAAAAATAGCAATTAAGCAAGCTGATGCTCATTATGTGCCAATGACTGCATCAACAGCAGCTCGACAAAAAACACAAAAATTAGCCTGCGAAATACTGCAATATGAAGCACAGATACTGCAAACACTCCGCTCACCTTATATTGTTAGTTTAATACAGACTCAATTTTCACATGATTCTTATAACCCAGAACATAATTACATGACAATAAAATGTTATGATATTGATTTACTTGGGTATTTAAAATCAAACCCACTTTCTCACGATAAAATAAACAATATATTACGCCTAGCTTTACATACAATAAAGGGCATTGATTATTTATCTTGCTGTCGCATCATACATTGTAATATACATACACAAAATGTTTTATTCAATGAAAAATCAAATCGATGGGTGATCTCTGATTTTAAAAATGCTGTAAAAACAACCAATAAAGAGAGACATTATATAACCAAGATAATACGAGGAAGAGAAATATTTCAAGCACCTGAAATATTACAATATCAACATAAAACATATCATACTGCTTCTGATATTTTTGCTTGGGGCATCATGCTGAATTATGCAATATCGCATGATCAAGATGACTTATTAATTTCACCGATAGCATACAAGACATCAGGCTTTAAAACAACATTCTTTATAGATCAGAAACAAATTGCAGAAAAATTAATTACTTGTGCACAATGTATGTCTCTATGCCATGATCTATCAGCAGAAGCTATTAAAAAGAAATTCAGAAGATATAGTGAAGATGATAAAGAATTATTCCTACACAATATGGTATTTAAAATGAAATATCATCACAACACAAGTTTAAAAGGATTATTTCATCTATATCATGAGAATTTATTACCTACATCGACTGATTTGCTCAAAGCACATCAGTCATTTCAAATGATCATGTTACCTGTCATTATTGGCAGTTTACAGAATCATTCAACTCAACGATTAACTGCAATGCATTTAATACAGACGCTTCAGAATCTTACAAAGCAGTATCAACAATTAGTATCTCAAAAGAGATAGAAAATTGAATTAATTTGATATTGATGCCTTAAATTATGAATAAGTCATGATGTTTACAATTGAAAAGAAATAGCCATCATGGACAATATAACGTGTAAAATATCAAATAAAAATAAATCACATGAATTTAGTGTCGATGAACAAGAAATACCAAAAAAATTAGATTGAAGTAACAGACAAAAATAAGGTAGTTGTAGAAAAAAAAGTGTCACGCTGTATCTTCGACTCATTTAGATGTGAACTCATCAGCAGTATTCTCACGAGATACTTTAGAGGTAGGCACACTTACTCAGAAAGTCGTCAAAATATCAAATAGCTCGACTCTACGTCAAGCGATAGGCAGTAAAGGACATTTTTTATATACGATACAATCTCTCAGTTTCTCAGTGCCTAATTTTATCTGTATGACGTCTCAAGAAATATTCGGCTTATTTGAGATCATTCTTTAAAATAAATTAAAAATCAATAGTTTATATTTTATAAAAATCTTAATTTTTAATCAAATGAATTATTTTAAGAAAAATTCTGGTTATAAAATGCTTTCACAGAAAGCAGTCTAGCAATTAATAATTTTTGATGTTGAACCAACATTTCAGGATATATTCTCATTAGAACACAACCGACCCTATCATATAGAGTCGCGACTTGCATTCCAAACCATGTCAAGCGATTATCAATAGAATATTTTCTTACTATTTCATTAAAAAAACCACTTGTATAAAAAAACTCAATCTGATGGCAGAACATATGGAAAAAATGTCTTGCTATTTCTTCTATTATATCATGATCAGTGTTTTCATTTAGATCTTTCATACCTTTTACTACTTTGAACCATATCTGTTTATTCAAATCATATAGATTGTCTTGACACGCTAGAAATGAAAAATCTGTTTTACGTAGTAATAGCTTCTGAGCTAAAACCGCTACTTTTATTGGATCCATATCCTGATCTATTGCTTGTATTATTTGTTGTTGTTGTTCATATAGCTCAGAAACTAATGCTTCTCCCAATTTTTTTGATGTGTCTATATCTATACTTAGTTCTGGCATTAACTGCATGATCAAATCAGGTTGTATAATATTTTTATTGAAAGATATTGTTGCTATATCTGCTTTTGACATAGCAGTCAACAAAATGATGGCCGAACAGATACTAAATTGTATTTTTTTTGTGATGTTATCAAACATAATAGGTCTCCTTATTATCAATATATTGAGAGACCTTTGCAATAAGCAGTTCAATGAATAATTTATGTGTTTTTTTATTCAAAAAATACATAAATTACGTCATTTTTTAAACTATTTTAATAAAAAAGACCATATCAGGAGTCTTTGTTGTCTTATTGCAAAGGTCTCATATTATTTTTTAATACTCAATATTAGACAAGATAGCACTTAAAAAGTTCATTATTATAGAATATATTGTGTACTATCAATCAAGTCAAAAGAGTATATTTCTTGCAATAATAGGCAGATAAAATATTTTCATGCTATTCTCAAAGCAATTTGTACAGCGTTGTACAGATTGAAACATGAGATCATGATCAATTAAGACACAATCTATGCATGAGATATTATGACGATTGACTCCAATTAGCAGGATATGCATGCAACGTCAGATAAAAAAATATTGAGGACAATATTGATTCAATTGACAGAAATCTCAATCATTATGTTTAGAATGAATCAGCTTTTATTGTAAATAAAAATAATAAATATCAATATGTTATGTGTTATTAAATGGATTAATCTATCGTGAGATTCCTTGCAATACTTTCTCTACTTTGCTTGTAGCGAATTTATTTCGATCTGTTGATTTACAAGGTAGAATGAGACCTTTGCAATAAGCAGTTCAATGAATAATTTATGTATTTTTTTATTCAAACAACACATAAATTACTTCATTTTTTAAACTATTTTAATAAAAAAGATCATATTAGGAGTCTTTGTTGTCTTATTGCAAAAGTCTCAGAATGTATCCTGAGATTAATAGCACACGCGATATCAATCATCGTTTTAAAATACCTATCTTATCAAAACAAATCACAATACGTCTAAAACATTTTAATCTAACCAATAAATTTTCAATAAGATGCTTTGATTTTACCTTCTCAATTGTGAAGTGAAGCAGTAAGGCCTTGTCTATAGGCAAAAAAAATCAACCGATATATGATTTTCAGATTGAGGACACGCCCTAAAGAAAGAACATATTGTTATCAATAAGCTCATCAATTAGCGAAAGGCAGGTGATTAAAAGTCGACAAGCACTCTCAATACATTTTTTTGAAAAAAGTTTCCAACCATAGCGCACATTCAGTAAAAAAGTCGACTTCAGTATAGATACAGTTTTACTGTTAAACTTCACACAGAACGCAAAGCATTCTCTTAAAAACAACAGATAAAACTTTTATTGTTAAACTATGATGCCATGTGATACCTGCTGAGTAGGCCAGACATGAGCAACTGCTTTAATTAAAGTTGCCAAAGGAATTGCAAAAAATACGCCCCAAAAACCCCATAAACCACCAAAAATTAAAACTGCTAAAATAATACCAACTGGGTGAACATCAACGGCTTCCCCGAATAATAAAGGCACTAAAATGTAGGCATCTATTAATTGTATACTGCTATAAATACCGATTAATGCCATAAAGTCACTCGTAATACCAAATTGTAATAAAGCAACCAAGGCAATTGGAACGGTAACAACGACTGTCCCTATATAAGGCACAATCACTGACAATCCTACTAAAACAGATAATAGTAAAGCATATTTCAAGTCAAAATATAAAAATAATAAATAATCAACCACACCTACAATAAAAATCTCAAATACCTTACCTTGAATATATTTTGATATTTGAATATTCATTTCAACGACTAATTGATTTATTAACCGTCTGTTTTTAGGCATTAAAGCTATAAAGGCTTCCATTAATAATTGGCGATCTTTTAAAAAGAAAAAGATAAAAATAGGCACTAATACAACATAAACTAATAAAGTAACCACATCAATTAAACGTCCTAAAGAAAAAGACACAATCCAATTCCCCAAACTACCTGTTTGTTCTCGAATCGCTTCAGTTACAATTTGAATATGCTGAATTGAAATAAATTCAGGATATTTATTAGGTAATTCAGCTAAAATAATTTTCAAACGCTCTGTCATAGTCGGTAGGTCAGAAAAAAAATGACTCATTTGACCAAAAATACTAGGCAATATCATAAAAATAATACAAGCTATCAAGGTGATAAATAATAAAAAGGTTGAAATAACCGCTAATAAATGTGGTAATTTAGCGCGTTCTAATGTATCAACAATACCCTGCAACCAATACGCAAAAACTAATCCACCAAAAACAGGTGCTAATAAATCACCAATGGTAAATAGTATAAAAACACTGACTAATAAAACTAATGCTAACGTAATAGCTGCATCATCTGAAAAATATTTTGCAAGCCAAATATTGAATCGATCTGAAATATGCATTTCTACCTCTTTATTTAAATACTTTGAATAGCTTTATATCTCAATCAATTAATATCAACGTAATATTTTTATTATAAAATAAACAACAAGTTAAGATTATTTTTAGCAGTACTTCATTTAAACAGGATGATTAAGGTTTATCATACAATATGAATAAAAGTGCTCTTTAAACTGCATTAGTTTGGTTTTATATACTGCATATATTATGTTGAATCAAGAAACAACATACATCCTCTACACTCAAGAGAAATATAGGTAAATTCTCAGTAAAAAGATAAATTAAAGGACATTATATCATGCAATCTATAGCAAGCAAAATGACGCCATTCATGTTTTTTTAATAAACAACTCAAAAAACACGAATTGACCCGTTTTTTGTAACATGCTTTGCCTGTAGCATGCGCAATATTTTTTAGATCACAGTTATATCCACAACAATATCTGCACATTCTTTATTTAACAATAGATGCGGTCAAGTGTTTTGAAAAAATTTTTCTTGTCTAGTCGCGGTTTTTTTGCTTTCAATTGTCTACAATCTCTCTATTCAAAACAATGAACAATCGGAATACATCATACCATAAAATAAAACCTACAAATAACCAGTATGAATGTCTAATTACCTTATCATCACAAGCCTACTTAGTACAGAAACCCTAACTATTTTCAAGAATTTTGCAATATACGATGCCGCAAACTGTCTTACAATCATGCTTATATTAATTGACATAAAATAAGGGAATAATATGGATAACCTATCGCCAATATCTACATCTACTCAATTATCTTGTGATCAATATTTCAACATCATCATGGAGAATGCTATTCGCATACCTGCTGTGTCTGTCTATTCTGACGCTGAAACAGAAAAAAATCAGTCTCAATTCAAAGTCGCACTTTCAGAGTACAAGATATGACGCAAACAGGTCCAAATAATATGCAAGATTTAATGCAAGCAATAGAAGCATGTAGTCAACTAAAAATTAAAATCTTACTTAACAATAAGAATTGGTTTACATCTTTACAAGACATTGAAAAAACTAATATTTTAATTGCATTGTTAAAAAATGCTGAATTATATAACTTAGCTACAGATTATATAGTAAATCATGATTTTATCTAGTCGACTCTGAATAAATCAATTTTTTTTAAATTTTGTAAAAAATATAAAAAAAATTGATTTCTTTTTTCTGAAAAAAACATGCATGTCAAGACAACAGTTAAGCCATTTTTTTATATAACTCAAGATAATACTGGGTAACCTATTAAAATTTATACGAAATAATCTAAAAATAGAGAATAAGATAGCTGACAGTCATATGATATCAAGCTTCAAATGATATCTTGTTGATCTATCATCACAATATAGCCTTAATGTCTAGGGCGTGTCCTCAATCTGAAAATCATTTATAGATTGCTTTTTATTTTAAAATACACGACACTCTTTTTTTTAAAAAA
>JAAOIJ010000016.1 GCA_015163815.1 Endozoicomonadaceae bacterium
ACGTGACTTGAATTTAACCAATTCCTTACGCGAGATAATGTGCTATGATCTGGAATATCATGATAATCGAAATCACAAAACAGCATAAAATCCGCCCTTAACACAAGATACAACTCTAATTCTGGATCACTTAAGTTATACCATTGAGCTAATAAAACAACTTTAAATAGTTTGAAAAGACAATAACCTTTTTTACCTTGTAGAGGTTGACATTTTTTTGTTTTTCATGATGTAACAAATGTAAAATAGCATCCCAGTCAATCATTGTTAGTAGTTTAAGTAAAAAACATTGTCTTGAACAACGATTGAATCTTTTTTTAATCACTACTTGTAAAGCATTCATGATATAAGACTCAGATAGAAATTAAGCATTATAACAAATCATGGTCTTTAAATTATAAAACTTAATTGTCTTTATATTATTTTTTTACATGAATCATGTTGTCTTATTGCAAAGGTTTCAGATTATATGATTGAATGTCATTTACAAATTAGTAGTTATCATCTAAAAACAGGCTGAATGGAATGGCTCTTCATGCAGTAATGAAAATAATATCATATATGATTATTTTTTATTGAAGCAATGAAATAGCTTGTTTTACAATGATAAAACAATCTTATATTCTTCAGAATATTTTTTGATGATTTTATTTTTCTTTATTTGAAGATAATCTGTAGTCTTATGGCAATGTGTTTTACACTTCATGTTTATTAACTGTTTCCCATTGAAAAGATATTTGAATCAGCAAAAAAAGATTACTTTCAAGAAATACACAGCGATTAAAAACGATATTGTTTATGGATATATTCATTGTCAATATTTTAGTTTATTTATTGTTATCATAGCACTGAATTAAATTAAACGACTTTAATTGTTTATTTAAGTCAGTAATATGTAAAGATACCACCTCCAAATTATGTCTATTTTGTATATTTTTTATGTGCAAATTTGAAGAGTTGTATTATTTCTCATTTAGTATATTGATAAGTTATGATACTCTCAGAAGAACAGCCTGTATTCTATCAAGTAAATGGCATTTACAGTAAAACAGATTGAAAAGGTAGCTCGCATTGACTCATATTATTGCAATTACAAATCAAAAAGGTGGTGTTGGAAAAACGACGACATGCGTTAATTTAGCCGCATCGCTTGCTCAATTTAATTGTCGTGTATTATTAGTAGATTTAGACCCACAAGGCAATGCTACTATGGGGAGTGGTATCGATAAATATAATCTTCTGTATTCTGTTTACCATGTCTTAATAAATCAAAAATCGATTGCAGACACCATTGTAAAAACAGAAATAGATTATGATGTGTTGCCAGCAAATTCAGATGTGAATGCAGCAGAGGTGAAATTAAATAATATAGAAGAAAAAGAAAGCCAATTAAAAGTTGCCTTAAAAACAATTAAAAGACGATATGATTATATTTTAATTGATTGCCCACCTGCATTAAATATGCTGACAATTAATGCTTTAGTTGCAGCAGATAATGTATTAATCCCAATGCAATGTGAATATTATGCTTTAGAAGGTTTAAGTGCTTTAGTCAATACAATTAACCAATTAAGTAAAAAAATTAATGCTAAATTACATATACGAGGTATTTTAAGAACATTGTATGACCCAAGAGTTAGTTTAGCAAAAGAAGTCTCTAAACAATTACTTCATCATTTTGGCAATACCGTATATCGTACCATCATTCCACGTAATATTAAATTAGCTGAAGCACCCAGTCATGGTTTACCTGCACATATTTATGCAAAAAAATCACGAGGAGCATTATCATATTTAGCATTAGCTCGAGAAATCATTAGACGTGAACGATTATTAACGCGAGAAGTGAAAATAAAAAAACCAATAAAACAAATAGCAAAATATAATAAAGCAGGATTAATTAAAAAAAGAAAAGGAGTTGAAAGCTAATGCCTAAAAAAACGGAAACATTAGGTAAAGGATTAAATGTTTTATTAGAAGGTGCCTTGTTATCAGAAGAAATTCATAAGATGGATATTCGCATTGATAAAAAAAATAAAAAACCAGCAGAAGATGTCGTATCTGGTATGCAAGAAATGCCAATTGAATGGATTACTTTAAGTCAATATCAACCTCGGAAAGATATCAATCCAGATGCATTACAAGAATTAGCGCAATCTATTCAATCACATGGGATTATGCAACCGATAGTTGTTCGTCCTGCCGGCAATAAAAAATATGAATTAATAGCAGGAGAACGTAGATGGCGAGCCTGTCAACTTGCAGGGCTATCCAAGATACCCACTGTTGTTAAAGCAGTTTCAGCACCTGTTGCCATGGCAATGGCTTTAATTGAAAATATACAACGTGAAAATTTAAATGCAATGGAAGAAGCGAATGCCTTATTTCGATTGAAAAAAGAATTTAATTTAACCCAGCAAGAAATTGCAGAGTCTATTGGGAAATCAAGAGTATCCGTTACAAATCTTCTGCGACTTTTAAATTTACAAAGCGATGTTCAACGATTTTTAGAGCATGGAGATTTAGAAATGGGTCATGCTCGTGCACTATTAGGATTATCGGCTGAAAATCAATTGGAAGTGGCAAATTGTATTATTGCAAAAAATTTATCCGTTAGGCAAACAGAAACATTAGTTAGACAATGGCAAGATCGTGATGAAAAGAATCAAAAAATATTAAAAAATAAAAAAGACCCTAATATACGAACACTAGAAGACCGACTTTCAAGTCAAATTGGCGCGCGTGTAGAGATTCAAGTATTAAGTCGTGAAAAAGGAAAATTAATTATTAATTATCAAACTCTTGAAGAGCTTGACGGTATTTTGCAGCACATTGTATAATAGTCGAGGCGTTTGTTGATTTTTTTGAATACACTTTAAAGTATTTTGGAACTAATCAACTAGAATGAATACGTTGAATAGAGATCTAGAAATATTTCCCTGGCTTTTTTTTAAGCGATCGTTTAACATCTAGTGATGGTTCCTTCAAGCCAAAGTTTGTTTTGTTGTGTGCCAATATTTATTCAATTCAATCATTTGGAAAATCCAATTTAGGTTATATGAACAATGAAGTTAAAAACGATTAATCAATGTTTACTAGTTGCTGTTGTCACGATGACCCTGACAGGCTGTGATGACAAAAAGAAAAATGAGGTGGCAGTTGAAAAACCAGTAGAACAAGCTGTATCGCTTACCTCGAAAATAGATAATTTAAGTTATAGTTTAGGTTATATTATTGCTCAACGTCTAAAAAATGATTTTAATGATTTAGATGTAGATGTTGTTTTAAAAGGAATGAAGGATGGTTTGTTGCCTGATGTTAACCCATTATTACCGATAGAAAGCATGCAAGAAATTATCACTGAAGATCAAAAAATACGTTCAGAAAAAATGAAAGATGATTTAGAAAAAGAAGCTAAAGAGAATATTGAGAGAAGTGACCTATTTTTAGAAGACAATAAAAAAGTCCCAGGCATGCAAACAACTGAAGCTGGATTGCAATATCGTGAAATTAAAAATCCATCTGAAGAAGATAAAAAAGCATTATTAAGCTATTTAGATGAACAACCTGTTTTAACAGATAGTATGCCTACAGATAATTCACAAGTAACTGTAAGTTATGTTGGTAGTTATGTTGATAAAAATGGTAACATGCAAGAATTTGATTCGTCTAAAACTAGAAAAAAACCTGCAGAATTTTTCTTGAAAGAAGTCATTGCTGGATGGAAAGAAGGGCTTAAATTAATGAAAACAGGACAAATGTTTGAGTTCTTTATTCCACCTAAATTAGGATATTCTACACAAGGTGTACCTGGCTTTATTCCTGGTAATTCTGTATTAATGTTTAAAGTCGTTTTAATCAAAACGAAAGACTTCGTCGATCCCAAAGAATCTAATTTAAATAGAGTGGAAGCAGATGAATATGAAGCTGAAGCTGAAGCTGAAGATGAAGATGACTCAGAATAAACATGATTAGCTTATTTTGACTATCATGATTTGCTGATAAAGCGACAATGCCTTTGGTATAAAAAATAAAGGCACTGTCGCTTTTTTTTAGATTAATGAGTAGACACTACAAAAAAATACTGGCTCTGTATGCATCATGGCGATGCCATTCTCCTTTATTTAAGCCGTAATTTTTGCCACGATCGTATCTTACTTGTATGCAGATTGAGATGCCTTTCGAGTTAAATGAAGTATAACCATTGACATGATTTTTCACCATGAGGCGGATGATGTTTGATATGATATGCAAGATATGATCATTTTTTATCCTGTTTTAGGATGAATTTTGATTTAAATCATTGAAAATGAGATTGTAGTTGTCTATATTTTACTGTTTATTGAGTTCGATGTATTGATGGCTATCTTAATAGATGAGTGTAGTACTATCGATCCCAGACAATGGAATATATCAGTATCGTTAAGTGTATACTGATTTTTATTTAACTTGTATTGCCAAAAATAGCATCAAACTTTTCAGTGATAACCTGTCTATACTGATCGGATATCAGACCTTCAGTGTTATGCCTTTATTTTGAATCGATTGAGCTATTCATTTCCATATCAATGCTGTATGAAAGCAGCCTTTTATAAACGACCGTGGCATTGTTTATATTTTTTACCAGAACCGCAAAAACATACTTCATTGCGCCCTACTTTTTTATTTTGACGAATAAAAGGTTCTTTTCTAGTTGCAGTTTCACTCTTTTTCAATACATCAATAGCAGGTTTAGGTGTTTTCTCATGATGTAATTCAATATTTTTAATCATGTCATGATAGCGTTGATTCGTTTCTGCTTCAGATTCTTCTGGTGTTTGAATTTGAACATGTGATAATTTTTTAATGACATCATGACGAATGTGATTTAATAAACTTTCAAATAAATTATAAGCTTCTCGTTTATATTCATCTTTTGGATTACGTGAAGCATATCCTCGCAAATGGATGCCTTGTCTTAAATGATCCATTAAACTTAAATGCTCTTTCCATTTTTCATCTAAAATTCTTAATAAAATATGTTTCTCAAAATCTCGAAAAGCTTCCGGTGTCGTTAGTTCTTCATTCTTTTGATATATTGCGAGTAAACAATCTAGGATGTTATTCATGATATCTGTGGGATCGATTGTTTTATTGTCATCGCACCATTTTTGAATAGGTAGTTTGATATTGAATATTTGGTGTAATGTGTTTTCTAAGCCGGCAATATTCCATTCTTCGTTCGTTGTAGAGGTTAAATATTGATTGATGAAATCATAGACAACTTCTTTTCGCATATTTTGAATGTTGTTTTTGACATTTTCAGCTTGTAAAATTTCATTACGTTGTTGATATACAATTAAACGTTGCGCATTGGCAACATCATCATATTCTAATAATTGCTTGCGAATATCAAAATTATGTCCTTCTACTTTTCTTTGCGCTTTTTCAATCGCATTGCTAACCATTTTACTTTCAATAGGCCCGTCTTCAGAGTCCATCGATTGCATAAACAGTTTAATGCGATCAGATACAAAAATTCTCATTAAATTATCATCAAGAGATAAATAAAAACGAGAAGATCCTGGGTCACCTTGTCGACCTGATCGTCCTCGTAATTGATTATCAATACGCCTTGATTCATGTCGTTCTGTGCCAATAACATGTAAACCGCCAGCAGCTAATACAATGGCATTTCTTTTTTTCCATTCAGTCTGAATAGCTTGAATTTTTTTATCTGTTGGATTTTTTAAGGCAGAGACTTCAGCTCCCCAGTTGCCTCCTAGAATAATATCAGTGCCTCGGCCTGCCATATTGGTTGCAATGGTAATAGCGCCTGGTCGACCAGCTTGCGCTATGATGTCAGCTTCGCGACTATGAAATTTAGCATTTAATACTTCATGCTTTATATTCGCTTTTTTTAAGGCAGTTGATAATAATTCAGATGATTCAACAGATGCTGTGCCAACTAAAACAGGTTGGTTTTTTTTGACACAAGCGGTAATATCTTGAATGATTTCTTTATATTTTTCTGCCAAAGTTAAAAAAACTAAATCATGAGCATCATCACGTTTGACAGGTAAATGAGTCGGGATCACCACAACATCTAAATTATAAATTTGATGCATTTCATAGGCTTCTGTATAAGCAGTCCCTGTCATGCCTGATAATTTATTATATAATCTGAAATAATTTTGAAATGTTGTAGAGGCTAATGTTTGTGTTTCTTGTTGAACAGGTAGTCTTTCTTTCGCCTCAATTGCTTGGTGTAAACCATCTGATAGACGTCGGCCTGGCATGGTTCGACCTGTATGCTCGTCAATTAATAAAATACCTTGATTTGTTGAATCAATAATATATTCGACATCTTTTTGGAATAAATAATGAGCTTTTAAACCAGAGGTTACATGATGTAGTAAATTGAGGTGCTGACTAGAATATAAATTATCTGTTTCTGAAATTAAACCATGCTTCACCATGAGCTTTTCAATATGTTGATGCCCTAATTCAGTTAAGTCAATTTGTCTATTTTTTTCATCAATGGTGTAGTGCCCTTCTTTTTCAATCTGTTCTTCTTGAGCAATTTGACGTGTTAATTCTGGTATCATTTCATTGATTTTAATATATAAATCAGATGTATTATTGGTTGGTCCTGAAATAATTAAAGGCGTTCTTGCTTCATCAATTAAAATAGAGTCAACTTCATCGACAATCGCATAATTTTGACCGCGCTGTAATTGATCTTCTAGGCGAAAAGCCATATTATCTCTTAAATAATCAAAGCCAAATTCATTATTTGTGCCATAGGTGATATCAGCTTGATAAGCGATCTTTTTTTCTTCTGATGTATTACTAGATATGACGATGCCAACAGTTAACCCTAAAAAATGGTATAGAGGCCCCATCCATTGTGCATCACGTGTTGCTAAATAATCATTGACCGTGATAATATGCACTCCTTGGCCAGCTAGCGCATTTAAATAAGCCGCTAATGTAGCAATGAGCGTTTTACCTTCCCCTGTACGCATTTCAGATATGCGCCCTTCATGTAAGGTAATGCCGCCAATGAGCTGAACATCAAAATGCCGCATTTTTAAAACACGTTGACTCGCTTCTCGGCAAACAGCAAAAGCTTCTGGTAAGATGGTATCTAAAGTTGTTCCTGATTTGATTCGTTTTTTAAATTCAATCGTTTTATTGTGCAGTTGCTCATCAGTTAAAAGCGCTATATTTTTTTCTAATGAGTTAATTTGTATAACTGATTTTCCCATCTGTTTGAGATGTCTTTCATTTTGACTGCCAAATATTTTTTTGAATAATGTGAAAATCATAGTGTGTAATCCGAGTTATTTCGAAAATTATAATCAAGATAACGAAAAAATATCAATAGTTTATCAGGATTACATTGAAAAATATATAACATTCAAATATTTATGCTTTTTATTCATTAATCCAATCATCTTTAGTTTATTTCAAATTTTAGTAGATCAGTTAGTTTAACATGATACCAATATAAATGACTAAAATGAAGAAATGCGTGGCGATGTTTTATGGTCAATTGGAGTCAATCAAGATCATTCATTATCTTAGAATAAGTGCAATATTCTGTCAATTCTCATCAACAACATCTATTGATGTTAACCTGAATCATTCAGAAGCGATTTTTTAGATTGAATGCATGCTTTAGAAAAAGAAACAGTACTGACATTTCAAAACATGCAGTACTATTTTTGACCGCATTTCATTAGTCAGTTAAATGTGTATTTCGACGTAAAAAAGCAGGAATATCTAAATATGCAGCCTCTTCAGTCATGTCTGTTGTCTCAGAATTGAGTTTTTCAGACACTGTTTCTTTCGGTGTGATGATCGATGTTGGTGTAATAATAGGTGCTGCTGGTTTGATTATATTGTTTGATTTTAATTCAATTGTTTCATGCGTCTGTTCGATATGATTTGAGGCCTGTTTTTCAATGGCTTTTAGTCCTGTTGCAACAACTGTGACACGAATTTCTTCATTCATATCTGGATCAATGACGGTTCCAATAACAACAGTCGCATTATTAGATGAGAATTGCTTAATGATTTCACCAACAGCATTGAATTCTCCAATAGAAAAATCTAAACCTGCAGTAATATTCACTAAGACACCACAAGCGCCATTTAAATCAATTTCATCCAGTAATGGGCTTCGAATAGCTGCTTCAGCTGCTTCTATTGCACGATTAGAACCTGATCCATAACCACTGCCCATCATAGCCATCCCCATTTCAGACATGACAGTTCTGACATCAGCAAAGTCAACATTAATCATGCCGGGTCGTGTAATTAAATCTGAAATACCTTGCACTGCGCCTAATAAGATATCATTTGCTGCAGAAAAAGCAGATAGTAAACTAGAGTCTTTACCTAAAACACTTAATAGTTTCGCATTCGGAATCACAATTAAAGAATCGACACTTTCTGCTAATTCTTTTAATCCTTGTTCAGCTAATGCCATGCGACGTGCTCCTTCAAATGGGAATGGTTTTGTCACAACAGCCACGGTTAAAATACCCATTTCTTTAGCAATTTGTGCAACAATGGGTGCAGCTCCTGTACCTGTTCCACCTCCCATGCCAGCAGTAATAAACACCATATCTGCATCTTTTAAAGTATTCGAAATACGTTCTTTATCTTCTAAAGCAGAAATACGTCCAATTTCAGGATTCGCTCCTGCACCTAATCCTTTTGTAATATCAGTCCCTAATTGTATGGTTGTTGACACGCCTACATTAATTAAAGCTTGTGCATCAGTATTAGCTACGATAAATTCCACACCTTCGATATGATTTCGAAGCATGTGATTAACAGCATTACCGCCACCACCACCGACACCCATGACTTTAATGGTTGCATTTTGTTTGATTGCAGTTTCTAATTCGAACATAAAGGGTCTCCTGAACAAATGGTACTATCCTTTGTAAACTTTTTATGATCATACTGATTATATTTGATGCTACTTTTATTATGATGACTTTTCAAGACTGTCTAGAATTAAGATAAATTCATAGAATGGAGAGAGTATGTGCTCTTCATATTCTCTTTTTATGATAACATCATATTGTACTTTAGTCGATTATTTACAGGGTAAAGCGCTTAACATTCAATCATATATATATTTTATTGGATGATATGAATACACTATCTAAACATCTGTTACCATTTAAAAAAGAATAAAAAGTGCCAAATTGAGCATAAACTAAAGTTGTTTTTATGAATAGAAGAGGTTGACACAAACTCATGATATAAAAATGATTTTAAATCATCGATCAAGTCATTCATTTAATCTAGAAAAGGCAGGACATATTTTGCATAACCTGAAGGAGAACTCCTACCGTGTGTTGATTTATTGTAAGGCTGTGTTTTCCATCTGCTTTGTGTAAAAAAACATATATAAACAGCCTGATTTGTATTCTATTTCTTTGATATTATAAGGTTTTTTATAAAGGGCATATTCAAGCATGAAGCGCAATACCTAAAGGTTTTTCTATTCCTCGCATAACTTCATTAGGTGTTCGATAGTTTAACACTTTTCTAGGTCTATTATTGAGTGCTTTTTGAATCGCTAAAATCTCATCATTTTCTATGCCTATAAACTCTGTTTTCTTTGGCAGATA
>JAAOIJ010000017.1 GCA_015163815.1 Endozoicomonadaceae bacterium
AACGTCATTTGCAAATGATGCGCATATCACACAAGCTTCAAAGTATTCACATTTTCAACTGAC
Organism: Endozoicomonadaceae bacterium; assembly: GCA_015163815.1. GTDB lineage: Bacteria > Pseudomonadota > Gammaproteobacteria > Pseudomonadales > Endozoicomonadaceae > JAAOIJ01. The sequence goes on from JAAOIJ010000017.1 coordinate 64, forward strand.
AGGATATATCATCTCATTTTTTTGAGCATTAAATACATAAAAATAGAACTTTTTTGCCATATCTATCTCTAATGAATAAGCACTTTGACTTATTGTTGATACAACAAGATGTGATCAAAAAAAACTTTAGGAGAAAGATATGGAGATTCCACAAAAAACAACTTAGATAGATTTAATGGATTCAAGTGCCTCTTTAAGACAGCTTGCACCGCTGACAACGTCTTGTGCCATAAAAACAAAAAAATCAGCATTATCATCACCTCATGATGTAACATTAGCATCCACAAAATCTATCAATCAAAAAAAGAACGCGCTATTCAGATTCTTCCATTTCAAAAAATCGGCGGTAAAGGGCATTTTTTACAGATAATCCAATCTCTCAATTTATCAGTTCCTCATTTTATTTACCTGACTTCTGAAGAAACATACAGTTTATTTAATATTCCGATATTAAACGATTTAGCTTGCAAGTTTTTACACAATACGATTTTTACTGCTGATGATCGACTAAAGTCAGACAAAGGCCCTGTTACACTTATTCAATGCCTTGATGATATTAAAAAATTACCCAAAATAAAACAATCGTCTGCTTGTATTATATTACAAAACATGATGAAAGACTCTTTGTGGACAACGCAAGTAACATGCAGCTCTCAAGGCAAACAAATCATGAAAAAATATCAAACTTGGATTCAAGAAAAACAAATTGAGGATGAAGTAATTGTAAGAAGCTCAGGTGTATTAGAAGATAATTATGGTCATGCTCAAGCAGGGGTTTATGATTCTAAAAGATGTCAATTAAAAAAGGATTGTTTTATACAAACACTTTTACAAGTCTTAGCCTCTGGCATTACAACACAAAACATCAGCACTTTTCGATTTCAACCAATGGCGGTCATTATTCAGCAATATATGACAATGCAGTCAGGTGGCGTTGGATTTAGCTGTGCTAGTTTAACAGACTTATCATTTCAAATAACAATTGCGAAAGGCTCTTTATCTGCTACAGATAGCGGCATTGGCGAATCTTTATTAACCCAAAGCACTTGTTTACTATCACGCGATGATACAAATTTTTATATTCCTTATTTAACAAATGAAAATCAATACAAATTGAAAAACGCCTTATGCTTATTAGAATCAGCTTTAATGTGTCCTGTTGATGTAGAATTTGGAGAAGATCAAGATGCAATATTATGGATCTTACAAGCAAGGCCTGTGACGAAATTAGGCGCTATTGCTTTCCAAGTAAGCCCCGAATTACAAAGATCACCTTATGCAACAGGCATTGTATGTAGCGAAGGATTAGGCATTGGATCTTTATATTATATGGATGATAATCATTCAACTGACATCCTTAATATTCCAGAGAAAGCTATTGTTTTTGCCCGGAAAGGCTATGAAATCATGCTGCAATCAGCATTTCTAGAAAAGATTGCTGGATTAATGATACCAAGTGCAACAAGCACTTCTCATTTAGCCATTCAATGCAGTCAATATCACGTCCCTTTAATGTCTAATTTGACGATTCCAAATAGCAGCATAGAGAATATCATTGAAGAGGAGCTTAAGGCTATGACTGGACAGCCTATGACGTTAATGTACAGCGATATTAATCAGAAACCTCACGCTTTATTATGGCGAGATGATCAAACAGCCCATATTACACAAATTGCCACTCAAATTACTTTAAACTTACCAGACTATCAAGCACCAACATACCGTGATGCTACAACCTGATAGTCCTGTCATCATTGATTTTAAGGCCATTTCTAGTGCTTTTATAGCGTCAACAGAACATAATCATCATTTATTAAGTTATCTCACATCAAAGCATCTTATCAATAGCTTATTAAACCCATTACAATCAGTATCATGGTTATTGCATCCACAAAGATTACAATTTATGGCATTATTAGAAAAAGAAATAGATAACTTTATGAAAGATATTGAATATATGAACGACAAGTATCAACAATTTACAAACAATATCATAACCTACTCCAAAGAAAAGTATCCAATCGTTCTTCAAAATATTCAATATTATGTTGAAAAATCAGCGAACGTCAATATAGAAAAAAATACATTAAAAGAAACGATTGATTTCAAATTCAGCTTATTAAAAACAGCATTAACTGGAACAAGCAATTTTTCACTATATGATTGGCAAAAAACTTGCCAAGAAATCAATGAAAGTTTGAATATTTTAGGGCCAAAGCATGATTATAAGATTCAAAAAAAAACCAATCTTTTATATTGAAAGCAACTTATTCAGAAAATAATACGCATCAAGGCCATGCACATAGGTTATGGTTTTTAGTACAACTCATCGATGTTTATTTTAACAATCAAATGACGATAAAGGTTTCACAAATAAGCAAGCTGATCACTGTCAATTTCTCATTAATTAATATCAATCATATTACTGATTTACAAAATAATTTTATTCTATTTTGTCAATTGATGGCAGCATTAGAGGATCTGGATATACATTGGAAATATCTAGCATTTAAAAACGAAGCTCTTCTATCTTTACCCATTTCAGATATATTAACTCAGAAAGATGACAATACATTTCAAATCTGTTTATTGTATTATTTTTGGATGAGTATGCAATGTCAATTACCAGCGAAACACATCACTTGCATTATCAAAAAGCGACCTGATCCTTATAAGGATTTATGGCTTATTGCTAATATTATATTCAGCATTACGAAACAATACCTTTATATTGAACCTGAAAATTTGAGAAAAAAAATCATATCGACTAGCAGCTTATTCAGCTATGGTTGTGAGGTGAAGCCTTCTATGTTCATCGAGATATTACGTGGCATGAAGAAAGGTAACCAGTTTTTCTACGAATGCGAAGAGAAGAGAAGAGAAGAAGATTCAAACATTACACTTATCTATTCTAGACTTTGTTTCAGAAACGATATCAAAAGATGCACAAACAGCGGGTTTGGCGAACGAAAAAATAGAACAATTAATACAATACGCGATCTGTGTTTTAAACATCATAATACAACAAGATATCTATGAACAACACTGAAACAATATATGCAGCGGATACTTGCTGATTATCAGATGCAGAATACGTATTACATCTTGAGAGGCTTTCTTGAATCATCCAATAAAAGACATATCATGATGAACTATCTGAGATCAGGCTTAACAGCAACAATCGCGCTTTCATACGCTATCCACTAATGTCTTTTACAGGCTAATAACGCATTGATAACGATAGTCATACAGTCTGGATCAGCTTCAAATATAGGTGCCAACAATAAATTATCGATTAATTTATCAAAATATATGTCTTGAAAATTGTCATATAGATCAATACCAAAATCAATACAATATTGATATATATATACTAATTCTTTAAATTTAATATTTTTTTTCTTGTTAATTTTAATATGTTCAGTTAACTCTTGTAATAAATATATATATTGAGTTGGCTGCTTTGCATATATTTTAGTTAATAGTTTTTTTAAACACGTCCAGTCAATACAATGAATCTTATTATCGTGGATAGCTAGCAATACATAATTCGGGATAAGCTCTTTCATGTCTTGAATAAAAGTCTCTTTATGAAAATAATCTAATAATATAGCTTGATTGAAAAAACAGTAAAATTTAGTTTTATATCGAGATGTTGTACTTTTCATCAAGCTATCCATTAAATGACCAGCTAATGCCTCTTCTTTCTCTATCGATTCAGTTGTATCTGCAGCTTGTATGATCTTTTCAGATGTTACCTTCAAGGTTGATGTCGTACGATTGAGACTTTCCTCACTAGCTGAAACAGCGCATAAGTTCATAGTCAAATGACTGCTAAATAAATAAAAAAACAGGATGAAGAAATAAGTCATAACAATCTTGTTTTGAATCATAAAAAACCTCGATGAGATGCATCGGAAGAGGAGCCAGTCTATCGCTTACGCCAACGCTATTCAAGGATAAATGACAGTATTAACATATTGTAGCCTCTGATATTGGTTATTTTTCATGAAATAAATTAGGCATTCCTCTCTAAATGGCATGTAAAATGCGAATCATGATCAGCTGATAAAATCATGCATTATCTGGCATATCATGATGCATATTGGCCATAATCAATCACTGTTTTCAGCATTCATCCTCACTGTATTGAGTTGCAGTGCTCACAATGACTGAATCGCTTCAATTTGCCCAAAGCAGCAAATATCTGAGATAGATCTTTGCATCAGCCGTTCAATGAATATTTTTCGTGTTTTTTATTCAAAAAAACACCTACATGACTCCATTATTTCAATGATTCCTACAAAAAAGATCATAAACATCTTTTATTGCCTTATTGCAACAGTCTCAACTGATGACCTAATTTAGACAAAATACTTTCAGGCAGCATGATGCTCATTTTATATTAAGGCGCGTCCTCAATCTGAAAATCATGTATCAGTTGATTTTTTTTTGGCGATAGAAGAAGTTTTACTGCTGCACTTCACAATTGAGAAGGCAAAATCAAGACATCTTATTTGAAAATTTATTGGCTAGATGAAAACATTTTAGACGTATTTATATTCTTTTTGATAAGCTAGCTAGGCATTTTAAATGCGATAATTTATATCGCGCGTGCTATTATTTGGGTGAATTCAAAATGAGGACACGCCTTAAAGATTCATATCAAGATCATAACAAAATATGACTCAATAGAGGATCATCAAGCAATTCTATACTTTACTCTTGATACAAAAATGAGATATATTGGACTTTCAAGGAATTAAAAAAAATTCCAATACCCATTACGCAATCTGTTGATCACAGCAAGGTATTTTTTACATGAAACCTCAGACAAACTCCAATTCAACTCATGCAGACAATAAAACAGATGCTATTGCAGCTATCATCATTGTTTTAGTGTTGACTTCACTGACGATTTTTTGGGTCAGTCAACAATAAAACAGCTTAATCTTGATCACATCATGCTAATACTTCTCCTGTTCGAATATGGATTATTTTTTCCAAATTGATCACAAAAATTTTACCATCCCCGGCTGTGCCACTTTGTGTTATATTTTGTATCGCTAAGATCACAGAATCAACCATCGCCTCGTGAATGATAATTTCAAGCTTAATTTTAGGCAAATAATCCACAATATATTCTGCACCACGATAAACTTCAGTCGATTGGGTTTGTTGACCAAATCCTTTGACTTCAGTCACTGTAAAGCCATCGACACCCAATGTATTTAAAGATTCACGCACTTCATCTAATCGAAAAGGTTTAATAATAGCCACTATTAATTTCATATTTAAAATCTCTTTGCTTCAATAAAAATACAATAATACAATTAAAATCAATCAAATAAAAAAAATATATCTATAATTGTGATCAATTAATAGTCAAAACTAGTAAAACGTTTTATACTCGCATATTCAAAAATAACTTTAAAAAATGCGCTTTTATCATAATAGGATCTATAGATGTCGCTAGCTGATCATTATCATTGTATTTTAAAAGAAATAGGTGAAGATCCTGAACGACCCGAACTATTAAATACGCCACAACGCGCTGAAAAAGCCATGAAAGAAATGACAGCTGGTTATTCACAGTCTTTATTGGATATTACCAATGGAGCACTGTTCAATTGCAATACAGATGAAATGGTGATTATTAATAATATTGAACTCTATTCCACTTGTGAGCATCATTTGCTTCCTTTTATCGGAAAATGTCATATTGGCTACCTTCCCAATAAAAAAATTCTAGGTCTATCTAAATTTGCTCGAATTGTTGATATGTTTGCTCGTCGATTACAAGTTCAAGAACGCTTAACACAAGAAATTGCAACAAATATACAGGAAATAACGCAAGCAAAAGGCGTAGCCGTCTGTATTCAATCACAACATTTATGTATGCTGATGCGAGGTATTAAGAAACAAAATGCCAGCATGACGACCTCAGTCATGCTAGGTTCATTTAGAACCAACCCTGCAACACGAACAGAATTTATGCAATATATCACAACATTTCAACATTAAGACAGGCTAGTTATTCCAATCTAAAATCACTTTACCTGATTGACCCGAGACAGCAATATCAAATGCTTGTTGATATTCATCACAAGAAAAACGATGCGTAATCACGCCTGATACATCTAAACCAGATTGAATTAAGCTGGTCATTTTATACCATGTCTCAAAAATCTCACGACCATAAATGCCCTTTATAATCAAGCTTTTAAATATCACTTTATCCCAATTTATTTGGGTCTTATTATCTAAAATACCCAATAAAGCAATTTTTCCACCATGATCCATGACATCAATCATATTAGAAAAAGCAATACTATTACCGGACATTTCTAAACCCACATCAAAACCTTCCAACATCCCTAAATCATGCATCACTTGATTTAAATTCGTTTCTTGGATATTAATAACATGCTTGATCCCGACTGATTTTGCCAAGTTAATGCGATAAGAATTCACATCTGTTAATATGACATATCGAGCCCCTGCTTTTTGAGCGACAAGTGCTGCCATAATGCCAATAGGACCCGCACCTGTAATTAAAACATCCTCTCCAATTAAATCGAATGATAATGTCGTATGCACAGCATTACCAAAGGGATCAAAAATAGAAGCCAGTTCATCTGATATACTCTCTAGCAAAGGATATACATTCGGAACCGGTAAACATAAATATTCAGCAAATGCACCTTGCGTATTCACACCAACACCGATTGTATTTCGACATAAATGTCGACGACCAGCTCTACAATTTCGACAATAATTACAGGTTAAATGTCCTTCTCCAGATACGCGCTGCCCACAAGCCAATCCTGTCACTTCAGAACCAATTTCAACAATTTCTCCTGCAAATTCATGCCCTACACACATACCCAAAGGGATTGTTTTTTGAGCCCAATCATCCCATTGGTAAATATGTATATCTGTGCCACAAATCGCTGTTTTATTCATGCGAATCAAGACATCATTGACTCCAATCTTCGGTATCGGCAAATCAGCCATCCAAATACCTTGTGTTGGCTTAGCCTTAATTAAAGCTTTCATTGTATGGTATCCATATAAGCCTATATAACTAATCAAATGATAGCTTATTCTCATCATTTTATAAAAGATCTAAAATAGAAAACAATGATTATAACAAATTCCACACTGCGTGTTGATCTGATTTTATCATTGATCAATTTTTGATCAGCATTGAACATCAATCATCATTCACAAAAATCATATAGCCAAAAAAAAATAGGAAGATAATCCTAGCCAATCAAATGTCACTAGACACGCCTTATTGATTTAATTTTGACTTGTTTTTTCTATATTATTATGCTTAAAATGAACTAGATGGCTTAATAAAAAAACAGACTTTTTCACATACTCATCTTCTTCAATTTGATATTTACTCTTTTTTTCTGATCGATATTCAATATATTTCTCAAGTGCTTCATAAGATTTAAAAATAGACTTCCCTGTTTTTACTCTATAATCATTTTCAATTTTTAAATGCTTTATTCTAAATTGCTGTAATTCTTTTTGACGAGCCATAAAGGATAAGCTAACTGTTTTTTTAAAAAAAAAGGTATGATTTAGCGTATTCATTGCACGAATATAATCAAAATAAGGTTGATTATGTTGATTGTTTTCAAACTGAAATTTAAGGTACTGTAAACTATCTTGAGTCAAATCGTCAGTGTAATTCAAAGTGATGGGTGAAATCGTATCATAAGGCAAAGCATGAGGTAGCGTTTTTTCACCTATGGCTTCCTGATGATATAAATCTGGAAATTCAATATCCGGAAAAACACCGCGACATTGCGTGCTCTCACCAGACACGCGATAAAATTTAGCAATTGTAAATTTTAGCTGCCCTTCTCGCAATGGATTTAGTATTTGAACTGTTCCTTTTCCATACGTATTTTGACCCACGATCAAGCCTCGTCTATAATCCTGTATAGCTGCTGAAAAAATTTCAGATGCTGAAGCACTTAAACCATTCACCATGACTAACATGGGGCCTAAATAAAGATGCTGAGATTGGCTATTTTGATAATGATATATCACACGATCTAAACTTTTAACAGCAACCGCTGGCCCATTCGGAATAAATAATCCAGTTAATTGAATCGCTTCTTGTAAAGATCCACCCGCATTATTTCGAATATCAATAATAATGCCATCTACTGCTTCTTTTTTTAATTTAACAATGATTTTTTCAACATCTTTTGTTGTGCTTTTCACATTGTCTTTTTTTTCTTGTAGCGCCTTAAAATCAAGATAAAAAGTGGGTATACGAATCACGCCAATCTTATAAGACTTTCCTTGTATTGAAGGAGACACAATATCATATTTAGCTTCTTGTTCTTCTAATTTAATCTTGTCTCGTTTAAACATATAAATATTAGGTTTAGTTTGCTGTAAATTACTGATAACAGATAAACGAACCACACTCCCTTTGGCACCTCGGATAAGCTTGACCACATGATCTAAACGCATACCGATGATATCTTCCATTTTTCCTTTATATCCTGATCCTACTCCGATAATAAAATCACCTACTTTTAATACATTTTTTTTTGCAGCCGGGCCACCTGGAATAATTTTATGCACTTTAATATAATCATTTTCTTCTCTTAATGCCGCACCAATCCCTTCAAAAGATAACGACATTTCTATATCAAAACTTTTAGCATTTGTTGGTGTTAAATATTGTGTATGGGGATCATGCAATGAAGTAAAGGTATTAATATACGTTTGAAATATCTCATCTTCAGTGACTTGGTTTAAACGAGATAATTGATTTTTATATCTTTTTTTTAGTATTCCAGCAATATCTTGCAAACTTTTATGATTTAATTTCATAGAAATAATATGATGCTTTAAATATTGAAGCCAAATGATCTGTTGTTCTTCTTGACTGACAAATCGATCAGCAATATCTATTTTTCGATCTAAAATAAAATGCTCAGAATCTTCCAAATTGAGCTTCTCTAATCCAGCATCAATCATCGCCAGCTGATAATCAATAAAATCTTTGTGGCGCTTTCTATAGCGAGAAAAGATCTGAAAACCAACATCAATATAACCCTTTTTTAATAAATCAATTAATTGCCTTTCGTATTTTTTAAATTCAACCCAATCAGATTGCAAAAAAAATAATTTTTGAGGATCTAACGCATTGAAATACTCTTGATACATTTTCTTAGATATCAAGCTATTAAAAGGAATTTTACGATAAGCATATCGAGATAAAATATTCGCAACACTAATAGATGTAACTGATTGATTTAATCTTGGTTTTATATCAGTAATTGTATTTTTAAATGAAAAAGAATCGATATGAAATAAACAGAAAACAAGATATAACAGATTTCTTTTCTTTCGACATAACATTGAAATATTGATAGCGACACCCATCATACATACTTCCTTAAAATTTTGTTATTTTTCATATTTTATCAATCTTTTAATGAGACAATCATGCGTTTTAAACCGAAGGATTGCCTGGTTTGTTTAACAAGGTATTCATGTGTGAATTAAAAAAATCAGTTTATCGCTTCATACTTTGAAAATTTTATTTAAAAATAAAGCGTTAAAATAATGCTAGTATGACATGTCGCTGTAAAAATTAAAGATAAATCAAAAAAATACAATATATATGAATAATTTTATTTAATATATTGTCAATATAAGCAACATCAATTGTCTCAACATGAAAAATGCAACTTTTTTCTATCTTTTATCAAAAATCTATAAAATAAAGCAATACGAACACTAAAAAAAAAGATATAATAAAAAAGATTAGATGGTCATTCTAATACACCTTACATATTCTTTCACCCCATATAAGATGAAGATGACAACATGACACAGAGAAAAGACTGGGAAGCATTTCTTTGTCGGCTAAAAAAAGACTTAATGCCCTCTATCTTGATTTCATACCAAGATGTGTTTGATGAGTTTATTAATGATTTTTTTGCCATTACATCTATTGAAGAAATGGAATCTCGAAAATGGAGTGACTTAACGGCTGGCACGTTAAATATTTGGGAAAAAGCTTTAAAATTTAAAAGTGAAAGCCTTTCTTTAGATGTTTTTAATCCCGATGACGCGATGGGTTTTTCTTCAAATCATACATTAATACAAGTCATACAACAAGATAGTCCCTTTTTAGTAGATTCTATTCGCATGAAATTAAACGCGAAAGGTATTTCATCATATTCCATATTAAGCGGCACGATCCCTTTAGAAGAAATTGGCTTACAAGCCATGCCACTCGGTGTTGCGGTGATTGAAATTGATCGCATGGAAGATACTGAAAAAATGGCACGACTACAAACAGATTTAATTAATGTTTTAGGGGATGTAAAGCAATGTGTTGAAGCTTTTTATCCAATAAAACAGGCTATTTTTAGACTTGCTGATTTTTTTGAAAATAGAAAAAATAAAAATTCAGAATATTACGAAATTGAAGCTTATTTACGTTGGTTATTAAATGATAATTTTACTTTTTTAGGTCTTGAGCACTTTGATGTCAAGTATAAACAAGAGCAATATCTTTTACAACGAACAGAGAAACAGTCGTTTGGATTACTTCACGAAGACTCCTCTCATTCTTCTTATCAAATATTTAATGATGAGTTTTTCTCTAAAGGCGACACCTTGTCATTTTCTAAATCGTTAGCCAAATCAACTGTTCATAGGCCTGCGTACCCTGATTTTATTATTATTAAAAAATCTGACTCATCTGGAAAAATAAAAAGCATTTGTCGTATATTAGGATTATATACTTCTCCTGTATTTAATCAAAGTGTTAGCTTAATTCCAATATTACGCAAAAAATGCCAAACAATTATTGAACGCTCTAAACTATCAATTCATTCTCATCCGGGTAAAGAATTGAAACAAATTTTACAAACTTTTCCAAGAGAAGAGTTATTTCAATTAAATGAAACTGAATTATTTAATACCGCTATGGGTATTCTGCAAATACAAGAGCGAAATTTAACCAAAGTATTTTTCAGGCATGATACCAATGGACAGTTTTGTTCTGTTTTATTGTATATACCCAGAGAAGTCTATAGCACAGCACTTCAAATGAAAATTCAATCCATTTTACATGACTCCTTAAAAGCAATCGATTCGGAATTTTTTACTTTCTTTTCAGAATCTGTTTTAGCCCGCATTCATTTTATTTTACGACTTAAAAAACAAGATTTAGACTCTCATGATCTCAAAATCATTGGTGAAAAAATAATTGAAGTTTCAACATCCTGGGATTATCGCTTAAAATCTGAACTAGTCAAACATATGGGTGAAGAAAAAGGGCTAGAATCCTATGCCATGTGCCGCTCAGGCATTCCGATTAGTTATAAAGAAAAATACTCTCCAAAAGTAGCTCAAAAGGATATCGCAACTTGCTTAGACCTACATAATCAAGATATTCAAATACACTTCTTTAAACGCCAAGAAAAAGATAAAATATTATCGATCAAAGTCTTTCATCGAAACAAACCTTTACCACTTGCTGACCAAATTCCAGTCATGGATCACTTAGGTTTTCGTGTCATTAGCGAACATCCTTATACCTTAACACTGAATACAGAAGAAAAACAAAATCTCATTTGGCTTCATGATTTTGAACTTGAATATTTTGTACCCAGTTCTCAACCTTTATCAGAAATTGCCCCTAAATTAGAAGAAGCCTTTTTAAAAAGCTGGCATAAAGAAATTGATACAGATCCTTTTAATCGGATCATTCTATCAACTGGCTTGGATTGCACTCAAATTAATGTTTTTAGAGCCTATGCTCGTTATATGAAACAACTAAAATTTGGCCTCAGCCAAGAATTTATTGCCCGTGTTTTATATACCAATAGCGAGATTACATTAACTATTTGGCAATTATTTGTCACACGATTTGATCTGCATTTAGATTTAAATGAAGATCAAAGAATGGCTAGACAACAGCAGTTACAACAAGACTTGACTGAAAAATTAGAAACGGTTGACTCACTGAGTGATGATCAAGTTCTCAGACGCTATATTGATTTAATAATTGCCACATTACGCACAAATTTTTATCAACATTACCCATTAGACTCACCTTTCATTTCCTTTAAGCTTGCTTCATCCACATTGATAGACATCCCTAAACCAGCTCCTGTTTTTGAAATTTTCGTGTATTCCACTCGATTTGAAGGTGTTCACTTACGAGGTGGAAAAGTAGCTAGAGGAGGCTTACGCTGGTCAGATCGCCATGAAGATTTTAGAACTGAAATATTAGGCTTAGTCAAAGCACAGCAAGTTAAAAATGCAGTCATTGTTCCTGTTGGCGCCAAAGGTGGATTTGTTTGTAAATGGAATCACATGACAGACCGAGAAGCTATTTTAGAAGAAGGACTCTTTTGTTATTCTCAGTTTATTAGAGGCTTACTCGATTTAACCGATAATTTTGTGAAAAACAAAGTGATTCCTCCTAAAAATACAATCACGTATGATCAAGATGATTATTATTTAGTCGTCGCAGCTGATAAAGGCACCGCTACCTTTTCAGATACTGCCAATAAAATTGCTGCCGAATATCAATTTTGGTTAGGTGATGCTTTTGCTTCAGGTGGCAGCATTGGATATGATCATAAAAAAATGGGAATCACTGCCAAAGGCGCCTGGGAATCAGCAAAACGTCATTTTTCTGCTTTAGGCCTCAATTTAAATAAAGATATGATTTCAGTTATAGGCATTGGAGATATGAGTGGTGATGTTTTTGGGAATGGCATGTTAATCTCTGAAAATATACAGTTGGTTGCAGCTTTTAACCATTTACATATTATGATTGACCCTAACCCAGATGTTAAAACATCCTACCTAGAGCGAAAACGTTTATTTAATCTGCCACGGTCAAACTGGTCAGATTACGATAAATCCTTAATTTCACAAGGTGGCAATGTTTTTTCTCGTAATGCAAAAATGATTCTAATCTCGCCTGAAATGAAAGCTCGCTTTCATATTCAAGCCAATAAACTCAAACCATCAGAACTTCTATCTGCCATCTTAAAAGCACCTGTTGATTTATTATGGAATGCCGGTATTGGCACCTATGTAAAACATTCGTCTGAAAGCCATGAAGATGTCAATGATCATGCCAATGATGGATTACGAATCAATGGTAATCAATTACAATGCCGTATTGTTTGCGAAGGTGGTAACTTAGGCTTTACTCAATTAGGACGTGTAGAATATGCTTTAAATGGCGGTATTATTAATACAGATTTCATTGATAATGCTGGCGGTGTTGACTGTTCTGATCATGAAGTCAATATTAAGATCTTTTTAAATTATTTAGTATCAAAGAAAAAAATTACTAATACAGAAAGAACCCAACTACTAGAGAAAATGACACAAGATGTTGCAGCGCTTGTATTAAAAAATAATTATCGTCAAGCTTTAGCAATTAGCTTGGCTGTTTTTAAAATAGCCAAAGAATTTGATCGATATAAACAATTAATTCATGATTTAGAAATAAAAGGAAAATTAGATCGTGATGTTGAATTTTTTCCTGATGATGAAACACTGAATGAACGCATTACGTCTGAAAAAATGTTAACCCGCCCTGAAATTTCATTACTCATGTCTTACAGTAAAACAAGTTTAAAAGAAGAATTACTCGCCTCAAAGATTGTAGATGATCCTTATTTAATATCAGAATTATTAACGGAATTTCCTTCTCTTTTAATCAAAAAATACCCAACAGAATTAGCAAGTCATCGATTAAAACGAGAAATTATTGCCACGCAAATGGCAAATCATACTCTCAACTGCATGGGCATGACTTTTATTACAGAAATGAAGCAATTTAATCACACTTCATTATCTGATATCATGAAAGCTTATATCTCTATTAGAGATATTTATCAATTTGACTCACACTGGCTAGCAATTGAAGCACTAGACTTCCAAATTGACCAAACTATTCAACTTACGCTCTTTGATGATTTACGCTATACCATCAAAAGATTAATGCGCTGGATGCTACAAATGAACTTAGCGCAAGATACGATTCAAGACACAGTGACTTATTATCAAACAGGCGTTCACTCACTTCTGGCAAATATTGATCATATTCAATCTGAAGAATTACGCGAACAAATGACTTTGCAAATTGAACACTACGTTAATAATCAAGTACCTAAAGATCTCGCTGAAAAATTAGCACGTATGAACGCCTTAACTCGTATTTTATTTATTATTCAAACAGCTAATGAAACAAAACAACCTTTACATGAAGTCGCTGCTGTCTATTTTGCTGTATCAGATTTATTATCTTTAGATTGGCTACTACGACAAATAAGTCAAATGAATACCAGTGGTTATTGGAATATTCGAGCCAAAGAAAATAATCGAGATGATTTATTTACTTGCTTAACATTATTTGTCCGTTTATTTTTAAAACAGAGAAATCCTGATATTTCTATTTCACAAAGCATTGAATCCTGGAAAAATGACAACAAAGAACGATTAGCACGCTGGACTTATAGCATGAGTGAATTAAAATTAGAACCCAAGCTGCAGTTACCGATGTTATCCGTTATTGGTCGAGAATTACTTGAATCATACGAGAACTTCAAATAAACTATAGATCACTTTTTTGATGAACTGATTTCAATCAGTAGAGCAGTAGAGGTTTTCCGTTTGAATATCGAGATCACACCAGAAGCACAGCAATATTTAGAAAAATTACTGCTACAACAAAAAGTAGAAGGCATTGCTGTTCGCTTATTTGTTTCAGATCCCGGAACACCGCATGCGGAAACTTGTCTTGCTTATTGCCGCCCTGGTGAAGAAAAACCAGGTGATCAACCACTACAAACTTTCAATTTCCCTGTCTGGATTGATGCTGCAAGCTTACCTTACTTAGAAGAGTCAACAGTCGACTTTACTAAAGATAAATTAGGCGGCCAACTGACAATCAAAGCTCCCAATGCAAAATTACCTCAGTTAGATGAAAATAGCTCCTTAACAGATAAAATCAACTATTACTTAACAACTGAAATCAATCCTAATTTAGCTTCACATGGTGGCATGGTGACCCTGCATTCCATTGATGATGATTATGCTGTATTACAATTTGGCGGCGGATGTCAAGGTTGCGGCATGGTCGATACCACTTTACAAGACGGTATTGAAACAACACTGAAACGTTATATTCCTGAACTAAAAGGCGTAAAAGATATTACAGATCACAGCATGAAAGATAACGCTTATTATTAAAATAATCAACTCACAACCTTTTTTAAATCATCAAACAAACCTGCCACACCTCCTTATTTTGAATTCACCTACATAAGCAGGCTTTAATATGCCTTGATTAATCAATCTTTTTTTCAAAATGAATGGTTTATTTTTTAGTATGAGGGCGCATCCTCAATCTACAAATCATTGATCGGTTGCTTGTTATTTTAAAATAAACGGCACTCTTTTTTTAAAAAAGAGTACTGACTGATGATGAAAGATCCAAGAGTTTTGGGCAAATGCTGGGGGATTTCCCAACGCAAATTATCCCGATAAAGCACCGCTTTTTTAACCTGCTGATGGATAATCAGCGCTTGCAATCCAAGTTTGGTGGTTTCAACT
>JAAOIJ010000018.1 GCA_015163815.1 Endozoicomonadaceae bacterium
CGCCCTAACAATTATTGACTGGGATGCTGTTTCACATTTGTTGTATTATGAAAAACAAAAAAAACGTCAACATTCACAAGGTAAAAGAGGTTAGTCACCTATTTTAAAAGAAGTTAAACCTAGCGTCAGAATGCTTGCTGATAAAGGATATGCTTCTACAAAAAACAGGGAGCTTTTAAATAATCAAAATTTAAAAGATGGCATTATGAATAAAGCTTCTCGTAATAAGGCTTTAGATCATTATGAAATGAAGCGAAATAAAATAATCAAAAAAACACGTTGGGTCATTGAACAGAGTTTTGGGACTTTAAAGCGTCTTTTTTTATTCACGAAAGCGAAATATTTTAGTGCCGAAAAAGTATTAACGCAGGCTTATTTAAAAGTAATCTGTGTTAATTTATTAAAAGCGAGTAATAAAATAAGTCATGATTTTTAGCATTTCCAGGAGGATTCCGTCTAAAATGCTCAATTTAGATGGAATTCTCTTAAAATAGAACGAAATACAACCCATGTCATCATTTTTTTTGAACAAAATAAACACAAAAATTATTTGCAGTTTATTTTCTTGCCTTCTCAAGTGTGAATTTCAAAAGTAAGGCTTTTTTATAGCCAAAAAAAAAGAAATCAAATGCTAATAATGCGTGTAAATTCTTTTTATCAACAAAAGAAGGAGAATGACATGGCTTATCAACACTTGACTGTAGAAGAAAGATCTCTTGAAACGATTTCCATAAAAATTCCCTCTAATATGATGAAAAACATTGATTTTTTATCAAAAAAATGGAGTTTTGATCAAATATCAGAGCGATTGAAATAAAAAATCAGATAGAGGCTATTGACCATATCAATAGCCTGCTTAGTGACTTTATGAATATCAGTTTATACTGTATTGAAGTATCATCTTTTAAAAAACATAATAAAAGATGCTATTTGATAGCATCGCGGGTTTCTTCAGGCAATCCTGTGAAGAGTATATTTTTAATGCATTGCTCTAGAGGCTGCTTTATTGAAGATAGTTGCTCTGCCTGTGAGGGAAGAGAATTTATTTTTTAGTTTTTGTATATGCTCTATTATATCTGATAATGTTTGATGTGTTTTTTGATCAGCAGTCATATTGTCTTCTTTATAGATATCATTAAGATCTGATTTCAATTTGACTCTCTTTTATTTTTATTGGAGAAAGCTGGCAATAGTTTTTATCTGTATGTATATTAATAGATACAAACGACAGAAGCTGCTTTAGAAAATTAAACTTTTTGAGTTGCTTCATTAATGAGACGCTTGGATTTATATTCTTCATCGCTGCTTTCTGTAAAGATAGCTTCTTCCAGATTTTCTACTTAAATGAAAATAGTTCATCCATTAATTCATTTATTTTTTGCCTTAAAAGAGAGGATCTGTGGTCACATATGACATAATTCATCATTCTTGATATAAATAGCATTTTTTTATGGATGGTTTGTGTCTTTGTGTCACCAAAATCAGGCAAACAAGGTAGAGCATATTGAGGTATATCGCTTTCTTTTGCTATTTTTAGAAAATCTTTAGTTTTTGTATAAATATTCTCTATATCTTTTAAAATCAATTATTTATCGGACACATCCAGATCATTAATATCCAAACATAGACACCCTCTAATCGGTCTATCTTCAACATGATGACTGTTGTCACTGTTTTCGCTACGCTTAACCTTAACCTTAACCTCTACTTCTTCATCCCTAAAAACAGGAATCCGTGTAGAATATGTAGCTGTCATCTTGCTTGTATTGTCTGAATCGAGTGTTAATATTGGATATTGCATTGATTGTCCTGTAACTTTTTCCATTATAAATACCTCATTAGTGTATGATTAGATAGCTTGACAATCGCATTGTTCATTGAAAACCTTGCGTATTATAAACAACTTTATACTGCATTTTCGTTTTAGATATGACATCAATGAGAAAAGTTCAGGACTTGAAAAAATAAAACGAAATACGATTCATGTCATCATTTTTTTTATGCCAAAGACATTCAAAATATCAATTTTAGACTTTTTATACAGTTAAAACATTGAAATATCTATTCATTAAATTATTTTTTAATATAAAAAATAATACAAATGGCCTGCATTTGACTCATTTTTTTATCTGTATAAGCTATTCATTAAGAGCTCTACACAGTTTAAAAAAAGAGATCATGTGTAGATTGTTAGTTCGCCTAATGATTTTGTTATCGATGCTGTGAAATGAAATGTATTTTATGTTGTCAATAAATAGGTACACGTTTAAATAATCCGCAAAGAGCTGATTTTGAATGTATCATTATTAACAATTTAAGGAAACAATCTATGTTTAGTTTGACGCAACATGTTGATTTAAAGTCTTTCAATAGAGAAAGCAGTCAGCAACCTTTTGAGAGCTCATTATTATTAAAACAGTCTTCTGATAGACAGGTTAGCGTGCAAGAAGATACCTTGACTAGAATGATAGTCGATGTTCAGTCGTCAGAATTAGAACAGCCTAGATGCAAGTCGCATTTCATGGAATATTTTGAGAGTATGAGCGTGAACCTCAATGATTGTTCAACATTAGATCAACTCAATTTTTGGGTTTGCCAGAAGTGTGAAGGACTTCAATCAGAGATCAAGAATATTCATGTGAAAAATGTTATTATTCATCCCATTGATCAATCTTATATCTTTTTAGAGGTGTTGAAGACATTTTTATATATTCTTAAAAAAGAATCACAAACAGCATTGTTGCCTTATGATTTAAGAGACTATTCTTCGCTATTGAATATATTACAATGGATTTCAATAGAAAAACAATTGAATCATATGCCAAGAGTGATAGGTGGGAGGTGCTGTATTTTTATTTATAGCATTTGCAGTCTTGTAACAAAAAACGAGCCAATCTATGACATATTAACCTCATTAGCTTTCCTGGTAAAAGATATCTTGTGTCAGACAGACAGTATGAAAATATTAGAAGATGAGGATACAAAGTCTGGCCATCATGCTGCACTATTAACGTATGAGAGTTTTATTGGTTGCTTATTTGATGTATTTGAGCATTTAAAACAACAGTATGAACTGATACCGTTCATAAAAATAGCATTAAAAAACATCAATACCACAAAAAAATTAGATTTATTTACAAGTTATCAGTCTGATTATCAGCGAATTATTTCATCTTTATACAAACATACGCAGAATCTTCCTCTAAATCTATTCCAGGAGATTGTACCTGAATTTTCTGAATTATTAATTATCTATCAAACAGAAATCTATACACATGATCCATTTGATAAGCAAAGTTCAAGTCAATTACTAAATGATTTATCTATTTATATTAATAGTTTTAAACTAGTTTGGTTGCATATGCATCCTTTGCAAGATGAAAAATTAAATCAGTCTTTTTATATTATAAAGAGAATAGCAGACAGAGTTGTATTACCGAATTTAGAATTATCTAATCAATATGAGACCATGTTTCAGTTAATCAGCAGACAAGCAACAACCTTGGAAATGAGTATTGATCAGTCTA
>JAAOIJ010000019.1 GCA_015163815.1 Endozoicomonadaceae bacterium
AACTGAGACCTTTGCAATAAGACAACAACGACTCCTTATGATCTTTTTTATCAAAATAGTTTAAAAAATGAATAATTTATGTATTTTTTGAATAAAAAAACACATAAATTATTCATTAAACTGCTTATTGCAAAGGTCTAAAACTATGATAGTCGTGCTAAAAATGATCTATATCCTAATATTTTCAGAGACTGTCATTGGCAGTTCTTTGCATCAAGCAATCTATCCAATACTCTCTGATATAAAAAATTCAATTGATATCACTCATGTTGACTCAAATATATTACGCTAATGTTCATTGAGTATTTAAATTACGACATATATCTATTACAATAACGAATATATTGAATAACAGATGAAAATCATTTAGGATCTTTACTAACATATGACCGATTATAAAAATACTTTAAACTTGCCCTATACGACTTTCCCTATGAAAGCAAGCTTACCCCATAAAGAACCTATCCAATTAGAATCTTGGCAAACGATTAATTTATATAAAAAAATTAGATTTTTTTCTAATAATAAACCTTTATTTTTATTACATGACGGCCCTCCTTATGCCAATGGGGATATCCATTTAGGTCATGCCATTAACAAAATTCTAAAAGATATCATTATTAAATCAAAAACACTCAGTGGTTTTGATGCACCTTATATCCCAGGCTGGGATTGCCATGGCTTACCCATAGAACATCAAGTTGAAAAAAAGTTTGGTCGAGCTGGCGCTAAAATTGATGCAAAAACATTTCGAAAACATTGTCGTCAATATGCAAGCCAACAGATTGAAAAACAAAGAGAATCATTCAAAAGATTAGGCGTTTTAGGTGAATGGGATCAACCATACTTAACGATGGATTTTGAATATGAAGCTAATATTTTACGCGCTTTAATCCCGATCATTGAAAATAAACATTTAATTCGTGGTTATAAACCTGTTTTTTGGAGTGTTGTTGGGCAGTCTGCATTAGCGGAAGCTGAAGTTGAATATAGAGAGAAAAACTCTGCTTCTATTTATGTTCGGTATTTTATTCAAAATAAAGAAAAAATATTAAATATTTTTCAACAAAACAGGGCTAATATCTCAAAAAATATTGCCATTATCATCTGGACTACAACCCCCTGGACTTTACCTGCTAGTCAAGCGGTAGCACTGAACGCTTCAGTTGAATATGCTTTAATAGAATGCCAGTTACCCAGTCAAAATATAGAATACTTTATTCTTGCAAAAGACAGAATCACCTTTATCATGGAGAGTCTCTCCTGCACAACATACAAAATAATGCACACAGTTTCCGGCAAACAATTAGAAGGTGAAACAATACAACATCCTTTTTATGATCGCGCCTTGCCCATTATTCTGGGTCATCATGTCACAGTAGAAACAGGGACAGGCTGTGTCCATACTGCGCCAGATCATGGAGTAGATGATTTTCAAGTAGGATTACAATATAACATTGAAACACTCAACTTAATTGATGAAGCAGGGCGGTATAAAAAAAATACACCTTTATTTTCAGGTGAACATGTTTATCAAGTAGATTCTAAAATCATTGATTTATTGGAAGAAAAAAAAGTATTACTACTCGCTACAACCATAACACATAGTTATCCTCACTGCTGGAGGACAAAAACACCTTTGATTTTTAGAGCAACGCAACAATGGTTCATTAGTATGCAGGATAATCAACTGTTATCACACTGCCATGAAGCATTAGAAACCGTTCAATTTACACCGGCTTGGGGTAAGCGCAGAATGTCCTCTATGCTGTCAAATAGTCCAGATTGGTGTATTTCCCGCCAACGCACATGGGGAGTCCCTTTACCTTTCTTTATACATAAAGTGAATCATACCTTACATCCAAATACTTTAAATTTGATTAAAAAAGTAGCAAAACTTGTTGAAAAACAAGGTATTGATGCTTGGTTTGATTTAGACCCTAAAACATGTTTACCTGAACAAGATCTTGATCATTATATGAAATCAACTGATACATTAGATGTCTGGTTTGATTCAGGCGTGAGCCATACGACTGTTTTAAAACACAAAAATTTTCAACAAATCGCTGATTTGTACTTAGAAGGCTCTGATCAACATCGAGGTTGGTTTCAATCATCGTTAAAAACAAGTATGGCAATGCATAATAGCGCGCCTTATAAGCAACTATTGACACACGGATTTACTGTCGATGAACAAGGCCATAAGATGTCTAAATCTCAAGGCAACACTTTATCACCTCAATCGATTATTGATCAATTAGGCGCAGATGTTTTAAGATTATGGGCCGCTTCAGTTGATTACTCTACTGATATGGCTGTGTCAAAAGAAATATTTACGCGTATTTCTGAAGCATATCGCCGAATGAGGAATACAGCTCGCTTTCTATTATCTAATTTAAATGGATTTAACCCTGAAAAAGATATCATTCAACATGACCACTTATTAAGCTTAGACAGCTGGGCCATTGAATGTGCTCACAGAACACAGCAACGCATCTTAATTGCATATCAGCATTATCAATTTAGCGAAATATACCAAATTTTACATAATTTTTGCGTCACTGATTTAGGCGGATTTTATTTGGATATTATCAAAGATCGCCAATATACAACACCTGCTAACAGTTTAGCTAGGCGTAGCTGTCAAACAGCGTTATACCATATTACCGAAGCGTTCGTTAGATGGGTGGCTCCTATTTTAAGCTTTACTGCCGAAGAGATTTGGGCCTCAATGCCAGGTCAACGCGAAACATCTGTGCACTTAACCTTATGGTATGAACAACTCAATACCATGCCCAAAAACAAAATACCTTATGATCAATGGGAAACACTAAGAGCCGTTAGAGATTGCGTCAATAAAGCATTAGAAATGGCTAAAAAAACATCTAATATCCGTTCATCATTAGCTGCTGAAATTATTTTATATGCTAAAGGCAGTTTATTAAACCAATTACAAACCATTTCACAAGAATTACATTTCTTCTTTATTACGTCAAAAGCAGATCTTCACTGCTGGAAAGAAGCGACTGATGAAGCACAAACAACAGATATCCCTGATTTAAAAATAATCGTTCGCGCATCATCTTATGAAAAATGCACTCGATGCTGGCATCATCAAAAAGAAATAGGTCAAAATAATAAACATCCTTTATTATGCGCTCGCTGTATCAGTAATATTGAAGACATTGGTGAAACACGCCAATTTATTTAACAAATATTCACAAGCGCTTTGCACGAAATGCTGATCCAGCTTCCATACAACAGTATTGAAGCTGGATCTTGATAAACATAACAAGACTAGATAAATTAAAAAAAATAGATCTGATTATTCACACAAAAAGATGATACCCATCATGATAAAATCAATACCACTACAGCTTGCTTTAAATACTTTAGATCAAATGAAAGGAGAAAACATTGTCTTCATTGATGTACAGAAAAAAACGAGTTTTACTGATACTTTCGTTTTTGTTAATGGCACATCAACTCGCCATGTTTCCGCACTTGCAAAACATCTTCGCATGCATGCAAAGAAAAATAAAATCTCAGTGCTCAATGTGGATCAACAAAAAAATAGTGATTGGGTTTTAATTGATCTAGGTGACACAATTGTTCATATTATGACTGAAAAAGCACGCGAATTTTATGATATTGAAAGCTTATGGCAATCTCACCTTCTTGTTAATGAGTGATCACTCACTGAAACCATGATGCGTTTTTATTATTTTTTACGCACATCATGCGACATCAACCGACACACGTTTTTTTGGAAAAAAATGAGAAGATGATACAAAATAAACCTATTGAAGTGTCTTTCATGCATGACCTCTATTGCAATATGTTAATATCAAACAGCATGCTTGTCTCAACACAACATGATCATCTAAAGCCTTATTTCGACAAGCTTTACGCATCATATCTTTTAAAGATTGAGCATTTAACTTCTTTTTGGCTATAGAAAATGCCTTACTGTTGCACTCCACACTTAAAAAGGCATTTTTAAATCAATTCTTCAAAATAATAGGTTGAGTATGTATCAAAAAATATCTGCTTAGGGTTGTTGACTATACTTTGTTTTTTACTATTTAATCAAGCCATTTCAGGTATAGGTAAATCGAAATTAACGCGTACTTCTACATTGTCTGATCCTGCTATATTGTCTGATTCTGTTGAATTTTCTCCTCCTAAATATAAATATTATGTTGATA
This sequence comes from Endozoicomonadaceae bacterium, assembly GCA_015163815.1. GTDB lineage: Bacteria > Pseudomonadota > Gammaproteobacteria > Pseudomonadales > Endozoicomonadaceae > JAAOIJ01. The sequence goes on from JAAOIJ010000019.1 coordinate 4,209, forward strand.
CGAATTATTTTAAATATTTTACTTGTGATGGAGATGACCCAGTCAACAAAGTGACATTGTCATATTGCAGTTTAGTTGATATCTCAGATAACTACTTAGTATATTTAGTCGACTCTGAATAAATCAATTTTTTTTGTGAAAAAATAATTTAAACGACTGAATGATAGATATTGAGGTGAAAAAATTCAGGCACGATAAAAGCCATTCTATCCAAGAAAGCAATAATCGTAAATTATGCCCAATGTGTGGTTCAATTGCGCTTCGTCTTGCGAGTTTTTTCTTTAAGGTAGGATTCATGCCTTTGCGTTGTCCTGATATAAACACATCAAAACAGCCTACTTTATGTCCTCTATAACCTCTATCAACAAAAACTTGTTTAACT
>JAAOIJ010000020.1 GCA_015163815.1 Endozoicomonadaceae bacterium
CACTTTTTTTTTTGTATTGTGTCTTTTACGTCAATTCATTGACAGGTAAATCATATGCTTTCATGGCACTGATTCATACATTCATTTTATCGTAAACAATACTGTGAATCTAACATGATCTTGCTTACACATTTCAAAAAATTAAAAAATAATAATCAATGATGACATGAGTTTATGTCATCAGAGAGATTGTGTCAGGAGTAGTCATGATGAAATTTCATGAAAATAAGCAGCAAAAAATGATGAAGCATTTACTAAATCGAGTGCAGTTAGCACGTGATTTGACAGTCCGATCTACAGCTCAAGAAAAGAAACATTATTTTTTATTCCCTTCTTCTGTATTTTTAAGTATTGTAAGTGTTCTATGCGTTATGGCTTGGACGCTACTATAATTGCCGCTAAAAAAATATTAATACTATATAAATCAATGGAATTCATGTGTTTTTATGGCGTCGTTTTGTCTAGTTATTATTTTTATTCATCATAGCTTTTGAAAAAAATGAAGTAAGCGAATCAAGGCTTTGTTTTTTGAAAGACTGGGTGGTTTCTTGTCGATATTGATGATGAATGTATTATGTGGCGCTATGATCTTTGTTGTAAAAAAAGGTGATTATGAAAGAAAGGTAAGTCATACATCAAATTACCTGGCTTTTATTGATACTGGTTTTTGTATATACACGCTTAATATATCTGGCAGAACATCTCTTCTTGTTTTAAGTGTTTGAGTCGTATAAGGGATGTCGAGTGTAAACTCTTTTGCAATCAACTTTTCTGCCTCCCTCTGACTGATGATCGGTATAGAAAATAAGCAAGCTGCTGCAACTGGTATTTTATATTTATTGGCTATAGATACACAGTGTGGCGCTTTATCTATTAGAGGAAATAATAAATCTGTTAGGAAGGGAGTATCTATCCAATTGTGACTTACAGTAGACATCAGGCATTGATCTGTCATGGTTGACATGACTAGCGCGATATGATCTTCTTGATCTGGTATAATATCGTGATGGATGAATATTTGATAAATATATCCTTGTCTTTTTTCAAGAGCTATGATTAATAAGTTTGTTTTTTCAAGATCTGTCAATTGATTAAGAGGAAAGGATTTTAATAAGTCTGTAGTTATGATGATTTTTTGTGTCAGAAGGTTCGCTATTGCTTGTCCTGTCTGGGTTGTAAAAGAGAGTTCAGATTTTTTTTGATTTTCTTGTTTTTGTATCAGATCTAAATACATGTCATATATTATATTCAAGTTAACATCTTGTTTTGTTAGCATTTGTAATTGAGACCATCCTGGCAGAGGGAATGCAGAGGTTTCAATAATATCATGAGCTTTTTTGATTATATGTTGTTCTGATATATTTTTATCTAAAGTTTTTATAAATAGAGGAGAATTCTTACATTTCTCACTCATAAGAGCATATTGCTCTCTTCGCTGCAGGATAATCTGGTAAAACTCAAGCCCGTATTTTTCATACCCTATATCAAAAAGTAGCCTGATGAAATCGACATGTTGATCCATTTTCTTTATATCTTTCGTGCTAACTAGGTTCATACATGTGAAAGAGATCATGATTTTGGAATAAATCTCATCAAGATAGATATCTATTGTGGGGTTTGAAAAAAAACACAATATTTTTAATAATACTGTTTTCAAATCGAGAAAATTTAGCGTGTTAAATCCTGACGAACACCTAGAAGCTACATATGTTTCGCGCCTAATTGTCTGAATGAGCACGATTACAAAGTTTTGATTTTCAAAAAGCTTATGTGTTTTTATCAATTCAATACCGTCGTCAAATAATGAACGTTTTTTCTTTCCTTCATCCCAACGAAATACCGTTTCTATTAAGCATGCTGCCAACGCTTCATTCTCGCTAGTGGGATTAGGATCAAAATCAGGTACATTTTGATACCGACAGGTTCTTCCAGCTTCTACTGAAATATTCGTGAAAAAATTAACAAAAAATAGGCAGGTTAATAAAATTGGATTAACAAAATTCAACATGATAACTCGATCTGCTTTTTATGATTATTGTGGTTAAAATAAAGGGTTATTTTCTATCTTTTAAAAAATATTGTCAATCAAAAACAATAGATAACCTCATGAAATATTTAAATATTTGTAATAAATAATTGTTTAATATCAATAAAACTTCATAAAACTTGAATGGTATTTCAGATTGAATAAGTGAAAAATAAAGAAGAAAACAGGCTGAAAGGCTAGAAGTTCAGTCCATACGATTTGACGAAGAAGGTCGATATGAAATAATGTATAGATACTGATTATTTGGATAGTTTGTAGTGGCTTTGTGTCGGCACTGCTTGACATCTGTTTTCTTGATCTTTGGATAATCAGTGACTTTTTATATGGTTGACTGCTTTGATTGGATATTTTTTCATGATGTAGAGCATGCTGTCTTACTCCAGCTATCGTTTGATAAGCGATAAAGATTTAAACGCTTTCAATGTCTAGAATACATTTTAAGCAAGCTATATGCTGAATGAGCATGACGCCTGTTTGATCGGTTTACATAGTAAAAAAAAGCATGCAACCATCTTGAGTTGAGGTGTTTTTTTTCATTATACATTCATGATTTAGGCTAAATCAATTAAGAATTGACAGGTGTTATACGCTATAGAAACGGCTAGTATGATATCTCTTCAGTTTATTGATTACTTGCTTACTATCATTTGAATAGACATCATGCTTGAAATAGGATAAGTGTTCTCGTAATAATATGTTATGGTATGATTTTTCCACTTTATTATCATCTTGAGCGCTATGTGTCTAGAACATAATTTGACTTATATTAAACAGCAGATTGAAAAATATAAAAGGCATTCAATGGTCCGTTTACTAGCTGTTAGCAAAGGGCAAGCTGTAGAAAAAATGAAACAATTACAGCAGCTAGGACAATATCACTTTGGTGAAAACTATGTACAAGAAGCTTTAATAAAAATGGATCAATTCAAGCATGTTTCTCCTATGATTTGGCATTTTACGGGTAAAATTCAATCCAATAAAACACGGTTGATTTCTGAAAAATTTGATTGGGTTCATACGGTAGATAATGAACGTATTGCTGTTCGTTTGAATGCTGGTAGAATCAATCAAGCGCCTCTTAATGTCTGCATTCAGATTAAAATGAGTACTAGCTTGCATCGTGGCGGTATTGGTGTGAATGATGTTTTTGCTTTAGCAAAAACAATAATGGCTATGCCTGCTTTAGAGTTAAGAGGGTTAATGATTATGCCTGAATTAATGAATCAGCATGATATACAGAACAAAGCAAACTTACAAAGTCAATATGAAAAATGGTTTCATTATTATATTCAATTTCAGCAGCATTTTGGTTCTAAAATTGATACATTATCCATGGGCATGAGTTATGATAGACTGCAAGCGTTGAAGGCTGGCAGCAATTTAGTGCGCATTGGGACAGCTTTGTTTGGTTCTCGAATTTAAAACAGGAAGCATTAACATGAAAAAGCAGGCACCTAAAATTGCTTTTATTGGTGCGGGTAATATGGCGAATTGTATTATCCAAGGCTTAATTTCAAATGATTTTTCACCTCAAGACATCATTGCGACACGGCGACAAACAAAGCTTTTATCTGAATTAGCAGAACAAGGTGTGCAAGTAACAGAGAATAATATCGACAGTATTCAGCAAGCTGATATTGTTGTATTGGGTGTTAAACCTTTTCAAATCGATTCTTTAGTCTGTAAATTAAAAGCTGTTTTATTAGAAAAAAAGCCATTATTAATCAGTTTAGCTGTCGGCGTTCCAGTTCAGCAAATTGATCAACATTTAAAGGGGCAATTAGCCATTGTGCGACTGATGCCAAATTTGCCGATTCAAGTCAAACGTGGTGTGAGTATTATACATGTCAATAAAACGACTTCATCTGAACATCGTCAGACAATTCAAACTATTTTTAGTCCAATTAGTCAGTTATTTTGGGTTGAAAAAGAAAATTTGATTGATTTATGTGCTTCCCTTGCTGGTAGTGGGCCTGCTTATTTTTATTATTTCATGGAAGGTTTAATTGAAGGAGCCTGTTATTTAGGAATACCTGAAGACATGGCGAAGAAAATGGTTTTAGAAACAGCCGCGGGTTCGTTATTATTGTTAGAAAAAAAGCAAGAAAAAATTAGCACTTTAAGAAAAAATGTGACGTCTCCAGGAGGTACTACTGAAGCTGCACTGAATGCATTTAAATTGCATAATTTTCATGCTAGTATCCGAAAAAGCTTGGAAGCTGCGGTTATTCGTGCTGAGAAATTAAGCCAATCTTTAATGTAAATTTGAGATATTAATGATATGAGTACCTATGAAAACCAAGCATCTGATATCAAAAAAGTATTGCATTATGATGTTATTATTGTTGGTGCAGGGATGGTTGGTGCAACGCTTGCCTGCGCTTTAGCTGAGCAAGGAATGCAAGTACTGATTCTTGATTCAGCTTTATCCCCTCAAATCGATTTGACTCAAAAACCAGGATTACGCGTTTCAGCTATTCATATTGCTTCTGTTAATTTTTTGAAAAAACTCCAAGTATGGCCTTTATTATCAGCTAAACGTCTTCGACCTTTTACGCATATGGAAATTTGGGAAACAAATCCATCAAATCACACAATCGATCGTCTTTTTAAAACAGATCAATCAGTTGTATTAGATTGCCAACATATTGGAGAACAAGCATTAGGTTATTTTATTGAAAATGATATTTTTCAAGCCGCTTTACATGAAAGGTTAGAAGCCTTACCAACAGCTCAATTGCTGACAGGTGTTTCAATTGATCAATTTATCAATCCACTGGATCATGCTGAAAAACGTATTTTACTCACGAATAAAAATGAATATGTGAGCCCTTTAATCATTGGTGCTGATGGTATGCTGTCACAAGTGCGTAGCTGGTCAGGTATTCAAACAAATCATACGACTTATGGTCAATCAGCTTTTGTTGCTACAGTTGAATTACCAACAGATCCTGGATTTTTAACATGGCAAGCCTTTACTGCTCAAGGACCGATGGCTTTCTTACCTTTACCCGTGTGTGCAAATCGATATTATGCCTCATTAGTGTGGTATCATACGCAAATACATCATCAAGCTTTAATGGCATTATCAGATGTCGAACTGATTCGACAGATTTCGCAACATTTCCCACAACAATTGCCACCTATTCTCTCTCTGGTATCAAAAAACACATTTCCTTTATCAAAGCAAATAGCAACATCCTATGTGAAACCAGGTGTGGCCCTCATTGGTGATGCAGCTCATACAGTTCACCCACTTGCAGGACAAGGATTAAATTTAGGTTTACAAGATGCAATAACACTAACAGATGTTATTGTGACAGCTTGGAAAAAAGGAGAAATATATGCGTCATTGGATGTCTTAAAAACTTATCAACAAATAAGACAAGCAGATACACGTCATATGATTTGGCTTTTAGAGGCTTGTCATTATGGATTTATGAGTCACAATATTGTGATTAAATGTTTACGAAAAGCAAGTTTTTTGGGAGCAAAATACCAACCTATTAAGCGATATATTACTGAGTATGGCGCAGGTAAGCGACTTAAAATATTGCAGAATATGTATAAAATACCTTCGATATAGCCTTTGTATTTTTATATAGGAAATCAGTCTCATGTATAATCATACAACCGTTTTGCTAGAGGAAGCACAGTCAGCTTTATGCTGGGATCTCAATGAACAATATATTGATGCAACATTTGGTCGAGGTGGACATAGTCGAAAAATCTTATCGTCTTTAACACATCAAGGGCGATTAGTCGGTGTGGATCAAGATCCTGAAGCTGTGCAGTCTGGTTTGATATTAGAAAAAGAAGATACTAGATTTACTATGAAAAAAGCAGCTTTTTCTTCTTTATCAACACTATTTTCTCCCGTTTCTATTGCTGGGTTATTATTAGATTTAGGCGTCTCTTCACCACAACTAGACAACCCGGATCGCGGGTTTAGTTTTATGCATGATGGGCCTTTAGATATGAGAATGAATCCTGATATCGGTATCAGTGCAGCTGAATGGTTAACCACTGTCAGTGAAGCAATGATTGCTCAAGTTTTATGGGAATACGGAGAAGAATCTTTTTCTCGTCGTATCGCAAAAGCAATTGTAAGAGAACGAGCAGTAAATCCTATTCAAACAACACATCATTTTGCTCAAGTTGTAAAGCAAGCTCATCCTAAATGGAATCATAAGACACATCCTGCAACACGTACTTTTCAGGCAGTACGATTATTTATTAATCAAGAATTATCTGAATTAAAAAATGCTTTAGATAGTGCATTAGTTATTTTGAAACCGCGTGGTCGATTAGTCGTCATTAGCTTTCATTCTTTAGAGGATCGGATTGTAAAACAGTTTATGAAACAACATAGTTTACAATATGCTGAAACGCAATTACCTCGAGAGATTCCCATTCAACCTCAGCCATTGAAGCCAACTTTAAAGCGTATTGGTCGACCTATTAAACCATCAGCATTGGAAATTAATCAAAATACACGCGCTAGAAGTGCTATTATGCGTATAGCAGAAAAATGTTGATAACACAGGACAGGCGATACCATTGAAAGTAATGCAAACTTTATTACACCAAATAAACTGGACCATTATCTTCATGTTAGGATTGATTTTATTATCCTCTATTATACGGTGTATTATTGTGCAGTGTAATCGAAGTGCTTATCGAGACTTGCAGTATAGTCGACAAGTTTATCATGAGTTACAAATAGAACATGATCAATTACTATTAGAGTATGGCACATTATCAAACTGTCAGCGTATTGAAAAAATAGCAACAGAAACATTAGATATGCTATTTGCTAATACACAACAGATTACGTTTATTAAACCATGAAATTATCCTGTATTTTGAATTTTTGTGTTACGACTTGGCCGCATCGTTTGCGTTTGCTATGGTATATGATCAGCTTGATTGTTTTGCTGATCATAGGACGACTTATTTTCTTACAAGGGATCAATCGCTATTTTTTGCAACATGAAAGTGAGCAACGTGTGATTCGGTATGAAACGATTTTTGCAAGTCGCGGTATGATTACAGATCGTCATGGCCAAGCTTTAGCTGTGAGCACGCCAGTTCATTCTGTTTGGAGTAATTTGACTAAATTATACGACACGCCAGTTGATCAAATAGAACAGCTGGCCCATATATTAAAGATACCTTGTAGTATGTTGCTGACCTTAATACAGAAAAAAAAACAAGCCACATTTTATTACTTAAAGCGCCATATAACACCTGATATGATGCAAGAAATAGAAAAACTCAACATATCAGGCCTTTATTTTCAACGTGAATATAAGCGATATTATCCTAGCGGAGCCATGATGAGTCCAGTTTTAGGTCTGACTAACATTGATGATCATGGGCAATCAGGTTTAGAGTGGCAATATCATGATCAATTGCTTGGTATCAATGGACAAAATCGTTTTTTGAAAGACTTGCATGGGCATTCAATTGAAGAACCAGAGATGATTCATAGTGCTATTCCCGGTCATCCTTTGACATTAAGTATTGATTTAAGATTACAGTATTTTTCTTATCGTGCTTTAGCTGAAGCGATGCATAAAATTCAAGCGGACTCTGCATTATTAATTATGATGAATCCTAATAATGGTGAAATATTAGCCATGGCAAACTATCCTTCTTTTAATCCAAATAATCGATTAGATTATTCGCCTGTAACTGCTAGAAATCGTATTATCACGGATCAATTTGAGCCTGGTTCTATTATGAAATTAGTGACCTTGAGTGCAGCATTATTATCAAAGCAGTTTACATTAGATACACTAATCGACACAAGACCTGGATTTATGATGGTTGATGGACATCTTGTGAAAGATGTGTCTAAAAATGGGATAATTCCTATGCAAGATGTTTTAATCAAATCAAGTAATGTTGGTGCAACAAAAATAGCTTTTAAAGTAGGACAAAATGTATTGATTGATCTATTCAATCGTCTAGGTTTTGGTGGTCCAACAGGTATTGATTTTCCAGGAGAAGCATGGGGTCATGTGCCTTATATGTATCCTGCATTAAAAAATATTGAATTATCAAATTTAGCGTATGGTTATCATATGAGTGCAACACCGTTGCAATTAATTCGTGCTTTCTCAGCAATAGCAAATGGTGGTTTTTTATATCCTGCAACCTTAATTAAATGTAATAAAATCATTCAAGGTGAGCGTGTTTTACCAAAATGGATTGCTGATTCTGTCCGTCAAGTTGCTGAAAAAGTAGTCTCTAAAGGAACAGGTCGGCGAGCTCAAATTCCTGGATATCGTATCGCAGGTAAAACAGGGACAGCGCATCAAATATCTGAAAAAGGGTATGATAAAAAAAAATATTTTTCTTCTTTTATTGGTATGTTGCCAGCAGACAATCCACAGTTAATTACATTAATTTGTTTTACTGGCGTGCGTAAAGGAACTTATTATGGTGGAGCATTAGCAGGACCTGTTTTTGCTGAAGTGATGAGTCAAACGGTTCGTATTCTAGGTATTCCACCTTGTTCTGATTTGTGAAAATGAGTATTGATCCTATGCAAAACCAAGAAAAAACAATTCAAGCAATACTATCTCAATGTGGATCGACGCTGCACATTGAAAATAATATGCATTATCAAGGTATCACAACGGATAGTCGTTTAGTCAAACCAGGTTGGATTTTTTTAGCTTTAACTGGAGAAAATTATCAGGGATTTTTTTTTATTGATGAAGCCATTGAAAAAGGTGCAATTGCTATTTTAACGGTTCCTCATGCTGACTATCTTCAACCTATGAAGAAAAAAATGTGTTGGATTTATCCTGTTCCTGATTTAGATGATAAAGCTGGATTATTATTACATCATGCTTGGGATCAGGTGTCTAATAAGATGAAAGTGATTGGTATTACAGGGACGAATGGTAAAACATCTTCTAGTTTTTTTTTAGCACAGATTTTACATTATTTATCACAATCAGTTGGACTCATTGGGACCTTAGGTGCTGGTGTGTATCCTAAATTAACCTCAACACACAATACAACACCTAGTCTAGAAACAATTCATTGTTTATTGTATCAATGGTTTCATTTAAATGTTCAATGGACTGTACTGGAAGTCACATCTCATGCATTATCTCAATCTCGCGTATCTGGTGTGCAATTTGATGCTGCTGTGTGGACTAATTTGAGTCAAGATCATTTAGATTACCATCAGACAATCAATGCGTATTTTCAAGCAAAATTAAAATTATTTAAAAAACCTAGTTTAAAGGTTGCTGTCATCAACTTAGATGATGCTTATGCACCTGTTATTTTAAAGAATATAGCTAAAAATGTAACAGTGTATACATATTCTATGTCTCAACATCAAGCCGATTTATATGTTTCATTTTTTCATCAAAATAAAGATCATATTCTTGCAGATATCATGACTCCATGGGGATGCATGAAGATAAAAGCACCTATATTAGGGCGTTTTAATGTATCTAATTTGCTCGGTATCATTGGTGTTTTAGGTTATTATCAAATCCCTTTAAGCGCTATAGAATCCGCTATTCATTATATCCAACCTGTTTCTGGTCGCATGTGTTACGTCCAATCTCCGAAAATGCCTCAAGTTATTATTGATTTTGCGCATACACCGGATGCTTTAAAACAAGTGTTAATTGCTATTAGATCAGAGAATAAAAAATCAATTATTTGTATATTTGGTTGTGGTGGCAATCGTGATCGTGCAAAGCGATCTGTCATGATGCGTGAAGCTTTATTAGGCGCAGAGCGCGTCATCTTTACTGAAAATAATTCTCGAGATGAAGCTTTTTTACAGATAGTACAAGATGCTTTAGAAAATTTAACTCCAGAGCAATCCTTGCGTGTTCAAGTCATTAAAAATAGATGTTTAGCTATTCAACAAACGATCATGAATGCTAATATTCAGGATATTATTTTAATTGCAGGCAAAGGACATGAGCAATATCAAATAAAATCAGGGCAGCAGATTCCATTTAATGAAATATCTATTGTGAAAGATGCCTTCAGTATGCGAAAAAAAATAAAAAAATCTTTATCTATTTCATAATATCAAGCTATCTCAATAAAAAAATAAATGTAAAATAATGATCTATTTTTACTTTAAATATATGCAAAAATAGATTGAGACCTTTGCAATAAGACAATATGATTCATGTAAAAAAATAATATAAAGACAATTAAGTTTTATGATTTAAAGACCATGATTTGTTATAATGCTTAATTTTTAC
>JAAOIJ010000021.1 GCA_015163815.1 Endozoicomonadaceae bacterium
CCTGATATGATCTTTTTTATTAAAATAGTTTAAAAAATGAAGTAATTTATGTATTGTCTGAATAAAAAAACACATAAATTATTCATTGAACTGCTTATTGCAAAGGTCTCAGATCATAAAATACAGATCTCTTTTTTAAGTTATCGGTTTTATTTGAGTGAAGTTAAGAAAAAATGATGATTTTATTAAATAATTTTCGAGGTGTCATGTCTTAATAGAAGATATTCATTGAAGAGATAATGAGGATGTATCAGCATACTAAATATGCTGAATGACGAGAAGCAAATGAGGCATTAATCAAAATTATGAAAGCAGCCATTGTTTGAGTTTATCTGTGGTTTGCTTGAAATGCGTTTGTCCGATATTCAGTTCATTTTGTAGCTCTGGTGAGGCAATAGTGTTCATTGATTCCAGACTCTGAGCCCATTGGCTGAATTCAATAGCGCCTACATTAGCACAGCTTGATTTTAAGGAATGAGCCGCTCTTTTAAAAGCTTCTAAATCTTGTATTTTAAGGCTATTGTCCATCATAGCTAATTGTTTCGGTGTGTCTGCTAAATAAATTTGAATAAGATCATTGACTTCGGTTTTATCATCATCACCCAATAATTCACAAAATTGTTCTAAAATTGAAAAATCCATGATTGACATGACATGAGTTCCTATTCGAATAGATGAGCTATAACAACGGTATCATATTAGTGTTTTGTCTAATGTAGATAATGTTGTTGGCTTGATTTGAGTATATCATGTGATGTCTGAAAATAAGCAATATGACGATTATAATCATTGCTAAAATCGTTAATTTTTTTAAACATGACGGGTGCAATGCAAGGGTAATTTGTTTTTTAATATACTGATTTACATGCAATTTATGGATTCAGTATTGACTGAATACAATGGCATTCGAATAAAAAATATTGCAAAATAAATGAATGTGACAGGGTTTCTTGCTATGAAGAAATGATTGATGATATTGTGTTTTTTCATGATATCGCATTGCGATGATATATTTGATGTATTATATGTTTGTATGACAATTAATAGTCACTTGACTTATAATTTTTCGTTTTGTTTTTCTTTTGAATAGAGGAGCATACATTTTTTGAATAGTTGGCATGACCTTGTTTTTTCTAAAAGAATAAGTTGGTTCTTGTTTTATTGCTAGACTTTTTTCTTTTTTGGTAATAGGTGTATTCATATTGAGTGGTATTTCATGTGTTATATCGCGTTCTTCGTCAGCAATGCTATCAATTTCCGCCTCCCCTGCCCCTAATATTTGAACAACAGGTGTGGGTGGTGGAAAAGCCATATACTGATGAAAAAATACAGAAGCTGATCGATGCACTATCGTATATTTTTTAGCAATTTTCGCGTGCTTAGCATCAAACATAAAATTAAGCCAATGGATTGAGTTTTAAAAAACACACAAGTGGGTGTTCTGCCTATATTAGTGAATAATAAGTTAATATCTTATTGATTTTTATTGTAATTATGTTATAAATTTTATGTTTTTTATCTGGTATTAAAAAGATAAATATTACAAATTGGAGGTCAGTTTAGCATTTTTTTACATAAATGGCATGATTATTTTTATCGATTGTGTTGTAGCTTGGTCTCATGAATGGATGGAATAAGGGTCTGTTATTTTGATCTATTGCTTGGCTTTAATAGATTTTTTTGTATATTATTGATTTTTATCAAAAATTATTAATATCTATTGAGAGTAATGATATGCTTTTGATACTAGCTACAAGAACAAAACAGCGTATTGATCGTATGATGAA
>JAAOIJ010000022.1 GCA_015163815.1 Endozoicomonadaceae bacterium
ATAATATAGCAGATATAACATTGCGATCATTTTTCCATCGATGACATTGCTTTTTTTTCATAACTATTTGTAATATTTTCCAAAGAATATCAGTTAAAAAATCTCTAATCATAAGTTACTACTCTTTTTTTAAAAAAAGAGTGTTGTGTATTTTAAAATAAAAAGCAATCTATAAATGATTTTCAGATTGAGGGCACGCCCTAGGTCAATTGTATAACTTAAGTGATCTAAAGTGAGAGTCGGATCTTGTGTTAAGGGCAGATTTCATGCTGTTTTATGAGTGTGATTATCATGATATCCCAGATCATAGCACATGATCTCGCGCAAGGAATTGGTTAAATTCAAGTAAAGTCATGCCTAAATGAATGAAATTGATCATTGCGGAAATATGAAATATTTTTTTGTTCACACAACGACAATAGAATGCACGATTATAGTTGTATTATTTTAATTTGTTCCGATGGATGCTTCTCTGTCGACTGATCAGAATTAGGCATGGTTTCTGTATGTCCACAAAGAATACATTGATGCCATCTTTGTTGTTTGTTTTCATATAAAACAATTCGGTCTATCGATTGGCAAGCAGAGCAAATCGCTCCTGCAATAAAACGCTTCATAATATCCTCGCTGTTCATGAGATTTAGATTGCATTGATTAGATGAGTCCATGTTGCTTTAAAAAAGCTTTTGTTGTTGGTTTTCGTCCACGAAAATCAATAAACATGTCCATGGGATCTTTTGATCCACCTTGTGATAAAAAAGCATTTAAAAATCTTTCACCAATCAATGGGTTCAATAAGCCTTCTTCATGAAATACTTCAAAAATATCAGCAGATAATACTTCGGACCATAAATAGCCATAATATCCTGCAGCATATCCTCCATCAAAAAGATGTGAAAATGTATTTTGAAATCGGTCGAAAATAGGCGGTAAGATGACGGCTACTTCTTGTCTTACACGATCTAATATAGCTTGAATAGATTGACCTGTTGTATCTTCTATATGTAGATGTATATCGAATAAAGCAAGCACTAATTGGCGATTCAGCATTAAACCTGATTGAAAGTTTTTAATGGCTAATAAGTCTTTAATTTGTTGATCTGATAATGATTCTTTTGTTTCAATATGGTGTGATATTTTTTTTAATATTGTATGATCCCAACACCAGTTTTCTAATAATTGACTAGGGAGTTCAATCGCATCTCTAGGGACACCATGAATGCCAGATAGGCTAGGGTATTCAATCGTTGTTAAGACATGATGTAATGTATGTCCAAATTCATGAAATAAAGTCACGACTTCATCATGCAATAAACAAGCTGGTTTTTCATTGAAAGGTTTTGTAAAATTACAAATTAAAAAAGCAACCGGTAATTGTATTCCTTGGTTAGATACCCAACGATTGCGCAATTCCCCCATCCAGGCCCCAGCGTGCTTATTAGATCTTGAGTATAGGTCGATGTAAAAATAACCACATGTTTGACTATTTTTTGATACTTGGTATAGCGTGACGGTAGGGTGCCATACTTCTTCTGCAGTAATAGGAACTTGTTGTATTTCTATGGAAAATAATTGACTTATTAAGGTAAAAAGTGTTGATAATACATGTTGCACCGGAAACCAGTTTCGAAAAGCTTCTTGATTGAACTGATACTGTGTTTGCCGCATTTTTTCAGAAAAATAGGCAATATCCCATACTTCTAAAGTTTGATGTGCTTCTGTTGTTGCAGCAAAGGATTGTAATTCGGAGAATTCTTTTAAGGCAGAAGGTTTGCTTTTCTCTAGTAAATCCATCAAAAAAGTAATAACTTTTTCAGTATTATGAGCCATTTTCTTTTCTAAAGCATAGGCTGCATAATGTTGGAAGCCAAGCATATGAGCCAGCTGATGTCGTATTGACATAATTTGCCGCATTAAATCAGTATTATCATATTGTTTTGAAGTGATATTTTGATCAGATGCTAAAGTATAATATGCCGTATATACTTCTTTTCGCAAGGCTTGATGATTACAGTATCGCATGAAAGGAAAAAAACAAGGAGCTTCTAAGGTAATCAAATAACCTACTTTAGAGTGCTCTTTCGCTTGATGTTGCATTAAAGTTAACAGTGAATCCGGTAAATCATATTGAGAGTCTGATAAATTGAGTAATTTGCTCCAAGAAGTCGTTGCATCTAATATATTATGAGAAAATTGACAATATAGCGCATTTAATGTTTTTTTTAGAACAGCTTGTTCTGCTTGTTGTGCTGCTGGTAAATGTATCCCTTGAAGTTCAAAATTTTTCACGTGATGGCATATCAATTTTTTTTGCACGGCTGAGAGAGATGAAAAAGAAAGATCTGTCGTCATCTGTTTTAGTAAAATATATAATGGAAAATATTGAGAAAGCCATGATGTAAAATCTGATAATAAAACTAAACAATCGGCATAAACTTCGCGTAAAAAAGGCGTGTCAGCAACTGAAGATAAGTGTTGTATCGGTAACCAGAGGTTATCAATCTCTATTGAAATAGCTTCCAAAGGGACTAATAAATTCGAAAAAGTAGGCGTTTTTGTTGTTTCAACCAAGTGAATGATGCCTGCTTTCGTTTTTTGTAAAAGCCGGGTTAAAATAGATTTAACAGTATGATAATTAATTGTTTTAAATTCAGGTAGCATCACGTTCAGCATGATATCTCTCGTTAAAATAGACGCATCATTTAAGGATAATATGTTCTATTGTATGATAGTATAATGTAGAAGCCAAACAGAGACCTTTTCTTTCGTATGAGTATAAGCTATGAAATGATTGGTTTTTTATGCAATATTGATATGGGAGTATGACATATCAACACGTCATCTTATCGCCATTTTATAGAAAAAAAACCTCAATTAGGATTGCGTACTTACGTAGCGCCTAACGCTAGCGTGATAGGATCAGTTGTATTAGGAGATGATATTTCTATATGGCCTTCAGCTGTAGTTCGAGGGGATATGAATACGATTACTATTGGTGATCGCTCCAATATACAGGATGGTTCAATCCTGCATATTACACATGCTAGTGAATATAATCCAGAAGGGTTTCCACTAGACATTGGAAGTGATGTGACCATTGGTCATGGCACTATTTTGCATGGTTGTCATATAGGTGATCGAGTTTTAATTGGCATGGGTGCTATTATTATGGATGATGTTGTTATTGAGTCAGATACGATGATTGGCGCTGGCTGTGTGGTAACGCCTGGTAAAAAACTACAGGGTGGTTTTTTATATTATGGTAATCCTGTTCAAAAAATTCGGGCTTTATCATCGAAAGAAAAAGATTTTTTAATATATTCAGCCAATAACTATGTTAATTTAAAAAATGATTACCTGTCGTATCTGTCAAGTTAAGACAATGATACGTTGAATAAGCGATCATGCTTTAGTGTCAACTGATATGACCTTGTACTCTGAACAGATTTTTTTATTAAAATACTGTATAATAAAGATATAAGTCAACAAACTTTCTATTCAATCAACCTTCTATGGCGTTATATGACTACCTCTAATCCTAATAAATTACGCAATGTAGCCATTATTGCTCATGTTGATCATGGCAAGACAACTTTAGTTGATAAATTACTGCAGCAATCAGGTATTTTAAAAAGAAAAAATGAGAATTCAGAGCGTATTTTAGACTTTAATGATCAAGAAAAAGAACGTGGAATTACCATTTTAGCAAAAAACACGGCTGTCACTTGGGATGATTATACCATTAATATTGTGGATACTCCGGGTCATGCTGATTTTAGTGGTGAAGTCGAGCGTATTATGTCCATGGTTGATTCTGTGTTATTAATTGTAGATGCCGTTGATGGCCCTATGCCACAAACGCGTTTTGTAACACAGCTTGCCTTTCAAAATAATTTAAATCCTATTGTGGTTATTAATAAAATTGACCGAGAAGAAGCTCGTCCTGATTGGGTTGTCAATGAAATATTTGATTTATTTTGTAATTTATCGGCAACAGAAAAACAACTTGATTTTCCTATCATTTATGCTTCAGCGATAGAAGGGACATCAGGTTTAGACTTAAAAGATATTGCACCGAATATGAATCCTTTATTTGAAACGATTATTCAGCATGTTCCTGCACCGGCAGTTGACCTGGAAGGTGCTTTTCAAATGCAAATTAGTGCATTAGATTATAATAGTTACGTAGGCATTATTGGTATTGGTCGTATCAAAAGAGGGACATTGACATCGAACACCATGATTCAGTTGATTTCAAAAACAGGAGAAAGAAGAAATGGTCGTATATTACAAGTGATGCGATATCTAGGTTTAGAAAGAATTCCGGTTGAATCAGCCCATGCAGGTGAGATTGTTTGTATTACGGGTATCGATAACCTGAATATTTCAGATACTCTTTGTGATCCAGCGAAAATAGAAGCTTTACCCCCTTTAAGTGTTGATGAGCCTACTGTTTCCATGACAATTCAAGTCAATGATTCCCCGTTTTGCGGGCAAGAAGGACGATATTTAACTTCTCGTAATTTAAAAGATAGGCTAGAGAAAGAATTATTACATAATGTGGCATTACGAGTTGAGCAAGGTAGTGATCCTGATAAATTCATTGTATCAGGACGCGGTGAGTTACACTTATCTGTGCTGATTGAAAGTATGCGTCGAGAAAAATTTGAAATGGGTGTTTCTAGGCCTGAAGTGATCTTTAAAGAAGAAGATGGTATTAAAAAAGAACCTTATGAGCGTGTATTAATTGATCTTGAAGAGCGTCATCAAGGTTCAATTATGGAAGAAATGGGGATACGTAAAGCTGAATTGTTGAATATGAATCCAGATGGAAAAGGTAGGACTCAACTAGAATTTTTGGCTCCTGCTAGAGGATTATTAGGTTTTCGCTCATTATTTTTAACATTGACTTCAGGTAGTGGTGTTTTAACGCATATTTTTGATCATTATGGCCCAGTAAAATCAGGGGTATTCAATAAGCGTAAAAATGGTGTATTAATTTCAATGGTGAAAGGAAAATCATTAGGCTATGCTTTATTTAATTTGCAAGACCGGGGTCGTTTATTTATTAAACCAGCGATTCCTGTTTATGAAGGTATGATTATTGGAGAGCATAGTCGAGCAAATGATTTAGTAGTTAATCCAACAAAAGCAAAGCAATTAACAAATATTCGCGCATCAGGTACAGATGAGCATATTACTTTAGTTCCGCCTATTGAACATTCATTAGAACAAGCAATTGAATTTATTGATGATGATGAGTTAGTTGAAGTAACACCCAGTAATATTCGATTGCGCAAGAAAAAATTAACAGAAAATGAAAGAAAAAGAGCGAATAAAAATTAATTGTTGATATAAAAATAGACAGACTTATATGGTTTTCAATATTTTTTAATGCAAGCAGTAATGTTTGTTTAATTCATCGTGATGAAAAGGATTTTATATGCGACCCCCTTCTTCAACTGCTTCTATGCAGCCAGTATCAGAATCACTACTAAAAAAAACAACAGATCAATTAGCCCAAAGAAAAACTTGGAAATATCGTTTGATTAAAAGAGGTAAAGAGTTCTTTTATCAATTAATTCCTTCGGCCCTTTTAAAAAAAACCAGCTCATTATATAAAAAAAGTTTAAGTGAGATGCGTCTTGTCAAAGATCAAGCGCTTAATGATAGTTTAGCTTCGATTGAGCAAGATGCAGCAGCATTAGATGCGATTGCCGATGCTAGCCTTGCATCAGATTCGGAAAATTTACAAACAATCGTGGCGTTTAAAAAAGCCAAAGAGATCTCTTATTCAATTAGACAAGTAAGTTCTAGACTGACAACGCAAGTTATACAATATCATGCTGATAAAAAATATAATATCATGAAAAATGAAGCTATTTTATTATATTTGTCAAGCTTGATTAAGCAAACAAAATCTGTTTATTCATTGAAAATGATACAAAATCAATTACCTATTTTGATCGCTACAGGCGTCATGAGTCAAGCTATTGCAAAAAAAATTACAAATCAATTACGCACAGCTTTAACTGAGTTATTGCCGGCTAAATTAGACGATTTAAAAAGCTCGAAAGCTTCGTCAGAAGAACAATTATCAGATTGTCAAAAATTAGCTGACACCATTACGCAGATTAAACCAACACTCTGGTTTTTTGTGGATACATCTAACAATGAAATAATAACAAAGGTGATACAACATCGTATTATTCATGCATTTAGAGAGCACAAAGAAGAATTAGTGAATAAAATTCGAAAGGATGAGATCAATGAAAGACATCCTGAGACATGTAAAGTTGCAAGAAAACATTTGCAAAATTTAGTGAAAGAATATTGTACAGGCCCACGAAGTGATCATAAAACACCTGTGTTTTTGCAAACAATAACAAGTCTATTTTTTAAAAACAGGGCTGGTCTTGCTTGTTTTAATAAAACGATTAAACGGATTATTGATCCAATCTTGAGTAAATTAAAAGAAAAAGAATCTATTGCATCCACTCTTATACAACATTCAAACCAAAAAAAACATAATATTCAATTTAGAGATGCGTCATATCAGCAGTTAAAACATCAAGAAAAAGAGCTCGAAAACGATTTAACATTTTATAAAAACGTTAAATTGACACTGGAAAATGCAAAAGAAGAGAAGAGTTTGTCTAAAAAAGACCATGAGGAACTATATGATAAAAATGTAAGCGATACAGTCAATGTTACGCTAAGATTAGAGGAAGTAAAAGCTGAGATACAGAAGAAAAAAGATAGAATAGAAAACTTTCGAGAAGACCTCTTATCCTATCTCAAACATAATACGATTGATGGTATAGAGCTTTTAGATATACAACAGCCTTATCTGTCTCAAGTAGAACACGTGATGCATATGCCTAATCTTAGTTTAAAAGACTTTGAGCAGATGGAAGAAGATCATGCTGAGTTGAAATCTTTAGAGAAGGAAAATTCGCTAACAGATGACTTAGAAAACAGACGTGTTGAATTAATGGCGATTGTATCAAAACAAACAGAAAGATTGCAGTATATCCGTTCAGGTAATGAGCATTATGACAGTATACTGGCTAAAGTACGCGGCAAGTGCGAGTTTCCTGTTCAAATTTCTCAGCATCTTTCGGCTAGTATGAATAATCAATTAAATTATGTATTATTGGCAACTTGTATCAAGGAAGCGCGTGAAAAACAAGGGGTCTCGATTGATAAACTAGATGATGAGCCAAGTGAACAAACAATCAAGCAATTTATAGCATTAACCTCTAAAATGACAGCAATATTGTCTACCCCATTTACAGCTTCATCTGACCAAAGTGTAGATCAAATGTGGCAAGATTCGGATATAGAAAAAATATTATCGAATCTGTCTCATTTAACGAACTCTATCGACATTGAGACGCTGCTTGACCTATATGGATATCATTTTAAAGCTTATTATCATGAAATGAATCAAAATGAAAATCATCATTTAGATGAAGATATTGAGTTTTCTGTTTTAGCGGAAGTGAGCAGTGATTGTGCTGAATTTCACAAAAGTCAATCATTATTAGACAAAGCAGGAATGGCTTCCCAAAAATTTAGATGGCCTTATTCTGCTGTATTGCGTAACACTTTATATGACTCAATTGAACAGCTAAGTCAAACGAAAGAGGGTGAGGTATTAACAGAAGATTCGGTATTAAAAGAAAGAATGATGAATTTTAAATTATTATATACTTGTCTAACAAAAGATCAAGCGAATACAGAAGTAAGCATATTTCTAAAGAATAATCCTGAAGTACATCATAACATGATGTCTCTTCAGATTCAAACCTATACAAATTTGATTTGTCAGTATCAATTAAAGCATGCAGATGCACTCAAGATAATAGATTCTTTACAAAATATGGCTATTCATCAAGCAATTAATGATGAGTCGACTTTTCAAGCTATATTTTTTGAAGTATTTAATACCCAGCTTTTAGAGGAGAAAAAACATCAAGGAGAAATTTTGCTTGCTGCGAAACTGAGTACTATTAACGAGGATATTTTAACAGACGATGCTAAATGTGAACTCCAACAAGAGTGTTATCAAGAGTTATTTATATCGCTTGAAAAACAAGATAGATCGCTTGAAAGAAAAATATTGGCACAGTTTGATAAGCTGGGATTAGACGCGACTAGAGAAGACATATTTGACATTGTTAGCACATTGAAGAGCTTTAAGGAAGATCGTACCTCTGATCAGTTGATGCAAGTAAAACAGCAGCAGTTTATAGATCAATTACCAGAGACTCCCTCTGTTAGCGAGTCAGCTGACAATTCAAGTACTAATCTAGATCCGACTGTAAGTCAAACAAATTCATTGCAATCTAAAGCAACTGTTTTGTGGAATCAAGAATCAAAAATGATATTAGAAAAAAAAGCAGCAGAATGGTGTGATCACTTTCAATTGCCTGCTGAGTCCACAATGCATGCCTTACAATATATTGCTACTTTACATGAAAAGCATATATCTGTAGAAGTTAAAGCAAAGCAGATACAAAGCGATGCTGATCATCAACAACAATTAACGCTATTATTAACAGAGTTTAGTGCTCTTTTATCTCAGTACACGTTAGATTATAACCAAGCGATGCTGCCTGCTTTTATTGACTATCTTTCTAACTCAAATCCAATATTGACTGAGGATAGTTTTCAATGGGTATGTGCCCAGTATGCAGATTATATAGAAAAAATGACGATTGACAAGGAAGTTGTTGGGCTTGTTTTTGCAGATGTGATAAAAAACAGCAAAACTGAAAATGAGCTGAAGAGTGGGATTCTTGTTCAGGGAACTCAGCTTGTCATTGAGCAGAAAATATTAGATACTAATGGTCTTTTTCTGGAAGATCTGATACTTCCGACAGTGGAGCCCTCATCAGAAAATGGTAAGATCGACGATATCATAGCGCTATATAATGAGCAATTGGTACAAGGAAAACAACAAAGTGCTGATTTAATATTAAATCTTATTATTGGTTATAGTGTATTTGTGCAACAGTTTAAAAGTTCAGCGATAACAGAGGAAATGTTTTACCAAATTACTGCTAATACGCTAGAACACATAACACAATTGAAAAATGAGACAGTTGAAAATGAACACAGTTCAATGTCGAACTTTGAGAGGCTTGAGAGAGGAGCTAGGCTTGTCATTGAAACTCAAATGCAAGCCGTTGATCTGACTGATTCTCTTTTAATAGATCAATTGGTATTGCCTCCACTTACTACGCCTGAAAAATATGGTGATATCAACAATATAATACAACTCTATAATGAAAAATTACAGCAAGGAAAGCAATACAGTGCGAATGCAATATTAAATCTTATTATTGAATATAACGTATTCATGCAACAGTATCAAGATGATATGTGGGTGATGACAGATGATGAATTTCACGACAAGACTGATGTGATTGTAGACAAAATCAAACAATTACAAAATAATGATATATATCTTTTAGAGCATTCAGTATCTGAAAACAGCATATTAAGTACAGATTCATTAAGGAGTGATGATGATGTGCCAATTGATGATATATCAGATTCAAATGATTTACTGGGTCTCAGTAGTCATTCAAATTTAGTCGATAAGCTAAAGCCCAGTAACATAAATTCTAGTGTAAGCAAGGGATAGCCAATAGAAGCTGAAAAATAATTGTCTGCTTAAAACAAAAAATATTATGAAAATCAATTAATTAATATTTATTGAAAAAATGAAGTACTCATTTCAAGGCGATGATTGTCTTTAACTTGCCTTTTCAAGTGTGAAGTGCAACAGTAAGGTATTTTCTATAGCCAAAAAAAAGCAGTCAAATGCTAATCATTCGTATAACTTCTTTTTATCAACAAAACAAGGAGAATTACATGGCTTATCAACACTTGACTGCAGAAGAAAGATCTCAAATTGATATCTTATTGTCAAAGCATTATTCTATTCATGCTATAGGCAGCGCATTGAAAAGATCTCCTTCTACGATTTCAAG
>JAAOIJ010000023.1 GCA_015163815.1 Endozoicomonadaceae bacterium
ACGAAGTTATGCGAAGAATAGAAAAACCTTTAGGTGTTACACTTCATGGTTGAATGGGCCTTTAACATCAAAACCTTTGAAAAATACCTATAAATCTAGTCTATAATAGATTTATAGGTGAAATTCCGCTATACAATATGAAATATATTTATGAATAACAAACAATTTTAAAAAGGAATAGAATATGTTCAAACTTTTCAGTATTTTTTTAATAATTATCAATATTTTATTTATATCTAGTGATGTTTTTTCAGCTAGAGGGAAACACAAAATAAAAAAAAATCCTCCTTCAAAACCTCTCAATACAAAACAGACTATATCTATAAAAAATAAGACGACATTAAAGGATCAAATTTTGGACGAGCTAGAAAATAATTTATATGATAAAATTGATTTTCAAACAGCAAAATATAGAACTTATCGAAAATGCTGTAAATAGTCAATTCTGAAGAAATCAATTTTTTGAAAAAATCATTTAAACGACTTAGGCATGGATATAGATGTGAAAAAAATCAGACACGATAAACCATACTATCCAAGCAAGCAATCATTGTAAATTATATCAAGCTATGCATAGCTTCTCATGAAAAAACGATCATTTTAAAAGACAAAATAATAACATCAAATCTCAATCAAGAGAACAAACGATAAACTGATTGTTATAACATAAAATACATTGATCAAAAGCTTTGGATAAAATAGATGAATGAAATAAATATATATTAGAGCGCACCTTACAAATTGAAATGAATGATTATTTAGAGTATGGCTGTTATGATAAACCTGGTATTAAAATATGTAAATTGGTTTCTTATAAACAGAGGAAGGCATTCTTTAAATTGTTTGCTGTCTTGTAAAATTGACTTGATTACATAAAAAATTCCATCAATTGACATCACAGAACAAAATATTTTTTATCAGATTGATTCAATATTATCTTTATACTGAAACATAAAAAAAGAGCGCTTAAGTTAATAAACGCTCTTTAAAGCTATCAAGTATTCATACGAATTAACAGAAAATATTTAAAACACTCTCGATTTCACTGCATTGAAAAAAGCACCCATCATAGAATGATTATGACTTGTATTATTATGTTGCTCAGCTATATCAAATTCAACATAATTTCTATCATCACTTACAGTTGTATTACAAAAGGCAAGCTCAGGATTTTGATCAGATAGATTCGATTCTCTTATATCTAAATTTAAATTCGGAAATAGGCATCATGCTGCTGCTTTCAATATTCGTTAAGCCTGCTTGAACGTCTAATGCGGTAATATCTTCTTTGTTCGAAGAAGTATACTCAAATTGAGATTCATTCTGATCTAAATAACTTGAATCTGGAAATAAACATAAGAAGAAAAAAACAGTGAACACAGTAAACCAAACTTTAATTGATGAATTAGTTAAAAACTGTAAAACTAAAGAAGATATTTTTGGACCAAATAGCATGCTTCAGAAATTGATTCAAAGTACATTACAATATGCTTTAAATACTGAATTAAAAGTACATCTTGAGAACAGTAATCAAGCTGTAAACATAGGAAATAAAAGCAATACTCGTAATGGATACAGCCAAAAAACTGTAAAAAGTGATCATGGTGAACTACTCCTCAAAACACCTCGAGATAGAGAGAGTACTTTTGAACCACAAATTATCAAAAAACATCAAAGACGTATCGATGGTTTTGATGATATGATTCTGACCTTATATGCTAAGGGTATGACCACTCGCGACATCAAGGATACACTGAAAGAAATGTATCATGTGGACATATATCATAACCTAATATCCCGAGTAACAGAAAACATTCAAGAAGACATTATTGCATGGCAAAACAGAGCATTAGATCACACTTATGCGATTGTTTATTTTGACTATATTGTTGTTAACATTAAAAAATATAACCAAATTATTAATCAATCTATTTACCTAGCTTTAGGGGTTAATATGAAAGGAAAGAAAGAGCATTAGGTATGTGGGTGTCAGAAAACGAAGGGGCGAAATTTTGGTTAAATGTCATGACTGAAATGCAAAATCGTGGTTTAAAAGATATTTTAATAGCTTGTATAGATGGTTTAAAAGGCTTCCCAGAGGCTATCCAAACAGTCTATCCTAAAACACAAATACAATTATGTATTGTGCACCAAGTGAGGAATTCTTTTAAATATGTGCCTCATAAAGACAAGAAAGCGGTTGCAGAAGATTTAAAAGCTATTTACACAGCGGCTACATTAGGGCAAGCAGAAGAAGCATTGTCTCATTTTTTATCTAAATGGGATAATAAATATCCTTCTATATCAATACCATGGAATCAAAATTGGCATAATTTAAATACATTATTTAAATATCCCCAGGATATCAGAAAGGTCATTTATACTACCAATGCGATAGAATCGCTCAATATGGTCATTCGAAAAGCCATTCGAAATAGAAGGATATTTCCTTGTGAAAGTTCAGCATTCAAAGTAATTTTTTTAGCAGTACAACAGGCTTCTAAAAAATGGAGCATGCCTATAAGAAATTGGAGCGCTGCATTGAATCGATTTGAAATTGAATTTGAATTTGAATTTGAATTTGAAGGTCGTTGTTAACGACAATCAAGATTACACAAAATTCGTGACAGTCTCATTATTTGATATAAAATAATAAAACGCATCGATCAAAAAAATTGAAATAAAGGCTTTATCTTAAATAGCATCATACTTACGACAGCAATCACTAATTTATAATTCACGACTTAACTGTAATTGCAAGGCATGCTGCACAGCTTCTTTAAAATCCCAAAAACTATTTTGATTATAATCAGAGCTAACGCCAATACTTGTGAATATGTCAGCAGCATTGTGTGTGATTTTATTGTTAATGATTATATTGAGTGCCTTAAATTCAACTGGTGTTTCATAAGCATTATACGCTTTCAGTTGCTGTATCACCTGTTCTTTTGAATAACCTGCTTTTAATAAATCACCAGCTAAATCATGAACTAATAAATCAATATAACGAGTTTTCAGTTGATCTTTTAATGAGTCTAACTGACTAGGATCCAACAATTTTATCACTCTATAACGGGCAATTAACTCAGATGATGTTGTGGATTGTTGAATAAAATTGTTCACAGTTGTTTGATCTGGTTTTTGAGATTGATCTATAGCTTGTTTGATTTGTTCTTTCATAGCATGATCAACTGCAGAACTAACCATACTAGAGACAATCTCTACTTGCGAGGCTGCTACCTCTATATGACGCATTATCAGTTGAGGATTTTTCTTCAACTGTGAAGCCATATCATGCTTTTTTTGTAAATCAGGCTGATTCATAAGCTCATCAAATACTTTGACTTGGATTGTATGTTTAAGATTAGCAGTGTTACCTGCTTTTTTAAAGGAAGCATTCATTTTTTCAAAAACATCAGGTATTGTTTTGTATGATGCTGCTTCAATCTTTTTAGATAAAACCAGTCTAGAGTCAACATGGTCTCTATGCTGAATTTGATTCAGCATCTGTGTTTTAAAATGGCCTACCCAGCATTCTCGAAGTTCAACGAGTAATTGTTTAGATTGTGCAATATTTTTCCAACCCATCACCTTGTGAGCTTCTGAAAGAGACTGTTTATTTAAAGGATCTGAGCGTTGTATTTCTTGCAATACAGCTTGATATTGCTTTCGGTTCCCTGGATTAGCAAGCAAAGGATTTTCAATTAAATACGCTTGAAACATTTTCTGTGCATGCTGTTTAGGTGTTAAATCGCTTGATTTGCCTGGTTTATTTTTTAGTGTATTGACTGAGTGAGAACTTTGAATTGTGCGATGTGATAATGATTTTTTTGAAGGCGATGAAGAGGAGGATTGATGAGGTAATAAAATATTTTTTTGAGGTTTTTGTGATGTAACAGCATTGTCTTTAGTTTGATGTTTATTGACAGGTTTCAGTGGTGAAATGGGTTGTATTGACTGTCTTTTAGGATGAATAATCGTCATAACCTGCGTCCATGCAATAGTATTTTTAAAAAACTACTCTTTTTGAATTATAGTGTATGTAAACAATAGAAATAAGCTTATATTGTAAAAAACTGCGGCTTTAACCCTTGCTTTTGATAAAACTTGAAGGCTAAACGAGCAGACTGTAATCTTGCTTCTTCTAATGTTACAACATGTAAAATACGATCATAATCCAATGGGTTAGGCAAAACATACCCTGTTAATAAAAGCAAGGCATTACTATTGATTTGAGCCGGCGGATTCAAACCTAAAATTACAGGTGTTTTATGTGTATGTATTACACCAGGCGCCCAAATTTGATGTGGTATAAAACTATCTTCTCGATATGACCATAAATATTTATTTAAAATATTCAACGTTGTATTAGAAATAGTTTGAATATATAGCCAATCTTCTGCTTTAAAGGTTTTTTCTGTCAATCGACACACAAGATCAACCACAACTTTCGCTGTAGATTGCTTTAAAAGATAAAAAATGACGCGAGCTGCGTGTGCTTTTTTTTTCATGTTATGCGATTAAATGAGCTTGATTTAATAAATAATACGTTAATAGTGCGACAGGTCTACCGGTTGCTCCTTTATTTTTAGCTGATTTCCAAGCTGTTCCTGCAATATCTAAATGTGCCCAAGGATAGGCTTCTGCAAATTTTGATAAAAAGCATCCGGCTGTAATCATGCCGGCTGAAGGGCCTCCGATGTTTGCTAAATCAGCCCAAGGGCTTTTTAACTGCTCTTGATAGGCTTCCCCCATAGGCATCGGCCAAACACGATCATTAATCTGATCACCCAACAGGAGCAACTGCTCTTGTAATGCTTCATTATTACTGATTAAACCACTTCTATGATGGCCTAATGCAACAACGCAAGCACCTGTTAAGGTGGCAATATCAATCACTGCTGCTGGCTTAAATCGCTCGATATAAGTTAAGCCATCACACAATAATAAACGACCCTCTGCATCAGTATTTAAAATTTCAATTGTTTTTCCTGATAAACTCGTAATAATATCACCTGGTTTAACGGCTTCTCCTGAGGGCATATTTTCAGCGCTCACGATGACCCCTATAATATTAATAGCCGGCTTAATATCTGCGATAGCCGACATAACACCCATCACTGAAGCTGCGCCGCACATATCAAATTTCATTTCATCCATTTTAGATGCGGGCTTTAAACTAATGCCACCGCTATCAAAAGTCACCCCTTTTCCTAATAAAACATAGGGAGCTTGATCTTTTTTTCCGCCTTGATAATTTAAAATAATGAATCGACCAGGCTCACTAGAGCCTTGACTAACAGCTAGAAAAGAATGCATGCCTAATTGCTCTAAAGCTTCTTCATCCAAGATATCTACGGATAGGTTGTCATGTTTCTCTGATAAAGCGATTGCTTGATCTGACAAATAACTCGGTGTACATCGATTTGCAGGCAAATCAGCTAAACATTTAGCATAATTAATGCCTGATCCCATTGCTTTCCCATATTGGATGCTATGATTCAATGCTTTTTGTTGATTTTTAGATAATAAGATAACCGATTTCAATTCAATCGATTGATCTGCTGGCTGCTGTTTAAATTGAGTTGACTGATAGCTCGACACAACACAAGCTTGTGAGATTAATAGGCTCGCTTGCTCTATCATGTTAAAACGTTCTAATGGGTCTATCGTAATCGCAACACGAGCTATCGGTAAGGTTGCTAAAACCATTTCTATTGCTCGCATTAATTTAAATAATGAGTCTGGGGTATTAGAGGAGTCCATCGCAATTAAAACTAAACGATCGATTGTCGGGATATTCGTCATAGGTAAAATTAATGTCTCACCTGCTTTTTCTTTCAAATCGCCTCTCTCAATAATCGATTTAATTGCAGCTCGATTTGATATCTGAATAGCCTGTAAAGAATGATCTATCTGTTTAAAATCAATAAAACAAATGAAACAATCAAGAGACTCTGCTGCTGATAATTGGGTTTGAATGGAAATATCCATGCATCAATTGCCTATAAATAAGATAAATAGGAAAACACTATAATATAGCGTAAGAATCAATCACTATATTCGTTAATCAGTTATTGAGTGTACGATATTTTGCATGATTTATATAGCTAATCTTCAAAAACGAAGCTATTTTTTTAAAGCAAAATACAGATAATGATACTAAAAAATAAAAATATTTTTTCATGATGCGATGGAGGGATACGATGAATATCATAGCAGGTCATCATGACTCACTTTCTGTGCTTCACCAGTACATCTCTTAAATATAAACAGGATCATGCAAACGAAATATGAAGCGATCAAGACAACTATAACATTAATTCTAAACAGCCTCCAATATGATTCGCATCATCTGATAAATGGCCAATAGATTCAATGATTTTGTATAAAAACATAATATTCACAGGCAGCAAGGTTTCTTCTAGTTGAAATAAAACATATCGCACTTCAATTTGCATCTGATCAATTTCACTTTCTAAATGACCTAAAGTATGAATCATTTCTTCTACGATACTACGCTGAGGTCCTTTAAAACCTGATTTAATTAAAGCATCTAACTGATTCACAATCAAAACTGCCTGATGTGAACTATCAATGCTACGCAGTAAATAATTTTTCAAGGGTTGTTGCAATGTTTCAGGAAATTGAATTTTTCGACCCATAATCAATCCTGCAATATCTTTTGAGCAATTAGCAATCTCATCTTGCATCGCAATTAATCGCAATATATCGCTACGCGGCACAGGCAAGAATAAGCTTTTAGGCAAAGAGAGGCGAACACAACGCTTAAGATCATCTGCTTCATTTTCTAATTGTTTGATGTGGCTTTGTATTTGATAAACAACTACCCAGTTTTCATCAAATACAACTTCAAAAAATACAGGTAATTGATTAGCGCACTCATGTACTTTCAACATATGCATTTGAATACTATTGACTGGTGATCGACCAAAAACATTAGACAAAATATTAGGTGTTGTCATAGGAAAGCTTTCCATAAAAAAAGTGCATCAATTGAGTACATCTATTATACTCTTTTTTTCAGTATCCGATTTAAAAAATCGGTATAAATCAATCTATTTTATAAAAAATAATAACTGATCATAAAACAATATGAGGTTTACCTTGACGCCGATGTACCACAAGTTAACAGATCTACTGACGCAAGCTTTTCATCCGACATACTTACACATTGTTAATGAAAGCCATTTGCATCAAAAACCAGGCCATGATACACACTTTAAAATCATCATAGTTAGTCTGATATTCAAAGAAATACCTGAAATTCAAAGACATCGCATGGTTTATTCTACAATTGGAGATTGCATGGATTCTATACATGCGGTATCTTTAAAATTATTAACACCGAATGAGTGGCGTGATCATGAGACCCTTTCTTTCAAATCACCCAGCTGTCAACATCAACAATCCACTGATAACAAGCAACCATTATGACTCAGCATTCTTTATCTCATTATCAAAGACCCATCCTTGAAACACCCAAGAATGAAAAAGAAATTCTTTTACATTCTTGTTGTGCACCTTGCGCTGGTGAAATTATATTAGCCATTCAAGCTTCCAATATTAAACAAACTATTTTTTTTTATAACCCTAATATTCATCCTAAACAAGAATATGAAATGCGAAAAAATGAAAATAAACGTTTTTGTGATGCGCATCATATTGAATTTATAGATGCTGATTATGATACAGATAATTGGTTTGAACGCATTAAAGGCTTTGAAAATGAACCTGAAAGAGGAAAAAGGTGTACTTTGTGTTTTGATATGCGATTTGAACGAACTGCCTTGCAAGCGCATGAATCGAATATTAACTTGATTTCTAGCACGCTAGGTATATCCAGATGGAAGAATATGGAGCAAATTAATGCCAGTGGCACACGTGCAGCTAATCGATACGATCATGTGGTTTATTGGATTTATAATTGGAGAAAACAAGGAGGCGCTCCACGCATGATTGAGTTAGCGAAAGCCGAGCAATTTTACCAACAAGAATACTGTGGTTGTGTCTATAGTTTACGAGACACCAATCAACATCGACTGAAATCTGGTAAAGAACGGATTAAACGTTTAGTTAAATTTTATACAGAAGATCCCTCTCAATCATGACGATCTCATCGACTGAATCAATCATCTTACCTTGTTTATGAGATAATACATAATTTTGCAGAAAATCGAGCCGTACATTTTTCTTTATAGATAACCCAATTTTCAGGAAGACAGACGGATGTCTCTATTTCATGCTCCAAATAAATGAAGGCGCCTGCTTTAACCCAGCCGTATTGTTGAATTGCCTGACATAATGGCATCAATAAATCAGTATAAAAAGGCGGATCTAAAAAAATAATATCAAATGGTTGAGCTATTGATTCATGAAGCCATTTGACAGCATCTGCCCGTATGACTTGATCAGTCGATATATTACGCAAAGCCTTGATATTAGATTGTAATTGATTAAAAATAGGCTTTGATTTTTCTAAAAAAACGACTTCTTTCGCACCTCTAGATAAAGCTTCAATACCTAAAGCACCACTGCCTGCGAAAGCATCTAAACAACGTGCTGAGTGAATATCAGGCATTAACCAATTAAATAATGTTTCTCTCATATGATTTAAAGTAGGTCTCACTAACGCATTTTTTGCCATCATTAAACGACGTCCTTTCCAAGCACCGCCGATAATACGCACCCCTTGGCTTGCTGTCTTTTTTTGTGTATCAATCGATTTGTGATAAGACATTTAAGAAATAACCCAACCTGATTGAGGTAATAATTGATAATCTAACCAGACTTGATTATTTTCATATTTTAAGCGTTTTTCAGATAACCAAGATAACGCCATTGGATAAATAGAATGCTCTATCATCTGAATACGATTGGCTAATGTTGAAACGGTATCCGTTGGCTGTACAGCTAAAACAGCTTGTATAATATTGGCACCATCATCTAGCTTTTCAGTCACAAAGTGCACTGTAGCACCATGATAAGCTTCCTGATTCTCTAACACACGTTGATGTGTATTTAAACCTTTATATTGAGGCAATAAAGATGGATGTATATTAATAATTTTTCCTGCATAATGCCGGACAAAATCAGCAGATAATATTCTCATAAATCCAGCTAATACAATATAGTCAATGCAAAAAGGTAATATCATTTCTTTCAAAGCAAGACCATACGTCTCACGAGAAGTAAACGCTTCATGATCTAAGACAATCGTTGGAATATTTTCTTTTTTCGCTCGCATTAATCCAAATACCTGAGCGCAATTACTCAGAACGACTTTTATTTCAATACCTAATTGATGCTGCTGATCAATTAATATTTGCAAATTACTGCCATGACCAGAAATAAAAATGGCAACTGGCAAAAGCTTAGCCTTTTTGTCCATCTTTATAAACCAGCAAAAAGAATAGTAGGTTTTGCTTGCTGACTTTCAGATTCAACAACTGAACCAATCATCCAAGCTGTTTCACCGGCGTGTTGCAAGACAGTTAAAGCTGTTTCTGCTTTTTCTTTTGGAATTGTGAGAACCATTCCTACGCCACAATTAAAGGTTTCATACATTTTTTCTGTATTTAAATTTGCTTTAGATTGAATCCAATCAAATACAGGTCCTTGATGCCAAGTTTGTGTATCAATAATGGCTTTCAAGCCATGCGGCAACGTTCTAGGTAAGTTTTCAACCAAACCACCTCCTGTAATATGACTCATAGCATGAATCGGCATGATGCGTAGTAATTCACGAATAGCTGAAGCATAAATTCGAGTAGGTGTTAATAATTTTGGCAATAAAGCTTCTTCTTGTAGCATCAACTGCAAAGGATTAGATTCTTGTTTTAACAGCGCATGAATTAATGAAAAACCATTTGAGTGCACACCACTTGAAGATAATGCAATCAAAACATCATCTGGTTTGACTTGATGGCTTAAAATTAAATGCTCTTTTTCAATAATGCCGACACAAAATCCGGCTAAATCATACAGTTCATCTTCATAGATCACAGGCATTTCAGCCGTTTCTCCGCCAACCAAAGCACAACCTGCCATCTTGCATCCCGTTGCTATCCCTTGAATGACAGTTGCTGCTATCTCTACATTTAAACGCCCTGTTGCGTAATAATCTAAAAAAAATAAAGGCTCAGCACCACTCACGATAATATCATTCACACACATCGCGACTAAATCAATACCAATGGTATCATGCTGATTTAATAGCATCGCTAATTTTAATTTAGTGCCCACGCCATCTGTAGCTGAAATTAAAACGGGTTGCTTATAACCTGCAGGTATTTCAACAGCAGCACCAAAACCACCTAATCCAGATAATACTTCTGGACGCATTGTTTTTTTTGCAAAAGGTTTGATTCGTTCAACTAAAGAGTAGCCTGCTGCAATGTCAACACCTGAATCTTTATAAGTTATTGAATTAGCATTTACTTCCATTATTTCATCACCACCTTAATTGATCTGCTGTTGCGTAGCAAGGAAAGGCCTGCACCACTGATTTTGTGTTTTATAGGGTCCAATCCATCGTTTTTTTTCATCCAGTGCTCATAGGCATATCATCATAGGTCATGCTATAGAGGATAAATTGAAACCTCATCAGCAATGATCAGAGTCAGATCAGCAATCCGAAATTGGAGATTCATCAACATCGTATCCTGTGTTTTTTAGATTCTCATTTTGATTGGCTTGGCGTTCATCTATACGACAAGATATCGAAACTTGATCTAGAATACTATTAATATATTTATAAGAATTTTGAGCGCCATAACGTTTTGCAATACCGACCCCTTCATTAATCACAACCCGATATGGGATATCTTGACAATATGCTAATTCAAAACAACCTAAACGTAAAATTGATAATTCAATGGGACCTAATTGTTCCACAGGTCGATCTAACCAGGGCAGCATCAGTTTATCTAAATGCATTTGTTTATGAATAACGCCATGCAATAAAGTATGAAAATAGGGTTTATCAATTTGTTTTAATGCATCCATTGCATGAAATTGTTGTTCAATGATCAACGCATCTTCTGATGACATGACGCGTTGATAGAGTGCTTGAACAGCTTTTTCTCTTGTTTTTTTTCGAGTAGACTGAGCGTGCATATATTTACCTGAATAAAACGATGGATGTATTATTTGGTCAGACAATGGATCATCATTGTATTGTTATTTTATTTAACAAATCAACCATTTCTATGGCGACACAAGCTGCTTCGCGTCCTTTATTCCCGTGCTTTAATCCAGCGCGATCTAAAGCTTGCTGGACCGTATCTGCTGTTAAAATCCCCATTGTAATGGGTGTATTATACTCTAACATGAGCTGACTAAGCCCACTCATAGCAGATTGTGCTACAAAATCAAAATGAGGGGTTTCTCCACGAATAATAGCTCCGACTGTAATAATAGCGCCATAGTATCCTTTAGATAATGCGTTTTTAGCCGTTAAAGGGATTTCTAAAGCACCGGGACAGGTAATGTGTGTTATTTGATTTTCTTCAATGCCATGACTGGTTAAGCCTAAGCAGGCTCCTTCCACTAAAGCATTGACCACTAAAGCATTCCACCCAGTTGATATAATCGCATAATGTGCAGTATTTGCCACTAACTGTCCTATTATTCTTTTCATATACAACATACTTCCAAATTATTTTTACATTACAAACTAAGATCTTAATGCAATAATTCGCCAATCATGGCCTATTTTTTCAATGGACTGTATTTGAAGCGTTTTATTATTTGATAAATGCTGCAGGTGTAAATCAAATAAGGGTAATGCTGTGGAACCCATCACCCTCGGTGCGACATAAATCCAAAACTCATCAATTAAATCCAATTGTAGCATCGAACCTGCTAATTGTGCGCCTGATTCTAATAATATTTCATTACATTCGCGCTGACCTAATTGATATAATAATTTTTTTAAATCAATTTGATGATGATTTCCTGCACATACAATCGTATCAAGTGATGCATGTTGCAACGTTTCTGCTGTCTTTTTTTTTAATTCATCTTGCATTTTTTTTATAAAAATATCTTTTTTTTCAAAAGGATAACTTGAAACCCACCAAACTGATCCTGGCTGATATAATATGCGAGCCTTAGGGGGTAATCGTTGCTTGGAGTCTAAAATAATACGATAAGGATGGCGATTAAGAGTATTTGCTATTGCATCAGGCAAGCGAACAGTTAATGCAGGGTCATCTGCTAAAATAGTGCCAATCCCCGTCATAATACCACAGGATTGCTGTCGTAATTGATGAACCTCTGTTCTTGCATCAGGCCCTGTAATCCATTTTGACTCACCTGAAGACATGCCTGTTCGGCCATCTAAACTCATCGCCATTTTACAACGAACCCAAGGATACCCTCGTGTCATGCGCTGAATAAAGCCTATATTTAATAATCGCGCCTCTTTTTCTAATACACCTAACGTAACTGAGATGCCCGCTTGCCTCAACCGAGCTATTCCACGGCCTGATACGGCTGGATTCGGAT
This sequence comes from Endozoicomonadaceae bacterium, assembly GCA_015163815.1. Taxonomy (GTDB): domain Bacteria; phylum Pseudomonadota; class Gammaproteobacteria; order Pseudomonadales; family Endozoicomonadaceae; genus JAAOIJ01. The sequence goes on from JAAOIJ010000023.1 coordinate 12,532, forward strand.
CAATCATTGCAATAATCACGGCTTTTACTTTCGCTTGAATTAAAGCATCAACACAAGGCGACGTTTTATTCCAATGTGAACAGGGCTCTAAAGTGACATAAACAGTTGCCTGTTTCGCCTGTTCTTTGGCTTCCTGTAAAGCAAGTTGCTCTGCATGCGCTTCTCCTGCTTTCTGATGCCAACCTTGGCCGATACATTGACCTGATTTGACAATAACACAACCTACGCGAGGATTAGGCATGGTCGTGTAGAGGCCTCGTTTTGCTAATCGCAAGGCTAACATCATATAATGAATCTGTTCATCAGAAAACAGCATGGATAGACCATTTGCAAGAAGATATAGACATGCGATTAGGCTTATAATGATTTCTTATAAACAGGATAAGCTTGACATAAAGCTTTAACGGCTTGTTTAACATCTGTTATCACTGTCTCATCAGGTAGCTGATCTAACACATCAGCAATCCAATGTCCTACTTGTTGCGCTTCTTTTTCTTTAAAACCGCGTCGCGTCATTGCAGGCGTCCCTAAACGTAATCCGCTTGTTACAAAAGGGGAGTTTGGATCATTCGGAACTGTATTTTTATTCACAGTTAAATGGGCACGACCTAAAGCTTGCTCTGCTTCTTTTCCGGTATAGGGCTTACCTATCAAGTTCACTAATACGAGATGATTTTCCGTACCATTTGAAACAAGAGCATACCCTCTTTTTTTCAAGGTATCACATAAGGTTTTAGCATTAGTGAGGACTTGTTTTTGATATTGACGAAAAGCATCTTCCATTGCTTCTTTAAAACATACGGCTTTTGCAGCAATGACATGGCACAATGGACCGCCTTGTGTTTCAGGAAAAACAGAAAAATCTAATCTTTTTTGAAAAGCTACATCGGTACTATTGGATAAAATTAAACCTCCACGAGGACCTGCTAATGTTTTATGCGTTGTAGTTGTCACAACATGCGCATAAGGAATAGGTGAAGGATATTGACCTGCAGCAACCAACCCTGCAACATGAGCCATATCGACAAATAAATAAGCACCGACAGTATCAGCAATATCACGAAAACGCGCCCAATCAACTCGACCTGAATAGGCAGAAAATCCTGCTAATAATAATTTTGGTTTATGCTCTTTCGCTAAACGCTCTATTTCTACATAATCTAATTGACCTTGCTCATCAATACCGTACTGTATCGCATGAAATAATCGACCTGAAAAACTAACATTAGCACCATGTGTCAAGTGACCACCATGCGCTAAACTCATACCTAAAAAAGTATCTCCAGGCTTCAATAAAGCCATAAAAACCGCGGCATTAGCTTGCGATCCTGAATGTGGCTGAACATTAGCATATGCTGCTTTAAATAAAGATTTCGAACGTTCTATTGCCATTTTTTCTACCACATCAACATGCTCACAGCCTCCATAATAACGCTTACCTGGATATCCTTCTGCATATTTATTGGTCAAGACACTCCCTTGCATAGCCATCACTAAAGGTGTTACATAATTTTCTGAAGCAATGAGTTCAATATGCGCTTCTTGTCGAGTTGCTTCAGCCTCCAAGGCCTGTGCTATTTCAGGATCAAAATCCGAAATGCTTATATTCTCATATTGATTCAACATTGATTACTACTCCTATCTTTGCATAATCGCATTGTAATATTAGCTTATCCATTGACCAAGAGATTGCCCCATGCAAACTATATCATCAGGCTTAAAGTGTTCAGATAATCCCATATGACCGTTTTCAAAACACACAATAACAGTAGAGCCTAATTGAAAAAACCCCATTTCATCGCCTAATTTAATCTGTAATTTTTGCTTTTTAGCTAATGCCTTAGCATTCCAATGCTGACATTGTTTTGTACGTTCAATTTTACCCGTCCAAATAGTATGCAAACTGGCCACTAACATCGCGCCGATCAACACGATTGCCATTAAACCAAACTTTGTTTCAAACCAGCAGACTAATCGTTCATTTTTTGAAAATAAATCAGGCAAATAAGCACTTGTTGTTTGATTGACAGAAAATAAACGACCTGGAATATAATCAATTGATTTTAAAGTTGCATCACAAGGCATATGCACACGATGATAATCATTAGGGGCTAAATAAATTGTAAAAAAATGTCCCTTTTCAAAAGACTCGCATATCACTTGGGTACAATTTAATAAAGCATTGACAGAAAAATAGATCCCTTTTGCTTGAATCAGCAAACCTGATATAATAAACCCAAATTGTGTTAATCGGCCATCTGCCGGAGCAATAATATCTTGATTATTTTTCGGTAAAGGACGTACATTTTTTTTTAAAGTTCTGGTAAAAAAATCATTAAAACTAATATAATGTTGAATGCATTCACGCTCTGCTTCTTGTAAGGAAATATTATAACGAAGAACCCATAACTGAATACATATATTTTTGACCCAAATAATTTTACAATCTGCTAAAGCACCCAGAAAACAAGAAACATATACTTGTGGGATGCATTTTTGTATATATATAAATAATTTATCTCTTAATCGCATTTGCATTACAGATAAATACCTTTTAGCAACATATATAGACTCAAGTAAAAACATAAAATCATGATTCACTCACAATCTGAGCTAAATCTTTAAAATTTTCTGCTATAACAAATAAACTATTTGCATCTAGCGTCCTGGCTATTTCTTGCAGCGATTCCCCTGATAAAACCCAGTTAACATCCAAAGATAACAAAGGATATACAACAAAAGAACGATGCATAATTTCTTGATGAGGAATCGTTAATCGTTCTGTTTGAATAACACGATCATCGTACCATAAGATATCCAGATCTACAGTACGAGGACCCCATTTGACAGATCTAACTCGATCTTGTTGTAATTCAATGCTTTGCAAACAATCCAGTAATTCATGTGCCGATAAAGTTGTTTGAATTGATACAACTGCATTGTAATAGTTATCTTGACCTGCAGGACCTATAGGCTCACTACAGTATATTTTTGATTCACCGATAATTGTTGTACTAGTTAATACTGATAATGCATGGAATGCTTTTAAAAGCTGTAATGCAGGATAGTTCAAATTACTACCGAATGCAATATAACTTAATTTCATGCCTACATCCTACGTTTTGATTTTATATGACGTGACTTTTTACGATACTTGAATCTATTCACAGACGGTATAGGATTTTTTATTTGATAATTCGTCCACCATAATCCGGCTGAATCAAGAGATTCACCATTCTCTTCACGCAATAATAAAAAATCATAAGCAGCTCTAAATCGTGGATGCCCAGCTATCTGCATGATAGTATCATCTGATCTATGAATAAGCGCCACTTGTAAACTCCACACATCTCGCATAAAACAGGTATATCGTTTTGGAATAGAAAATATTTGGCATTGTTTTCGAAGCACCATATCGACAGCTAAACACCAAGCTTCATCATCTGGTTTTGTATGCTTGAATACGTGATATTGCTGCAGAACATGATACCAAAAAAAAGCCGATAAAATAAAAGCTGGCGTGACAGGTTTATTTTGTTTTACACGCAAATCAGTACTCTGCAAAACTAAAATAATTAAAGATTCCACTTTAGGGTTAGCTTCTGATAAACGTATTGTATCAGATAATAAATTGGGTAATAAATTGAAATACTTTAAATAAGACCACGATTTTTCACCATAACCATACAGTAATAATTTCATCATTTCATCAAATAATCGAGTACCTGGAATTTGATGTAATAAAGGGGCTAACATTTTAATAGGTTCTTCAGTTTTTGCATCGAGTGAAAAATCTAATTTAGCGGCAAAGCGTGCTGCTCTTAACATGCGAACAGGATCTTCTCGATAACGCGTTGCAGGATCACCTAATAATTTTAAGCAGCGATTTTTAATATCTTGTAAACCGGTTGAAAAATCAATAACTTGATGTGTCTGGTGGTCATAATATAAAGCATTGATTGTAAAATCACGACGCAAAGCATCTTCTTCGATCGTCCCATAGACATTATCTCGAATCAGAAACCCTTGATCTCTTGTAGCTTTTTCAGATGTGATCTTATTTTTTTTAGGAGGACCTCTAAAAGTCGATACTTCGATAATATCTCTTCCAAAGACAACATGCACTAATCGAAACCGACGACCAATCATTCGAGCACATTTAAAGAGCGGTTTAATGGCTTCAGGTCGGGCATTCGTTGTGACATCAAAGTCTTTTGGGGTCATATCTAATAATAAATCTCGAATACAACCACCTACTAAATAGGCATTATATTTTTTTTGAGTCAGTTTGCTTAATACTTCAAGTGCTTTTAAATGAATATGATGCGCTGAAAATGCTGCAGGAGATATCGTTGCATTCACAAGATGAATTTTTGTCCTTTTAGTTAATTTATCAGACAAAGATTGCCAATATTCCATCCATTTTCGTTGTAAACGGCTCATATTTATACACTATAAGTGATCAGAATATCGATGATCTCATTCTGATAATGTTGAAAATTATACCGGTTATTCAGGATGAACCCAAAGAACCATTTCACCTGGGCATTCTTTACCGATGATTGCTTTCAATAGATCACTCATTTTCATTGGATTTGATTGATCAAAAGCAGAATTATTTTTGTTTTCAAATTCTTTATGAATAAACCATTCTGGAAAAGAGTATAGTTCTTTATCATGTCGAGCTAAAGGATAACGCATTAAACTTGGCATGGGTTTTGTTGTATTTTTCATCAAAATATGATATGCACTCATACATATTTTCACTAATTCAACTTGCTTTTCTTTACGTGTTTCAAGATATCGCGATATTCTTTTTTCGCGATCCATGATGAGTCCTTTCGTGGCTTCTAATGTTCTGCTTTCGACACAGGCTGTTAATTCATCTTCTATATACTGTGGCATAATAGCATAATTCTTCATGTCTTTTTTTAAAATTTTATGTCGACATTTTTGCATTATTTTTTTTCTAATCTTTAAAATAGTTTTATCATAGCATGATAAACGAGGCTTTTTTAATATATTTTGCGCAGCAGATAATGCCGTAAATTCTAAGTTTGACTGATCAGAAAAGCATTGATTACCTACAAAGGCATCAGAAGATACAGCTGATGCTGGCAATTCGTATTGATTATACAAACTATGACGAGATAAAATACTGGGTTTACAGTCTGCCATAACAAAATTAGCATAACTATGGCTCAGTAATAATAAGACATAATAGCTCCATTTGAGCATAGCACGCCATGTTATGATTGCTTTTATTGTGTCCATAGTGTTCCCCCTCATCCATTGATGGTTCCTTTCCCATTTTAACATAAAAAAATAATCAGTTTTTTAAATTTACCTTGATGGAATATAATCAACATGTTCAATAGGAATAAGCCAAGATTGTTCTCGTCATATTATCATGATAAAACATCAACATAGCATCATGAGGCATATCAGCTATATACTCATAAATTCAATATAATTGATTGTTGCGCTATGCTCATTCAATACAAGAAAAAAGACTTTTCAATCGGAGATACACATCAAAAATATCCTATTGATTACTGAATACTTAGGTTATTGTTCAATCAAACATCGTCTTACCTATAAGATTATTGATCAATGCCTGACTGATGCTTTCATTCACTCAACAAGCATTCATCATAAAATATCTATATGATATTGCGCAAAACATCGAATATCTCGCACTTGATAGCTCACAGCCCCATAGGTATTATTTTCCCTTGGATTACTTTTATAATAAGCATAATCAACACCAAGAGATAAGCCTTTTAAAGCAGAGGTTTTAAAAGTATATCGCGCTAATACATCAAATTCTACTTCATTTTTTAATCCAACTTTTTCTTGTATATTAGCACCATAAGTTCCTGTTGCTTCGATATCTAAACCTGCTAACACGCCTTTAAATTGACGACCTATACTCATTTGAAAAGTATTCTCTTGATCATAATTAAAACTAGAGATATAACGCGAAGTCCAAAAAGTGCCGGCCCCACAATCATTCCCAATTAAGGCGTAATGATATTTATTTGAATTCATGCCAGTACCTGATGCAGAAGCACGTGTATAGGTATAAGATAAAGCAGAACGCCAATGACTATCGGTTATTTTAAAATTTACATTAATATTTTGAGCTTGATCATCAAACCAATGCCCAGTTGACCGTGTTAATGCAGATCCTTCAACAGAAGGCATGCACATCCAACAAAAATTAGTACTGGGACGACGACCCGAATCCCAACGAGAACCACCTTGAAAAGAAGCGCGATACTGCACATCTAATAGCCAATATTGTTCTTTTTTATCATCAGCACCCCAAGGACATTGATAGGTTAATTGGCCAAAAAATCCATATAAATACTCCAGGCTATGCCCAAACGATGCTTTCATTGTTATATCAGCTGATTGCTTTTTGCGTAATAATCGTCGTTTAACTTGATGCGCTAACTCTGCGACAAACAAACCATTTATTTTGGTATTACTTCCATTCACAAAATCACTATATGTTGTTTGAGCTGGGAAACCAATTTTAGTCAAATAGTATACATGATATTGAGTAGCATCGTTAAGATAAGCATTCAAGCTAACCCCTTGGTAAGTAACAGGAGATAGCCGTCTATCGCAATCATTTGTAAAAGCTGTATTAGCTGAAATTAATCCACCTTTTAAAATTGCAGTATGCTTCAAGAAATCACTTAAATCCCAGCGAATATTCAGCAAACTCAGTCGACTCGATAGCCTCTCATATTCACTCATTTGATTTTGAGTGTTTAATAATTGATTGCCACCAGCACCTTGCGGATTGGATCCTTTTAATTTCAAAGTACTATATAATGCTATATCAAAACCAAGATGATCGATAACATACGGTGAATGGCATGAAAAAATGAATCCTTGCGCCCATTGATCCCAGTTAGGGTTTTTTATTTTAATCTCATCTGCATTTAAATACTGTTTAGAAACATACATGTTTTTTAGATCAAGGGAGATTTGTTTTTTATTTCGAAAAACGCCTGATTGATCATCAGGCTTCATATGACTCATACTATAGCTAAAAGAAGAGAATAATAAAAAAAACAGAATGATATAGATTGGCATACAACTCACCGTCACCAGGTTAATAAAAGATAACATGAACCTATGGATAGACCTGTCAATTTCAAAAATATGATATTAATTAGAGATTATCATATCAAAAAACAAATAAAAAAACTAGGGCGCGTCCTCAATCTGAAAATCATTTATAGATTGAGACCTTTGCAATAAGCAAATAAGCAAATAAGCAAATAAGCAAATAAGCAAATAAGCAAATAAGCAAATAAGCAAATAAGCAAATAAGCAAATAAGCAAATA
>JAAOIJ010000024.1 GCA_015163815.1 Endozoicomonadaceae bacterium
TGTGTTTTGTAGCATTTTTCAGAAGCATTCCATCTAAAATACTACATTTAGATGGAATCTTACCAAGATAAAATGAAATACGATTGATTTCATTGTTTTTTGCACAATAATCATGATTTGAGTTTTATTTTTTTTACAAAAGTTCCAGAAAATGATGATTGGTTTTTACAATCAGATTGTTCAGGAAATTGTGCATTAATCGAATCCACATACATACTGGCTCATTGTTTCTTTCGTTTTCAGTAGCTCCAGATTTACCTTTTCTCTACTTTTTTTAGGCTGAGTAGGTGCTATGTCATTATTTTGTTGTGATGACACAGGAGGCAGTAGGCTCAGATTCGTCGTCTTTTCTGTATTTCCTCTTTTACATGGAATCTTGTCTAGATCGACAGGAAGCAGGTTTAGTGTTGTTAGGTCTAAGCCAATTATCTCAGCTATTTTGCTTGGTGATGAGGAGTGAAATTCTACGTTCATTTTAAAGCCTAAATGTATCAATATGCTCATAGTACTCAATACTTTAGTTCCGCCATTGAGTATACGGCCATATGATCTGTCTTGTGGCGCTAATAAATAAGATGCAATAACAGGTATTTTATGTTCCTCAGCGATCGATGGAGCATCAGGGGCTATCGCAACAAAATTTTGTATGTAGTCAGAAAACCGGCTAGGATATCCATCATCTGGTGAATTATTTAAACCAAATACTAAAGTAGTTGTTAATGTGAATAATATTTTTATTTTATTGTCTGTATTTAGTAATAGATCGTCTGTTTTTTGGTTTAGTATTGCACTATATAGTTCCAGGTGATTATTTTCAATTGCCCATAATAATATGTCTATGGCATTATCTGGGTTTATTTGAGTTAAGTTTTTATCGCGTGTAACCTGTTTTTCTATAGATTGATAAGCCTTTATCGTGTCAGCATTGTTTAATAGGTATTTTGATTTTCTGTCTTCGCTATCTTTTATTTGTATAAAAATAAAGTGAGTAAGCGGATGTGTATTACGGATACTATCAAAATCTTCTGGTATAACTAGATCCTTCGACTGACGCAAGTTTTTGTCAGTTTTCGTTCTAATATGATCTACCGCTGCTATATTTTCTAGGCCGTTGGGGGGGGATAAGCTTGCTTCAAGTGCTTTGACAAACCCAGCTAGATTGAGTCTAGATTGCAATATTGGATTGCGGATTAAAAAATTACTAATGTCATGATTATTATAGTTATCTTCTATGAATGATTTTACATCATCTATAAAGGGTTGGCCGTATACTGTGTCGCCCAAACAGATGAATATATTAACCAATTCTTTTTTAAAAGAAGGAGTATTTTTGGAATACGTTGTCGTCTCATGATTTAGGTATGTTTTGAATAATTCCATAAAGTTATTTTTTAAGTCGGGATGTGAACTTATACTTAACATTTTATGAAAGCATTTTAAATCACACGTTACATCAAGGCTGTTCTTTGTCATTGTAATTTTAAGTGCAAGTGCAAGGCTATCCATTACCAAGCGCTGATATGTCCTACCTTGAACTTGTTTGCTTATTTCTTCGAAACGCGTAAGAGCGAATTCAAATATACTTTTTTCTTCCGGTGTATTAGAGCAGATCGCTGTTTCTATTAAACAAGGTATTAAGGCTAAAGCAGATGAATTACTAGAAAAAATATGGTCTATAGTCCATATTGTTGTGCCCTGCCCAGCTTCAGAGACTATATGACTTGTCATATAGGTAGTATTGAATATATAA
>JAAOIJ010000001.1 GCA_015163815.1 Endozoicomonadaceae bacterium
GTTTTTTATCTAGTATGCATTGTGTTTGATGAGATAATTCATCCATGGCTTTTTTTCCTGCACCAGAAACAGCTTGATAGGTTGCAATTTCAATACGCTTTAGTGTGGCTTGTTTATGAATAGGGTTTAAAGCCACTAGCATTTGTATAGTAGAGCAGTTTGGGTTTGCAATAATACGTCGTTTTTTATATAACGATAAAGCTTCAATATTCACTTCAGGAATAATCAAGGGAATATCGTTTTCATATCTAAAATAAGACGTATTATCAATGACAATTGAACCGTATGATGCGGCAATAGGTGCGTAGTGTTTTGAAACTTCGCTGCCAGCTGAAAAGAAAGTAAAGTGTATGAATGAAAATTCAAAATCTTTTAAATTTTGTACAGTTATCATTTTACTTTTAAATGGAATCACTGTATTCATAGATTTTTCACTAGCTAAACAAAATAGCTTGTTTACAGGGAAGTTTCGTGATTCCAAAAACTGGATGATACGTTTTCCAACTAAGCCTGTAGCCCCTACAACAGCAATATTATATTTTACAGTGGGTTTGTTCATCGTGGTCATTGTCTATGCAGTTTTAAAAATCAGGATATTATACATGATATATTGAATCATCATTTAGGTTAGAAGATATGATTTTTTTTAAATGAAGATTAATCAAATATCATTCAATCTATAAAAAAATACTATCTACTATAAATCTTATCATGAGAGAGTGTAGATCATTTCTAATGATTATCATGAATATATGTTAAAAGTATGTCGATCCTGAAAACAGGATCAGTTGGATACAAATAAATAGTATCAATTTCATGATATCATATATCCTGGTTAGTCGATTCTGAATAAATCAATTTTTTTTAAATTTTGTAAAAAATATAAAAAAATTGATTTGATTTTTGTGAAAAAACAATTTAAATGACTGAGTCATAGATATTGAAATGAAAAAAATCAGGCACGAAAAAATCCATGCTATCCAAGCAATCAATTATGTTCAACTCCGCACAAAATAGCATTCATTTCATCTCCAATCCTATCTTTCAGTATATTCCTTCATCGTTTTCCTTCTGTTTTTATGACCAATATGTAGTTCAATTGCACTTTGTCTTGCGAGTTTTTTCTTTAAGGCAAGATTCATACCTTTGCGTTGTTCTGATATAAACACATCACAAGAGCCTACTTTGTGTTCCCTATAACCTTTGACAACAAAGATCTGTTTGACTTGGCTAGGTATCTTTTGGATTGATGTCGCACGCAACTTCATTTAAAGTATGATCATCATATGGATGACTTGAATGATATTTTGAACTTAAAACAAAGCCTTTTTTGTGCTTGATAACGACAGATATCTCATACCTTTTATGCGCTTTTCCATGGCTTATGCAGCTTACTTCTGGCTCATACAATCTGTATAGTTTATTGTTATCTTTTCGTGCTTGTTGTCACAAACGCTTTACTATTGTTAACTCTTCTTCAAAATAAGATGCTTTGTCTGTTCCTTTCATTTTTCTTTCAAAATCTCGCATGAAGCGACCGAAGTTAGCTTTTAACTTTTTCATGCGATGATACTGCTTGGCACACGTCTATCGAAAAAATGGCCTCATGGCTTTTTTATTAACTGATGTTTTTCTCCATGATGGTTGTGTCTACAATAACTTCTTCGCATTCTTTTTTATTGATAAAGCAACTATTTAAAGCGATTATAATGGTAGCATTGAAAATAACTGCCATGCCTTTTAGGCTTATTTTTTTATAAATTTTACCAAACGATTAGAGTCCATTGACAGTGGTTATTATAGTTCATCGTATCCAGAAAAATATTGAAAATAAGGATTCTATTTCCAAGCTTTTACTGTTTTTTCATCAGATAAATCATGAATATGATGCAACCTTAACAAGGAAACCATCAGTCTAATTGACTTTCTAGGACGATCTCTCGTTTCTGAATAATAAACTCCAAATGTTTCTTCAAATACTGCCCAAGGAATGATTTCAGATAATTGAATGAGTTCATGATCAAGTAGGTTGCTCAATTTATTTTGAAATAAATTTGTTTGTCGTGTCTGTGTGTCTTTTTCTTTTATTTTTTTCTCAGGTTTCATATCAGTAACAACTAATAGTTGGGAAATATTATACCATAAATTAA
>JAAOIJ010000025.1 GCA_015163815.1 Endozoicomonadaceae bacterium
AAAAGAATTTTCTCAGCATGAAGTCTTATCTAAAGCATTGAAAATAAAATGTTATTTTGCTATACCTTATGCTTCTTGGGGAAGAGGTTTAAATGAGCATACCAATGGATTATCTCGTCAATATCTGCCAAAGAAAACAGAGTTTATAGGCATAGAAAATGATGAGATTTTAGCGATTCAAAAAGCACTCAATAATAGACCTCGAAAAGTGTTAAACTATCGAACACCTAATGAAGTTATGCGAGGCATAGAAAAACCTTTAGGTGTTGCACTTCATGGTTGAATGGGCCAAATGATAAGATGCGAGTCAGATAGGGTTGCAAGATGCTAGCTGAGATCAATCAAATGGTAGTATTTACTGCAAACTGTATCTTATGTGTCATTTATTTTTTATATGAATTGTTCTTACTGGAGAGATTTTTTTTGTTATCATGATTTTCAGTTTTAGGTATGGCTTTGTATACAGACTTTTTTTAAAATAATTATTTTTAAGAGGAATATATTTTTGGAATCATTTAGGGGTACCACCATATTATCTGTTCGACGTAATGGGTGTGTTGTGATTGGAGGAGATGGCCAAGTTTCTTTAGGGCAAACGATTATAAAGGGAAATGCTTGTAAAGTCAGGCGATTGTATCGAGAACGAGTGCTCGCTGGTTTTGCAGGTGGCACTGCTGATGCTTTTACATTATTTGAACGATTTGAAGGACAGCTGGAGCAGCATCAAGGCCATTTAGTGCGTTCAGCTATTGCCTTAGCAAAAGATTGGAGAACAGATAAAGCCTTGCGAAAATTGGAAGCCATGTTGATTGTTGCTGATCACCAAGCTTCTTTAATTATCACAGGGATGGGAGATGTTATGGATGCAGAAGATGATATTTTAGCTATTGGATCAGGTGGTTCTTTTGCAAAAGCTTCAGCTCATGCTTTGTATGACAATACAGACTTATCGGCTCGACAGGTTGTTGAAAAAAGTTTGAAAATTGCTGCAAATATTTGTATTTATACCAATCAAACTTTAGTGATTGAAGAATTGATTGAAAAAAAATCGTAAACTAAATTGATATAGAGTAGACAGTATGTCGCAAATGACCCCTCAAGATACAGTTGAAGAATTAGATAAGTTTATTATTGGTCAAAAAAAAGCCAAAAGAGCTGTTGCTATTGCATTACGAAATCGTTGGAGACGGATGCAGTTGCCAAAAAATTTAAGACATGAAATAACGCCTAAGAATATTCTGATGGTTGGGCCAACAGGTGTTGGTAAGACTGAAATCGCTCGTAGAATGGCAAAATTTTCTAATGCTCCTTTTGTCAAAGTAGAAGCGACTAAATTTACAGAAGTAGGTTATATTGGGCGTGACGTTGATTCTATCATTCGAGACTTAATGGAAGTTTCAATGAAATTGTTTCGAAATCAAGCATTGAATGAGTCGAAATCTAAAGCGTATGATTTAGCAGAAGATCGTATTTTAGATATTTTATTACCAGAAGCTAAAAATACGTCAAATGATGAAAATGAAATGGATTCTTCTGCAAGGCAAGTGTTTAGAAAGAAATTAAGAGAAGGTCTTTTAGATGATAAATTAATTGAAATTGAGCTTCGAAATGCTCGCACAGGTGTTGAAATTATGGGGCCTCCAGGCATGGAAGAGATGACCAATCAATTACAAAGTCTGTTTTCTAATTTAGATAAACAGAAAACAAAAAAACGTCAATTATTAGTCAAAGAAGCGGTTGTATTATTACAAGAAGAAGAAGCTTCTAAATTAGTCAATGAAGAAGAAATTAAAATAAAAGCTGTTAAAACAGTTGAAGAAAATGGGATTGTTTTTATTGATGAAATTGATAAAGTTGTAAAAACAGGAAGCCATAGTGGAGAAGTGTCAAAAGAAGGCGTTCAGCGCGATTTATTACCATTAATTGAAGGCTGTTCTGTGAATACTAAATACGGCATAGTGAAAACAGATCATATTCTATTTATTGCTTCGGGTGCTTTTCATTTAAGCCGTCCTTCAGATTTGGTACCTGAATTACAAGGTAGATTGCCTATTCGAGTTGAGTTATCGGCGTTAAGTGTTGAAGATTTTAAGCGCATCCTCGTTGAACCTGATTTTGCTTTAATTTTTCAATATCAAGCCTTATTGAAAACAGAAGGACTAGATATTACTTTTAAAGAAGAAGCGATTGAGCGTATTGCTGAGCTTGCATGGCATATGAATGAAAATACAGAAAATATTGGCGCAAGGCGACTGCATACCGTACTGGAGCATTTATTGTCTAATATTTCTTTTTCTGCAGATCAATTAGCAAAAGAAGAATCTTGTATTACTATTGATAAAGCCTATGTCAATCAACATTTAGGTGATTTGACAACAGATGAGGATTTGAATCGATTTATTTTATAAAGTATGCTGTAGAATGAAACAGTTTTTTTTAATAGGCTTTCATTTTATGATGAAAAAAAAATGATATCAGTATGGCTTCAATATTTTGTAAAATTATGCCGATGTTTGACCTTAAAAGCGTTATCTTCGTCAGTTTTAGAGAGTATTTCTTTATTAGGGCATAAACATTATCATCATGCTAATTTTGATGTCGCTTCAAATATTTTTAGATATTTATGTTTATATGACTCAGATAGTATTGATTATTTAATTTTGTTAGGTATTTGCGAATTTAAAAAAAATCGCTATTACCTAGCCTTAGAGGCTTTTCATCAAGTGCTTTTAATTCAGTCGAATCCCAAAGCTTCTTTTTATTCAGCATTAATTTATTTAATACTGAATCAACGAGACTTAGCGCAACAGCATTTATTAGATTGTACGGCTTTGTTAACATCAAAATCCTGATTTTACATGGTTTTCAGATTGAAGATAGGCTGTATTCGAATCATGATCTCTGTTTTTTTTAACGATGATTCGTTATTTGAGTATCGTTAAACCATTGCAGTAAGGCTGTAGTGCTGTTGGAATATGAATGTGTCCTTCATTTGTTTGATAATTTTCAAGTATGGCTACCAGTGTTCGCCCTACAGCTAAACCTGAACCGTTGAGTGTATGGACAAGCTCTATTTTTCCAGTCATATTTTTAAATCGTGTTTGCATACGTCTTGATTGGAAGTCAGTACAATTAGAGATAGAGGCAATTTCTCGGTATTTTTGTTGGCCAGGGAGCCACACTTCTAAATCATAAGTTTTAGCGGCACTGAAGCCTAAATCGCCAGAGCATAATGCGGCTACACGATAAGGTAGATTCAAGGCTTTCAGGACGTTCTCAGCGTGACAGAGCATCTCTTCTAAAGCTGAGAAAGATTCGTCGGGATGTGTAATTTGCACTAACTCAATTTTATCAAATTGATGCTGTCTGATCATACCGCGCGTATCTCGCCCATAACTGCCTGCCTCACTTCGAAAACAAGGGGTATGTGCTGTTAATTTAATGGGTAATTGAGCTAAATCAAGTATTTTGTTTGCTGCTAAATTAGTTAATGGGACTTCAGCTGTTGGAATTAAATAATGTGCCTGTGTTTCGTTATTGGTTTGTATTTTAAACAAGTCAATTTCAAACTTAGGTAATTGCCCTGTATTTTTTAACGCATTTTCATGGACTAAATAAGGCGTATAACACTCTTCATAACCTTGTTTAATTTGAAGATTTAACATAAATTGAGTTAAAGCTCGATGTAACGTTGCGATCCCGCCTCGCATGACTGTAAATCGAGCACCTGATAGTTTGGAACCTGCTTCAAAATCTAAGCCATATAACTTTCCAAGCGCAACATGATCTTGTATGTCAAAATCAAAAGCATGAGGTGTTCCCCAGTGTTTGATGATGTGATTATCTGTTTCATTTTTACCAATAGGCGTTGATTTGTGAGGGATATTCGGTATATCTAGTTCTTTATTTTCAATGATTTTTTTGAGCATGTCTAGCTCGGATTCTGCTTGTTTTAACTGTTGTGACATTACATCTAAAGTTTTTTTTAATTGTGCTGTATCTTCTTGAGCAGCTTTCATTCTTCCGAATTGTTTAGATTTAGCATTGCGTTCTGCTTGTAATGTTTCGGTATCTATTTGTATTTTTTTGCGTTTTTTTTCTAAATTTTTAAAATCTATGACATCGAGTTGATAATTTTTATGCGCTAAAAGAGTCGCGACATCATCTGGTTGATTTCGTAGTAATTTTGGGTCTAGCATGATATTGTTCGCATCAGTTCATCTGAGGTGAGGAAAGGTTTTATGAATAACAAGAATATATCAAATCATCCAGCAGGTTATCTTACAAGATAATCCGCTTTATGTCACAAATCAAGTAATAACTTCGTAGCACGTGTGGGATAGGCTGTTTTGACTGGTGTTTGAAGATAGTGTTGTGATGTTGTTTTTAAATAATCAAAAACCGTTGGTCTCATACGAGATCAAAGGTTTTTTTAATTAGATTATAAAATAGAATGATTTCAATTTAGAAAACGGTTTTCTATCGTTAAAAACAGGCTTTAATAAAAACGTTCTCTTCGACGTTGTTCTCGTTGTATTTTTTTAGCGTATCGCTTCACAGCCGCAGCTGCTTTACGTTTCCGAACAGTTGTTGGTTTCTCATAAGACTCTCGACGACGAACTTCAGACAAAACGCCTGCTTTTTCACAGGAACGTTTGAAACGTCTAAGTGCAACATCAAAAGGCTCATTTTCTTTTAGGCGGACAATTGGCATGCCAGCATCACCTTCCTTAAAATAGCTTAGTGTCTAACCTAGACCCCCTATTTGGAGATTAGGTTCAAATGCAAGATAAATATAGAAATTAATTGTATTAATTCCATCTTTTTTTATATTAGAGAATAGTTGTACCCTAAAAGCATTGAATTATAAATTGTAACCTCACCCTAGGTCAAGTAAATTACAAAGGAATCTGTATAAAAGTGAGCCATTCGTATGATCACTTTTCATGATAAATGGATTTACCTATTTTGATCAAGTCTTTTATTTTGCATCTATATTCCAAAATAAGGCGTTATTTGAGAAGGTATCAGTGTATTGGTCTATGTGGTGTATGCGTTTATGAGTTGCTGAGTTCTAATTTTCCCTGAAAGATCCCTTGGTTGCCTAGTAATGATTCAATTCGTAGGAGTTGATTGTATTTTCCAACACGATCTGATCTAGATAAAGCACCTGTTTTGATTTGTCCGGCGTTAGTTCCTACCGCTAAGTCAGCGATGGTCACATCTTCTGTTTCTCCAGAACGATGTGAAATGATAGTGCGATACCCGTGTTGTTTTGCTAATTGAATGGTATGCAGTGTTTCCGATAAAGTACCAATTTGATTGAATTTAATCAAAATAGCATTGCCAATCGATAAATCAATGCCTTGCTTCAGGTATATTGGATTTGTTGCAAATAAATCATCGCCAACTAACTGAATTTTTTGACCTAATTGTTGACTCATGTATTCCCATCCAGTCCAGTCTTCTTCATCTAAACCGTCTTCGATAGACGTGATAGGATATTTTTGTGTTAGTTTTTGTAGATAGTTTGTGAATTCAATGGCATTAAATTGTTTATTTTCACTTTTCAAGTGGTATGTTTTGTTTTTAAAAAATTCAGAGGCTGCACAATCCAAAGCAAGCGTAATATCATGGCCTAGTCGATATCCAGCCTTTTGAGTGGCTTCTATAATCATTTGCAATGCCGCTTCATTTGATTCTAGATAAGGCGCAAATCCGCCTTCATCGCCTACTGTTGTATTTAAATTGTCTTGATGTAATACTGTTTTTAAAGCATGAAAAATTTCAGCTCCCATTTGTAATGCTTCTTTAAAACTTGTTGCTCCAACAGGTTGAATCATAAACTCTTGAATATCAATGTTATTATCAGCATGTGCTCCACCATTAATGATATTCATCATAGGCAAAGGTAGTCGATAAGGTGGTTTTGTATTGCTTAAATTGGCGAAATGTTGAAATAATGGTATCTTCTTATATTTTGCTGCGGCTTTTGCTGTAGCAAGAGATACTGCTAAAATAGCGTTAGCACCTAGTTTTGATTTATTCTTTGTTCCGTCTAGCTCGATCATTAAGGCATCAATTTGATTTTGCTCTAATGCGGATTTTTGAGTAAGATTCGTATTAAACAGTGTGTTAATTTGTTGAACTGCTTTTTGAACCCCTTTACCTAGATATCGGCGAGGGTCTTGATCTCTCAGTTCTAAAGCTTCTTTAGAGCCAGTTGAAGCCCCTGATGGTGCGCAAGCTCTACCTATTTCACCACTCGTGAGATGTACTTCTGCTTCAACAGTTGGATTGCCTCTAGAATCTAATATTTCTCTAGCAATCACAGTAGCAATCGTGGCCATAATATATTAAGCTCGCTATAAAATAAATTGTCGGTGAATAGAAGTGTATTAAAAGCAATATTATACAGCAGAGTCATTATAAAATCTATTTGTAAAAATGTATTGAAAAGAAGGGTTCTATTTTTTTGAAAATCAATCAATCAATCGTTCGTCTATTGCATTCATTATTAGGCACTTAAATAGGCAATATTATAGCGTATACAAGACCAGTAACGCAGTCAATGTTAAACAATCAGTGATGTGAATTATAGTGATGCTTGAATTTAAAAACACATTAAATCGATCTGAATTAAACTTAGATCCTATGAAGCAATTTAAAACCTGGTTTGAAGAAGCTAAACAATGCATTTTAAATCCAGAAACAGTGAGTTTGGCTACAATTGATGCGTTAGGAAGACCTGCTCTTCGTCATGTGTTTTTAAAGCAATATTCTGATGAAGGTTTTATATTTTATACGAATTACCATAGTAATAAGTCTAAAAATTTAGAATTAAATCAACAAATTGCAATGTCATTTTTTTGGTCAAAATTAGAACGTCAAGTGAATATACAAGGTGTGGCTGAAAAAGTTAATCCGAAGATCTCAAATGATTATTTTTTATCACGCTCAAGAGGCAGTCAAATCAGTGCATGGAGCTCTCATCAAAGTTGTGTTATTTCAGATCGAAAAAAATTAGAAAAAAACTATCAATTTGAAAGTGAGAAATGGCAATCAAAAAAAATGATGTGCCCACCTTTCTGGGGTGGGTATTTAGTGCGTCCAACTGCTATTGAGTTTTGGCAAGGACGCGAGCATCGATTGCATGATCGTTTTATCTATAAGCGCAGTAAAAACCTTGCCTGGGAGATTAGTCGCTTGTCACCATAAGTGCTTTAATTTCTGGATAATTGAGATTGTTTTTTTATTTTTTTTGAAAGATCATGCTAATAAATTTGCATTTATTGTTTAAATTATCTATTTTTTAATTAGTTATACTGTTTTTTTAAAAGATGTCATAAGGCATAATGATGATAATGCGTTGAATATTGCTATGCGAATAATATTGAGTTAATGATTATTTTTTGTGTACAATGGTAATATAGGATGACATTAAATGTATTTTGTTTATAGTCCATGCTTAGCTTGCTTTTAAAAGATTAAAGTGAATGTTTAATGATGATGCTATATGTGTTTCAACGGGTAGCTCCCTAGAAACAATTCATAACATATCGCATGATCGGGTACCTAGAGAGCACGTGCTAAAGGAGATAGCTATGAGTATAATAGAGCTTGAATTAGTAAAGAGTTTAGCTTCCAAAAAACCTGCATCGGCTAAAAAGGCTGTTCGAAAACCAACCTTGAAAAAGAAAGTAGCCCCTAAGAAGATCGTTCTCAAAGCAGCAGCTAAGAAAGTAGTTGCTAAAAAGCCAGTGCGCAAAGCAGCAGCTAAGAAAGTAGTTGCTAAAAAGCCAGTGCGCAAAGCAGCAGCTAAGAAAGTAGTTGCTAAAAAGCCAGTGCGCAAAGCAG
>JAAOIJ010000026.1 GCA_015163815.1 Endozoicomonadaceae bacterium
AATAAAGTTCCTTCCAATTTTTATACATAAATTGCGTTATTGTTTCCCAGGGATCGTTTATTGTGCTTTGAAGAGGTGAGATATTATCTGTTTGTATTATATTTTCAATGTAAAAAATAATACATTGAAAAGTGAGATGAGGATCATATCCAATAATCCAGCCTTTATTATAGGCTGTTTTTTTCATAATCATGGCCATAGCATGATTTATAGCATAAAATACATATTTTCTAATAATATTGAGTTCTCCTTGATTAAAAACATGCTCTATTAATTTGCTAGAATCTTGAATATTAGCATAATAACCCGATAAGCTAATCGTATGGAACAATTCCTGCTTCAGAGTTTCGTCATTTGGAGCAATAGTTTAATGCTTAAAGAATTTTTTAATGCGTTCTGTTAGAATCATGCCATACACTATAATACTATTCTATTGAAAAATATAGACACATATTACCATGAAGATATTGCCTTGAGAGCTATATATGGATACAACGTACACACCTAAATCAATTGAATCAAACTGGTATCAATATTGGCAAGAAAAAAATTACTTTGCTCCAAAAAATACAGGGGCTTCTTTTTGTACAATGCTTCCTCCTCCCAATATAACCGGAACATTACATATGGGGCACGCCTTTCAGCAATCTATTATAGATGCCTTGACGCGTTATAAGCGAATGAAAGGGTTTCGAACATTATGGCAGTCTGGCACAGATCATGCTGGAATTGCCACGCAAATGCTAGTAGAACGTCAATTACAGCAAGCAGAAAACACCTCTAGACATACGATAGGTCGCACAGCCTTTGTTCAAAAAATCTGGGAATGGAAAAATAAATCAGGCCATACGATTACAAAGCAAATGCGTCGATTAGGGACTTCTGTTGACTGGAGTACAGAAAAATTTACAATGGATGATAGCTTAAGTCGATCTGTCACGACTGCTTTTATTCAACTATATCAAGAAGACTTAGTCTATCGAAGCAAAAAATTAATTAACTGGGACCCAACCTTACAAACGGCTATTTCAGATTTAGAAGTGATAAATGAATTAAAAACAGGTGAATTAGTCTATCTGCGATATGCGATTGAATCCAATCAAAAAATAAAAAATAGTGCTCATTTTTTAGTCATAGCTACCACGCGACCTGAAACACTACTGGGTGATGCAGCTATTGCTATTCATCCAGAAGATGATCGATATCAACACTTAATTGGCCAAAAAGTACGCATTCCTCTTGTGAATCGATTAATTCCGATAATAGCTGATTCAGCTGTTGAACGTGACTTTGGAACTGGCTGCGTTAAAATAACACCTGCGCATGATTTTAATGATTATGAAATGGCAAAACGTCATCATTTACCACTGATTAACATTTTAAATAAAAAAGCCACTTTGCTAACACAAGCTGAAGTTTTTAATCTAAAAGGGATACTTGACACAACAACTACGATACACATTCCAAAAGAATTTCATGGCTTAAATTGTATAAAAGCACGACAATTAATTTTAGTCATATTAAAAAAACAAGAGGTTATTGATAAAATAATACCACATAAAATGAATATCCCAACTGGAGATCGCTCTGGTTCTATCATTGAGCCTTTTTTAACTGATCAATGGTTTATCAGCATGGAATCTTTAGCAAAACCTGCCATCACTGCAGTTAAAACAAAAAAAATCACCTTTATTCCTTCGCAATATGAAAATTTATATTTAGCTTGGATGAAAGATATTCAAGATTGGTGTATTTCTAGACAGTTATGGTGGGGACATCGTATTCCAGCATGGTATGATCCTGAAGGCCATATTTATGTTGGAGAAAACCTAGAAGCTATTCGTAAAACATATCAATTAGAAGATAACGTGATCTTAGTACAAGATGAAGATGTTTTTGATACTTGGTTTTCTTCTGCATTATGGACATTTAGTACACTCGGTTGGCCTGATCAAACAGAAAAATTAGCCACTTTTCATCCAACGCAAGTGTTAGTAACAGGCTTTGATATTATCTTTTTTTGGGTAGCTCGAATGATCATGATGAGTCTACATCTAGTTAAAACAGCGGATAATAAACCTGCTATCCCATTTGAAACGGTTTATATTCATGGCCTCATTCGAGATGAAAATGGACAAAAAATGTCTAAATCAAAAGGAAATGTATTAGATCCTTTAGATATGATTGATGGGATTAGCTTGTCCGATTTAGTTCAGAAACGAACGATGAATATGATGCAACCACACTTAGCTGATCAAATTGCTAAACAAACGAAAAAAGCTTTTCCAAATGGCATATTACCTCACGGAACAGATGCTTTGCGATATACGTTGTACTCTTTAGCTTCCACAGGTCGCAATATTAATTGGGATATGAATCGCCTAACTGGATTTCGAAATTTTTGTAATAAAATATGGAACGCATCGCGTTATGTTATATTACAGACTGAAAATAAAAACTGTCATTTTTCATCTGAAACAAACATTCAATCCTCTTCTTTATCTGATCAATGGATTATCAGTCGATTACAACACACTATCGAGTCAGTTTGCAATCATATGGATCAATTTCGATTAGATTTAGTCAGTCAATCAATTTATAGCTTTATTTGGCATGATTATTGTGATTGGTACTTAGAATTAACCAAGCCGATCTTGATGGATAAAACTAGCGACCCCATTTCTTTACAGATTACACGCTCTGTTTTAATTTATGTTTTAGAAACAGCTTTGCGCTTAGCACATCCATTCATCCCCTTTATTACTGAGGAAATTTGGCAAAAAATAAAATTACTGCTTCCTGATATATCAAATCAAGACAGCATTATGATGCAGGCATATCCAGAATGCGACAAAAATAAAATGAATGCGCAAGTTGAAGATGAAATGGAATGGCTTCAAGTGATGATTAGCGCAATGCGTAGTATTCGAAAAAAAATGAAAGTTGCATATCGTCAAAGCTTTACTGTCTTTTGCAAGCATGCTACTTTATTGGATCAAAAAAGAATTCAACAAAACACTGATTTATTAATTAAAATCAGCAACTTAGATAAAATAATAATCTTAAATAATGACGATACAACTGACTTGATTGGTACGACAGAATTAGTTGGCACACTTGAATTAATCGTGCCTTTAACAGATTTAATCAATACTGATCAAGAATTAATACGATTAGATCAAGAAATAGAAAAAAACAAATCAGAACAAATAAGAATTGAAAATAAATTAAGTCAGCCACAATTTATTCAGCGTGCGCCAGCGGCTATTGTAGAAAAAGAAAAAGAAAAATTAATGCAGTATAAAAAGATATTAGAACAATTATTCGAAAGAAAAATAATATTTGAAAAAATAACCAAGCCATCATAAAGGCAACGTATTACCTTCATAAAATGGTGCCCAGAGGCAGAATCGAACTGCCGACACGAGGATTTTCAGTCCTCTGCTCTACCGACTGAGCTATCTGGGCAACTCAAAACGGTTCAGTAGCATAATTTAACCGTTTTACAGAAACGAAGTCAAGTATTATACGAAATAATATTCATTTTTTTATTTTAATTGTTTCTTTTTCACGTCGCGAGTTGTAGAACGATACAGCTCAATGCGATCCCCTGCTTGCACAAGATAAGCGTCTGGTTGTATTATTTTTTTACCATAAACACCAATAGTTAATTCATTTTTTAGTGTGTTTTTATGCAATTTTTTAAACTCAGATAGCTCAACTATGTCATAGGCTGTTGTGCCCAATGGAACCAAAAAAGTACAACGTGATACACATTCAGTTGTTGCATAAATGATTTCAACTTCAATTGTCAATCGTCAGTCTCCATATATTTGATGTGCACGTTGAATAAATGCATCGACCATTTTTTGTGCATATTCTTCTATAAGACGATGAAAAAGTCGGTTGATAAGGTTTGAGTGCAATTGAATCATTAATTTAAATTCTATTCGGCAGTCTTGAGTTGTCATAGCAGTAAAAGTCCATTGCCCAAATAAATGTTTTATAGGCCCTTGGATTAACTCCATGGTAATCCATTTATTTTTTTCAAACCTATTCTTGGTTATGAGTTGTGTTTGAATCCCCAAATAAGCAACGACTAATGTTGCTTGCATCTCTGTATAGCTTTTTTTTTCAATACTAGCCATCACACAACTCGGTAAAAAATACGGGTATTGTTCTACATCATTGACTAGATCAAACATTTGTTCTGAAGAATACTGAATATTGATATGACGTGTCATTTTTTTCATTTAAAAAATCAATTCAATAGATGATGTAAAAAAGAATGATTCATAATAGTCTATCAGATAATCAAATATATTTGCGTAGTAATGCTATACTAGCCTAGCACTGCTTGATTATATATCAAATAATGCGAGCCACTCGAATGTATTTCATGATAGATTCATATTATACTAAAAAAATAGAAACCATCAATTAATAATAAGGTTCATGAGCATAGGCTTCCATGAAACAGATCTCACCATAGAGTATTGACTTTGAAAATCATCATATGTTTTTAATCCTTTACTTCTTCATAGGAAGCTTAACTGGCTTTCTAGCTGGATTAATGGGAAATGGGGGGCTGATACTGGTTCCTACTATGATTTTTGCATTATCTGCTACTGATATATCTCATCATATCGCAACACAAATGGCCATTGGAACTGCCTTAGCATCCATGGTGTTTACTAGCGCTAATACAACGTGGCAGCATTATCGTAAAGGCTCTATTAATGTTTCACTGTTTTTATTACTCACACCAGGCCTGCTACTAGGCAGCTGGCTAGGTGGTTTTTTAATTGCTTTCATTGACAGTACCATCCTGACGCATGTCTTAGCTTTATTTTGCATATTGGCAGCTTTTCAATCATTTCAAAGCAAAAAAAGACCTCAACAAAAGGTACAATATACATTAAAAATACCAACAATAAAAAATATCGCATTAGTTTTTATCAGTATTATCATTTCTTGTATTGCTGCAATATCAGGATTAGGCGGCGCTTTTATGACAATCCCTATTTTATTGCACCTTAGATTTCCTGTACATCAATGTATTGCAACAGCTTCAGCCTGCACCATGCCTGTTGCCTTGATGGGCACTTGTAGTTATATTATATTATATTACCATGATGCGAATTTACCTGAACACACCTTTGGATATGTATACTGGCCGGCTTTACTCTGTATTATCGCAGGCAGCCTGCCTGCTTCTAAATTAGGTGTTTTTGTCAGCTATAAACTCAAAACGCATACTTTACAAAACTTTATAGGTTGTATTTTGCTTGTTATTAGCGCTGCTTTATTGATTAAATTATACCTCTAATGTTTTAATTAACTGAATGACATAATACTGATGATCCATTACCCGCAGATTAATCCCATTTTTTATCAAATAGGCCCCGTACAGATCCACTGGTACGGTATCATGTATCTTCTAGGTATTTTAATCGCTTGGTTGTTAGGTCGCTATCGTATTAAGAAACACCATCAATTGAATAATATACAATGGAACGATATGATTTTTTATGCTTGTATCGGTATGATTCTGGGAGGAAGATTAGGTTATATTCTTTTTTATCAAAGCTTATTTTATTTTGAAAACCCTATACAAATTTTAGCAATACATAAGGGAGGCATGTCTTTTCATGGCGGCTTTTTAGGCGTAGGGCTTGCATTATTATATTATAGTCGAATACACAAACTATCCTTTTTAAAACTAACTGACTTTATCACACCATTAATCCCATTAGCAATCGGTTTAGGTCGACTAGGCAATTTCATCAACGGAGAATTATGGGGCAGAATCACGACAATACCTTGGGCTATGATGTTTCCAGATGACCCGAAACAAGCGCTTAGACATCCTTCACAATTATATGAAATGTTTTTTGAAGGTATCTTTTTATTTATCACACTCTGGATTTTTTCAGCAAGAAAAAAACCAACAGGCTCTGTGTCAGCATTTTTTATACTAGGTTATGCTTTATCTCGATTTTTTATAGAGTTTTATCGAGAACCAGATAGTCATTTAGGTTTGATATATTACTCTCTCACACAAGGACAATTGTTAACCATTCCTATGATAGGTTTTGGTGTGTTATTACTATATTATTCTTACAAACAAAAACTAAAATTGATTGACAATTAAAGCCTATGCTATGAAACAAAATTCAAGACAAATACGTTCTTTTTTGTTACGATAAGCTAATCTATAACTCGCTCTATATAAGGAAGTAATAGCATATTTAGCATACTGAAAAACATCTATTGGTTGTCAATACACAGGTTAATTATGCAAATATATCTTAATTTATTAAAGAAACTAATACACTCCGGCTATTATAAAACAGATAGAACGCAAACCGGCGTATGGAGCTTATTTGGAAAACAAATACGCTTCGACTTATCAAAAGGTTTTCCTTTAATCACCACAAAAAAATGTCATCTTCGCTCTATTATTCATGAGTTATTGTGGTTTTTAAAAGGAGACACAAATACACAATATTTAAATGATCATCATGTGTCCATTTGGGATGCCTGGGCGACTGATACCGGTGATTTAGGACCTATATATGGAAAACAATGGCGATCCTGGAAAGGCAAAAACAATGAAACAATCGATCAAATTACTCAAGTTATTCAAGATATTAAAACAAACCCAAACTCTAGACGATTAGTTGTCAGTGCGTGGAACCCTAGTGTCTTACCAGATGAATTAAAATCTCCTCAAGATAATGCTCAACAAGGTTATCAAGCTTTACCACCTTGCCACTGTTTATTTCAGTTTTATATTGCAGACGGTAAATTATCTTGCCAACTTTACCAACGAAGTGCTGATATTTTTTTAGGTGTTCCATTTAATATTGCTTCTTATGCATTATTAACTTGCATGGTAGCACAAGTTTGCAACTTAAAAGTAGGCGAATTTATTCATACATTTGGAGATGTTCATTTATATTCAAATCATATAGAACAAGCAAAAGAACAATTAAATCGAAAACCTTTCCCTTTACCATCTATACAATTAAATCCAAAGATTAACAATATTTTTGATTTTTGTTATGATGACTTTAAACTCATCAATTATCAGTCTCATCATGCAATTAAAGCGCCTATTGCCATATAATCATTGTAAAAAAAGCTTATCTCTTCATTGTGTTATCAATTGATAACACAATGAAGAGATAAGCTGACAATCTTTTATTTTGAATAAAAGAAGATAGATCTTATTATTTTCTTCCCCGCTTCAATAATTCTGCTCTTTGAAGCGCTGCAATATCCAGTCCAGCCCCTGTGTTTGCTACCGGAGGAGTAGGAGTAGGAGTAGGAGTAGGAGTAGGAGTAGGAGTAGAAGTAGAAGTAGAAGTAACTGGAAGCTCTTCTGCAGTCGCCTTAATTATACTCAATGCCTTTTCAAAGGTCTCTGCATCATGCGCTAATACAATTTCCTTATATAAAAAGTCGAAATCTTTACAGGTGAATGCTGATACTGTAGTCTTATCTAAGTATTTCAGCGTCATTTTTATAAAAGCTTCGGAGAACCCATACAGTAGTAGATCTTCGTTCGTTTCTGTGGCTAATAAGTATGCATCGAATAGACCTGTAAGCATTCTATTGATTGGCGTTGCTGTCGCAAAGGTTGGGAATTCTACTGGTTTTTCTTCAGCCACATATAGTTGTTCTGCCATCTTGAGGTTTTGCGTGTGGGCTACATTATAAAAACCAACTTGCAACACTTCTGTTTCATGCGATGAAAAAGTATCTCCAGTCACAAAAGAGAGAAATGGATGGATAACACTATATCTTTCGTTAGAAGCATAAATAGAAACAGGATAATTTGCTGCAACGGCAAGATTAAGCATTTTACAAATATCATAATTATCAGAATAAAATTCAATTAATTTTGACTGTGCTTGTGCTTTCTGTGGATGATATAAACCCCCCACTGTTTCGCCTATAGCTATACAGTAAGGTATATCAGAAGAATCTTGCAGATGTATTGTTTCTACATTACGAAGATGAAGATGATCTAAAGTGATACTAGACGTTTTTTCTTTCAAATCATGATAAAAATTTGCATTAACAACTTGATCAAGCTTATTTGATAAAACTGTAAATTTATCTTCATTGCTTACTTCATGATTAGCAACTTCGATCACATTCTGAATGCGCCAAGAATTGTTCCACCCTGTATGATTATACCATCTTTGAAATAGCGAGCCCCTTGATGAAACAGAGCCTACTGGGACTGAACCTATGAGTCTATCAGGCAAATAAGCCAAGACTCCTTTTTCCTCATACATTGCTTGTGAAGATTTTTTGACTGTTGTAATATACAAAGCAGGAGTTGTTTCGTTTTTGCTTTTGTGTAGCTTACTAATCATTTCATAGTATTTATGCTCTGAAATAACAGCTCTAATCTCAACATTATTACCATTATACTCATATGATATCGTAACCTGCGCTTGTTCATTGTTCCAGTCACTTAAATCCAAAATATGTTCTGGCTTGATTAATGCATGTTTTTTTCTATCATAATCTTTCTCTAGTTGTACAGTACTGCTTTTTTCTTCTCCTGCTATACTTTGACATGCCGCCATTAAAGCCCAAAGAATCATGATGACTTTATAATTAAAATTTTTCATTATTTACTCCTTCTTGATTTAACAAGAAACTATAAAAATATAATGCATAACTTGCAGGAATAATTCAAATAATTGAAAAA
>JAAOIJ010000027.1 GCA_015163815.1 Endozoicomonadaceae bacterium
AGCTTTTTGATTAAAAAAACACATAAACGGCTTCATTTTTTACATTATTTTAATGAAACATATCATTTCATGCACTTCTATTGTCTTATTGCAAAGGTCTCAGTCTGATGATAAAAATAAAAGAAGCTGACTATTTTATAGCCGATAAAGGATATGATTCTAAATTAATTCGAGAACAAGCAAAACAATTAGGAATGGAAGCTATGATTCCAAAACGTTCTAACACTAAAAAAACCTGCTATTCATTTTAAAAAAATATTTATAAATCAAGGCATCTTGTTGAAAATTTATTGGCTAGATTAAAACATTTTAGAAGTATTTAACTCGTTTTGATAAGCTAGCTAGGCATTTTAAAGCGATGACTTATATTGCGTGTGCTATTATTCTAGTAAATTCAAAATGAGGACACGCCCTAATCAAGTGATGCGAAGAATAGACAAATCTTTCAGGTATTGCTTTATGGTTGAATGAATCAAAATGAAGTTTCTGACTTAAAAAAAACCTATTGAATTGATTTTTATTATAAATTGTCAGAAATATGTTGAAAAATACAATCTAATATGGCACGTTTTAACTGATTTTTTTGAATAATAATCCGATCTATCTGAATCATTTGCTATACTACTCTGCATATTCTTTTTTGTAACGCTATTGAAATCTTTCCTACGAAAAGATTGAAAGATTTGGATTATGAGGCCTTATGTTTTCTAATATTCAAAATCAATTATTTAATAATCATATTCTGTCATTATCACAATTTGATCGTATGATGTTAGAAGATTTGATTCAAGCTATTTTGTATATGAAAACACATGGCATGCCCAATGCTTTATCCGGTAAAGTGATTGGTAGTTGTTTTATGGAACCTTCTACTCGCACTCGCTTATCGTTTGATGTTGCAATTAAACGTCTTGGAGGGCATGTGATCGGTTTTGATAATAATGAGAATACTTCTTCACGTAAAGGTGAAAGTTTATCCGATATGATGTGTGTTATTTCATCTTATGTCGATGCGATCATTTTACGTCACCCTAAGGAAGGTTCTGCGTATTTAGCCTCTCAATTATCATCTGTTCCGATTATTAATGCTGGAGATGGTTCAAATCAGCATCCAACGCAAACAGTGCTTGATTTATTTAGTATTTATGAATCTCAGAATACTCTTGATGGATTAACCATTCTGTGTGTTGGCGATTTAAAATATGGAAGAACAGTGCATTCACTGATTCATGCGCTCTCTTATTTTAAAGTACAGTTTATTTTTGTTGCACCAGAAGGATTACAGTTGCCGCAATACTTGATTGAAGATTTAGATCACAATCACATCGCGTATGAAGTTTATTCTCATTTAGAAAAAGCAATACCACAAGCTGATATCATCTATATGACACGTATTCAACAAGAGCGATTAGATGATACAGAATACCAATATTTAGTCACCCCTTATTTATTGAAAAAAGCAATGTTAAAAAAAGCTAAAAGCAATATGAAAATCTTACATCCTTTACCTCGACTAAACGAAATTGAACTGGCCATTGATCACACACCGTTTGCTTACTATTTTCAACAGGCGACCAATGGCATGTATGCTCGTATGGCATTATTGACATTACTGTTAAATAAACAAGCTCATTGGGGGACATTAACATGAATTCTATCAAAACAACCGTACATCAAGTTGAAGCTATTTGTCATGGAACGGTTATTGATCATATTCCTGTAGGCCAAGGACTTAAAATTTTAAAAAATTTACAATTATTAGAATCAAAAACGCGTATTACAGTTGGATTTAATTTACCCAGTAAAATTATGCAATTAAAAGATTTAATTAAAATAGAGAGTCGTTTGTTTGCAAAAAAAGAAGCCGATAAATTAGCTATTTTTGCACCAAATGCCACCATTAATCTTATTCAGCATTATAAAATCATGCAAAAAGATAAAATGAAATTGCCTGATAGCATAGAAGGTTTATTTGCTTGCCCTAATTTAAATTGTATTACACATGATGAAGCCATTGTCTCAAAATTTAAATTATTACAACAAAAGGAAAATACAGCTTTAACCTGTATTTATTGTGAAAGACGTTTTTTGCAAAATATGTTAAAAATGATATAATTTATAATAAGATAGGGCTGTTATTATAATAGAATAATTTGCATTTTTCAAGATATAAGCTATAATATAACTCATATTTTAACAATTATTTAATGCAGTGGTGTTATGATGAATATACAAATGGTTCAAGGTCCTGGAGAAACAATCTATATTGCGCCAGAAGTGGCTATCCTTAGTATGGAAGAAGAAAAATCATTTCTAGCCTGTGCCTATGTTGTCATTCCTTTTACACCGAATCGTAAATTATATACACGTAAAGAACGTCATCCTTATCGTAAAGGATCGATTCAAAGAATTACCTCGATCACCGGTGCTCGTTTTCCGACATCATTGTCTGCGTACTGATCACTCATTGTAGCAGAGTATTGCTTTCCATATAGCCTATATTCCTGTAAAATCGCCTTATAGAGCATACTATCTTTCATGTCGTTGTATGCGCGAAACCAGTCAATCCATGATTTTGATTGAATAGCTCTTTTTTTATTGGCTTGATCGTATTGAAGTCAATTGGATGATGATTCATTAATTAGTAGCCTGAATGAAAGTACAAGCCGCACAATTGCATAAAGCGTTAGACCAATTATCTTCTGTGTATTTTATTACAGGAGAAGAAATTTTTCAAAAAGAAGAAGCCTGTCATAAAATTCGAAAAAAAACGTATGAACAAGGGTATCAAGAACATATTATTTATCATATTGAACAAGGATTTGATTGGCAGGTTTTAGAGTCTATGATCAATTACCCCTCTTTGTTTTCAGATAAACAATGTATTGAATTACGTATTTATGAAACAGGTCAAATCACACGCCAAGCTGAAAAAATATTATCACTTTGGTTGAATAAAAAAACCAATCATCATATTTTATTATTTGTTTTTTCAAAATTTACAAAAGCGATGGAAAAAAGTGCTTGGTTTTCGATGTTAGAGCCTAACTCAACCTGGATTCCAGTATGGAAAATTGAAGGTCGTGCCTTGATTCAGTGGTTAAATGAACGCGTGAAACAAATAGGGTTAACCATTTCTTATGACGCACTCATGTTATTAGCAGAAAATACAGAAGGCAATTTATTAGCCGCATCGCAAGAAATAGAAAAATTACCACTGATTTTAGAACATAAGAAAGTGACAATGCAGGATATTACACAGCTTGTTGAAGATAGCGCACAGTATGATATTTTTAAATTAATTGATGCCTTCTTAAAAGGTGATACAAAACAAGTTTTGCGTATTTTTAATTACTTGCAAGCGGACGCCACAGAAT
Source organism: Endozoicomonadaceae bacterium (assembly GCA_015163815.1). Classification (GTDB taxonomy): domain Bacteria; phylum Pseudomonadota; class Gammaproteobacteria; order Pseudomonadales; family Endozoicomonadaceae; genus JAAOIJ01. The sequence goes on from JAAOIJ010000027.1 coordinate 3,378, forward strand.
GGTTAAATGTTGTATGGGTCATGAGTCGAGAATTACGTATTTTGTTGCATTTAAGTGATTTATTGCATCAAGGTGATTTTTTAGATCAAGCGATTTACACTATTGCTAACTTACAAAAAATCCCCATTTTTTTAATGAAAAAAAAACGACATGATTATTTAGCGTGTTTAAATAGATTAAATGTCATCACGCTAAAAAAAGGCATTCTTTATTTAGTCTCTTTAGAAACACTCTTTAAAACCGGGCAATATCAATGTGCTAAAAGAGGTTTGTTATCCTTTATTTTAGTGCTGTCTAATCCTAAACAGCCGTTTTATGATTTATTGCCGGATGAATTTAATGCTTCATTTTAGTGTAATAAACGTGCTCGAATTGTGCCTGGTAATGCGCTTAATTTTTTAATATAAGTGATAATCTCCGTATGCTTTGCTTTACTTACATCTGTGACGACATAACCAATCGTGTTTTTAGTTTGTAAAAATTGTGCATTGATATTCATATTATGAGATGAAAATAATTCATTAATACGCGCCATAGCACCTGGAGTATTATCATGAATATGTAAAATACGATAATTTTCAGGGTGATCAGGTAAAGAGACTTCTGGAAAATTTAAAGAAGTCAAAGTGGAACCGTTATCGCAAAAGGTAATTAATTTTTCAGTGACTTCAATGGCAATATTGGCTTGAGCTTCTTGAGTGCTCCCGCCAATATGAGGCGTGAGTAATACATTCGGTATATTTTGTAATGGTGATTGAAAAGGCGCTTGGCTCGTTTGAGGTTCTTCAGGAAAAACATCGATAGCAGCCCCCATAATTTGATTGGTTTTTAAAGCATCTGCTAAGGCTTCTAAATCGACTGTTAATCCACGAGAAGCATTAATTAAAACAGCATTTTTTTTCATATAACCTAATGTTTCAGCATTGATCAGATTATGTGTTTCACGATGATCAGGAACGTGCAAAGATATAATATCAGAGTCTTGCAGTAATGCTTTTAAAGACGTTTTTGGCATGGCATTACCTATCGGTAATTTAGTAGCAGTATCATAATAACACACAGATAAACCGAATGATTCTGCCAAGACGCTGAGTTGTATGCCAATGTTGCCATACCCAACAATACCTAATTTCTTTCCGCGAATTTCAAATGCATTGATTGCATTTTTTTTCCAAAGACCTTGATGCATTTGATTATTTTTTTCTAAAATAGATCGGCATAATAGAATGGCTTGAGCTAAGACTAATTCAGCAACAGATCGTGTGTTTGAGTATGGGGCATTAAAAACAGGGATCCCTTTTTGAGCTGTAGCGTCTAAATTGATTTGATCAAATCCAATGCAAAAACAACCGATACCTAATAATTTAGGGGCATGTGATAATAGTGATTCATTTATTTGTGTTCGTGATCTAACACCGATAAAATGAGTATCTTGTAGTTCTTTTTTTAACTCTGAGTCTGATAAAGTATGCGGTAAAGTTGTAACATTTTGATAGCCTGATTTTTTTAAATAATCAACAGCCGAATGATGAATGCCTTCTAATAGTAGAAATC
>JAAOIJ010000028.1 GCA_015163815.1 Endozoicomonadaceae bacterium
ATTTTATCATTTTTTTTGAAAAAAAATAAAAATAAAAATTATTTAAAATTTATTCTCTTATTGCAAAGGTCTCAGAATATATACATAACTCAAACAAGAGAGCATCCTCAATCTATAAATGATTTTCAGATTGAGGACAGGCCCTAGCATGAATTTTAACTGATATCTATATGATATGATTTATAATAAAAAGTTCCTTCAAGCATTTTTTGTCATCAGACTATGAGCATATGCTTTCAATCTAAAAATAATAAAATATTGCTGATAATTCTGAAAAATTTTATACTAAAAAATAAGTAAATATCATAATTTCCATTAGATACAGATTAACCTGTAGTATAATATTTCTCAGTTATTGGTTATGTCTGATATAAAATCTGGGAAACATTGATAGGTTTTTCAAGGTCGATTATAATAGCATCTGCTTCCCAGTCTCCAATACGAGATTTTTCATCGAAAATAATCGGTCTTTTTGTAATATCTATTCGATTAAATAAGCCTTCGACTCGATGTTTTTTCTTGTCTAGTGCAATATTTTTTACTTTTATGCCTTCAATATTTGTATAAATCTGATCTTAGTGCGCTTTTTTTTTAATATATTGATCAATCATTTCATGACTAATCTATCTATTGCCTAATCTCAATCGGTCTGAAACTTGGCCAGAAATCCATTTTTTTATCAAAATATCAATATATTTCATCATACTAGGGATTATTTTATAAAGTTTTCTGCTTACCTTTAACCCTCATTCTTACACTAATTGATGAGTTTGTTGATCATTATATTGTCTCCCTTTAGTATGATACAGAATCTCTCTTGCAATCGTAGAAAAAGATCTTTGCAATGCTTTTCCTATTGCCTTAACAGAATAATGCTTTGACAAGCAGATGTGAATTTGAAATCGCTTTTGCTTTCAAATGTTGAGAAGCCATATCATTCTTCTTCTTTTTTTGATAAAAAGAAGTGATACGAATGATTAGCATTTGACTGCTTTTTAGCGATAGCCAAGGTTTTACTGTTGAACTTGAAAAGGCATTGTAAAATAAAACAATCTTATGTATAATGATTCGCCTATAAATTGAATTATATCGATCATATTATAAAATCATAAAAGATCGGCGATACAGTGTTCGGAATAAATCCTGCTCATCTAGGTTTTCTGGCATCATATCCCACATTTAGTTAGTAGATGGTACTGTAATAAGACACCTATTAGAGACATAGACACCGAATAACACCTAATCAAGCACTCCATTTCAACAAAAGAGACTTACAATGTATTATCAAGCAGTATTAACACGTATTGTGTTTTTTATCATCCTATTCACACCAGGTTCTTTACTCAATTGCTATGCTACACCTGGGTCATCTGAAAAAATACAAGATATCTCAAAGTTAAGTAAGACACATCATAATGGATCATGGCTTTATAATAAAGCTTGGGATGTTTCTACTAGAATAGCTGTAGGTACAGCGTTTGGTGTGGCCTTGGCACCTATGTTGATCTCCACTGAGGACAAAACATTATTTGATATCACAGTATCAACACTCGGTGCAACCGCAGCTCATCTTGCTACAAAAATAGCTTTCGATTTTGGAGTCGCCTGCACTATTTCAGAAAAAACGCAAAAAAAACATCCAAATGCTCTCTCTATTGCTACAACAGCGCTCAGTGGGGGGTATATGGGGTATATTGTAAGTTCTATTGTGGGTTCTATAGGTGGTTATTTAGGTTACAAAATAACTGACAAAGCAACCAATATACTAGAAAATTATTACAATAGAAAACTACCGAATTATATCAAAGGTATTTCAACTATAACCGGCGGTATGGTCGGAAGTATACTAGGGAGTACGCTAGGGAATCATATGCAACCGGCAGTTGATAGCCTATTAACAGTGATTAAAAATACGAATTATTCACAAGTCATTAAGGCTGCACCGATATCTCCGATTTCAAGTTCAATCTGTAAGAATCCAAATGGCATGAATTTTGGACAACAAAAACTGATTAGCCAAGCTGAACTTGAAGCTTCCTTTAATCGTTTTAATATAATTTCAAGTCGCCATATCAATGATTCATTGGCATTAGAAGGTTGTAATATTCCTTTGACAGATATATCGTCCATTACAACATGTCAACATATTACAAGCAGTGATATTAATCTTGTTTTTCGGATAGAAGATAGCTCAATTTCAAATATCAGATCTAATATTGCTCAACTCGACAAACTTAATCATTGTAGTTGTGGAAATCATCCCTTGCTTGGAAAGCAAGATACTTGGTTTGAGAATCATGCATTACCAGGTATTCAAATATCCGCTGGAACCTACGATAAAAAAACGATTCAACAAGACCTAATGACTCAATTTGTCATGTTTAATGACATCCATAAGACACAGATCGACTGTACTTTTAACTCAGAAAATAGCTTAGAAACAATATTAGACTGTATTGTGCCTGTAGATCAATTAGCATTACCGACTTGTATTTATCAAGGTCTTGATTTTCCAGCAGGAACATATTCGCATGTCAACAATCAAACGTGGTTAAGTCAGAAAATAAGGAACAATTGCTGCCAACAAAGTTATACAACGCCTGAACATCAAAATTGTTGTCAACATTTTCAAGGAGAGAATCCAATGATAATGAACCAGGCAGTGGTTAGCTTGGAGAAAATAACGCAAGATTTATTTTCTGAAAAAGGAACTTATATACTCCTTCAAAATGCTGACCCTCAAATTGAGAGTTGTCCCGAGCATATCACTTTCAATCATTTTTCAGATCTATTTGATAGACAATGCGATTATGTTTCTGCTCGATCTAATGTATCGTCTGATCATCTCAAAAAAGCTTTATATGCACAAGATTGCCATATCGATAAGACTTATAATTTAAACAACTGACAGATAAGTCAGATAAGTCGTGGTTTCGCCGCATTAGGTTTTGGAGTGATAGCTACCGGTCTATATTTCATTTATAAAAATTGCCCGACGACACAATCTACACCAAACAAACAGAAAGCCTCACTGAATAAAAATATAAAAACAGACTGAGCGATAAGCTGTCGTCACGCACTTCTAACACAATAGGCTTGTGCAGTTTTTTATTGCTTTCTTTCATTTTTCCCGGGTTTTCGATTACAGAAAGGAATAACCGGGAAAAAGCACAGCTTGAATCCACTATTCAATCCTTTATTTTTATCATCATGATTTTTTTTTAGCATCTGTTATCTACTCGATCCTGAAAAAGTAATAAATATTATATAATTCAATGAATTATATGTTAATTTGTGGTATAATATTTCCCAGTTATTGCTTGTTACTGATATAAAATCTGAAAAAAAAATGAAAGGAACAGAAAAAGCATCTTACTTTTAAGAAGAATTAACAATAATAAAGCGCTTGTTACAACAAGAACGAAAAGATAAAAATAAACTATACAGCCTGCATGAACCAGAAGTCATCTGCATAAGTCACGGAAAAACGCATAAAAAGTGAGACCTTTGCAATAAACCAACAAAGACGC
>JAAOIJ010000029.1 GCA_015163815.1 Endozoicomonadaceae bacterium
AAAGCGATGATTTATATTGCGTGTGCTATTATTTGGGTGAATTCAGAATGAGGACACGCCCTAGCTAGATTGTTGCGTTATTTTAAATTTTTAATATATTAAAATTCAAGCAGGATATTTTATTTATTTATTTATTTATTTATAATAAAAACAATACATTATTATTTTTATGACCTAGATTTCAATTAGGATTCATAATATTGGTTTGCGATTCTGTCAAGTCGGTGTAGAATGTACTTACTATGGGAAGTTTAAGATCGTTTTGTTAGTTAATACATACTATATTAACGGCTACTCTATTTTGTAATTCTTCATAGCTCAATTAAAGAGAAAATATTTGGCAATACGGGTGAGACGATGTCTACTGAAAAAGAAAAAGGTAAAGTAAAGTTTTTTAATGAGTCCAAAGGATTCGGCTTCATACAAAGAGATAATGGCCCAGATGTGTTTGTGCATTTTAGTGCTATTCAAGGAGAAGGGTTTAAAACTCTTTCTGAGGGGCAAGATGTCATGTTTACCATTGGTCAAGGTGCAAAAGGCCCTCAAGCAGAAAATGTGGAGCCTATTGAATCTTAATTTTAAAATCCACGATATCAGCAGGTTTCTTCATATCAAGTTTAAAATACAATTAATTTGTTTTTTATCATGAGTTTTGAGTCCTGCCTGAATTCAATATATAAAAACCTGGTTTTTAATAACAGGGATCCTTTCTAATTTAATTCTTATGATCGAATTAAAGCCCATCAGTAAAAATCAGTTTTTACTGATGGTGTTCAGATCAAATCATGACTGATGATCTGACCCTATCACTTTCAATGTTATATTTAAATAATCAATACGTTAATATTTTTGATACAATTGGCATGATGTGTTATTGATTATTTCATATAAAATCTGGATATATTATGACTATTATTCGTCAAGAGCATTTAATTGATAGTATTGTTAACGCGTTACAATATATTTCATATTATCATCCACCTGATTTTATACAAGCTATGACCGAAGCGTATTATCTTGAAAAAAATCCTACAGCCAAAGATGCTATTGCGCAAATTTTAATTAACTCTAAAATGTGTGCAACAGGACATCGACCTATTTGTCAGGATACTGGCATTGTTACGATTTGGTTAACGATAGGTATGGACGTTAGATGGAATGCTGACCTCTCTTTAGATGAAATTTGCAATGAAGGGATTAGAAGAGCTTATCAAGACCCTGATAATATTTTACGCGCATCTATTGTGCGTGATCCTGATGGCCTTCGAGAAAATTCTGGCGACAATACACCCGGCGTGATTCATTATTCCGTAGTACCTGGCAATCAATTATCGGTGCATGTTGCTGCAAAGGGAGGTGGTAGTGAGGCAAAGTCTAAATTTGTGATGTTATGTCCATCTGATTCGGTTGTCGATTGGATTTTAGAAACTATTCCGACGATGGGAGCAGGTTGGTGTCCACCTGGTATTTTAGGTGTTGGTATTGGTGGTACAGCCGAAAAAGCAATGCTTTTAGCAAAAGAATCTTTATTAGACGCTATTGATATCAAAGTGTTACAACAACGTCAACCCAAGAATCGTGCTGAAGTATTACGCTTGGAATTGTATGAAAAAATAAATCAATTAGGGATAGGGGCGCAAGGATTAGGCGGATTAACGACTGTTTTAGATGTCAAAGTCAAAGATTATCCATCGCATGCAGTGAATAAAGCCGTTGCGATTATTCCCAATTGTGCTGCAACACGACATATTCATTTTACGTTAAATGGTACAGGAACTGCTGTATTACCTGTGCCTGATTTAAATCTTTGGCCTGCCTTAAATCAAAAAATGAGTCAAGATCATATGCAACGCGTTGATTTGAGCCAATTAAGTCGAAATATGATGAAAACATTTAAACTAGGTGATATTTTATTATTAAGTGGTAAAATTTTAACAGGACGAGATGCTGCGCATAAAAAAATAATTGATTTATTAAATGCAAAGCAAGCGTTGCCTGTGAGTTTAAAAGATCGCTTTATTTATTATGTAGGGCCAGTTAATCCAGTTCGAGATGAAGTGGTCGGGCCTGCTGGGCCGACAACCTCGACACGGATGGATAAATTTACGCACCAACTTTTAAAGGAAACCGGATTAATGGGTATGATCGGAAAAGCCGAGCGTAGTGCAGATACCTGTCAATCGATCAAAACCTTTGAATCTATTTATCTGATGGCAGTAGGCGGGGCTGCTTATTTAGTGTCTCAGGCGATTATAAAGTCAACAGTGATTGCTTTTCCTGAGTTAGGTATGGAAGCAATTTATGAATTTGAAGTGAAGGATATGCCTGTTGTTGTGGCTGTGGACTCCCAAGGAAACTCTATTCATGAGGTAGGCCCTAAAAAATGGCAGCAATATATTGCTGCAGAATCATTACCCATTAAACTTGCATGATTTTCAGGAGGATATTCATAGCGGTATATGATACAGTGACACATGGATAAAGTGTTGAAAAATAATTTATTTGCTTTTTTTAAAAAATAAGAGACTTTTTAAGCAATAAATGCATTTCTTGCTTGACGTAAACGTCTGCCACTTTTAAAATCCACTATCAATATCATGATAAAATGGCTGAATTGCTAAAAATAATCTATCAATGAGACCGATTGTCAATTTATTTTTTCTGACTTAGGTTGTCATATAGTACAATGGAAGGTTTGGCCTGGTTGTGTTTTATATTTTTAGCGTGTATTGTTTGTGGTATCCTTTTTATCAAAGACAAACGGCTATCAAAATGAAGGCTGTAGAGCCTGGATGCAATATTTACTTTTGAGGAAATGATGTTCTCCTATGTCAACAATTAATCAGTTAGTGCGCAAAGCAAGAAAACGTAAAATCAAAAAAAGTGGTGTGCCTGCTTTAGCTGGAGGTCCACAAAGGCGTGGTGTTTGCACACGGGTCTATACTACAACACCGAGAAAGCCAAACTCTGCTTTGCGAAAAGTCTGTCGAGTGCGCTTAACAAATGGTTTTGAAGTGACTTCTTATATTGGCGGAGAAGGTCATAACCTTCAAGAACATAGTGTGATATTAATTCGAGGTGGGCGAGTCAAAGATTTGCCAGGTGTTCGCTATCATACAGTCAGAGGCACTTTGGATACCCAAGGTGTTAATGATAGGAAGCAAGGTCGATCAAAGTATGGGACTAAAAAACCTAAAAATTGATCTCTTCATCTCATCGAGTGTTGAACGCTTCATCATGAATCTGTATTGCGTATTTTGATTGATGAAGCAAAAGATTATAATATAATAAATGTTTCATTGTCTTCTAGATTAAAATGATGGTTTTTTAAAAAACCAATCAGAGTAAGGCTGAGTGTTTTGATTTCATCATGATATCTCAGAATATCCTGAAGATAGATAAAAAATAGACGTATTCATTATTGAGGATTTTTCATGCCTAGAAGACGCGTGATTGCAAAACGTGAAGTATTGCCAGATAATAAATTTGGTAGCAAATTACTAACAAAATTTATTAATCATTTGATGGTGGATGGTAAAAAATCCATTGCTGAAAAAATTGTTTATACTGCATTAGACAAAGTAAAAGAACGTGGAAAAAAAGATCCATTAGAAGTATTTGAAACAACGCTTGAAGCATTAGCGCCTGTTGTGGAAGTCAAATCTCGTCGCGTAGGCGGTGCAACATACCAAGTCCCTATTGAAGTTCGACAAACACGTAGAACAACATTAGCAATGCGTTGGTTAGTAGAAGCAGCACGAAAACGTAGTGAAAAATCAATGGCTCTTCGATTATCAGCCGAAATATTGGATGCATTTGATAAAAAAGGATCTGCCTACAAGAAACGTGAAGATGTTCATCGTATGGCTGAAGCGAATAAAGCATTCTCCCATTACCGTTTCTAATTTTATAAAAAATAGAGGATTGAATCGTGGGACGCAAAACTCCGATAGAGCGCTATAGAAATATTGGTATCTGTGCACATGTCGATGCTGGTAAAACAACCACAACGGAACGTGTATTGTTTTATACAGGATTAAGCCATAAAATTGGAGAAGTGCATGATGGCGCGGCAACAATGGATTGGATGGAACAAGAACAAGAGCGTGGCATTACCATTACATCTGCTGCCACAACTTGTTTTTGGCAAGGCATGAATCAACAATTTGACGAACATCGTGTGAATATTATAGATACACCAGGTCACGTTGATTTTACTATTGAAGTTGAGCGTTCTTTACGCGTTTTAGATGGTGCAGTTGTTGTCTTATGTGGATCATCAGGCGTGCAACCTCAAACCGAAACTGTATGGCGTCAAGCAGATAAATATAAAGTACCTCGTATGGTTTTTGTGAATAAAATGGATCGTATGGGCGCTGACTATACCATGGTTATTGATCAACTGAAAGATCGTTTAGGTGCTAATGCTGTTCCAATGCAAATGACAATTGGTTCTGAAGAAGCCTTTTCCGGTGTCATTGATTTAGTCAAAATGAAAGCGATTATTTGGAATGAAGCAGATCAAGGTATGACTTTTGATTATGCAGACATTCCAGATCATCTAATACAACAATGTAACGAAATGCGTGAACATTTATTAGAATCTGCTGCAGAAGCATCTGAAGAACTGATGGATGTGTATTTAGAGACAGGTGACTTAACAGAAAAACAAATTAAAACGGGTATTCGTATTCGGACGTTAGCAAATGAAATTATTCCTGTTTTTAGTGGTTCTGCTTTTAAAAATAAAGGTGTGCAAGCAGTCTTAGATGCTGTGATTGAATATTTACCTTCACCCACTGAAGTGAAAGCTATTGAAGGGATTTTAGAAGATGAAACGTCAGCTGTTCGAAAAGCAGAAGATGAGGCCCCTTTTTCTGCTTTAGCTTTTAAAATTGCAACAGATCCTTTTGTCGGTACTTTAACCTTTATACGAGTTTACTCAGGTCAGATTAAATCAGGTGACTCAGTTTTCAATAGTGTAAAATCTAAAAAAGAACGTGTGGGGCGCATGGTACAAATGCACTCTAATAACCGTCAAGAAATTAAAGAAATATTAGCTGGAGATATTGCAGCACTCATCGGCTTAAAAGATGTCACAACTGGTGATACTTTATGTGATCTGGACCATAAAATTGTTTTAGAACGCATGGAATTTCCTGAACCGGTTATATCTGTTGCTGTTGAACCTAAATCAAAAGCTGATCAAGAAAAAATGGGTATTGCTTTGCAAAAATTAGCACAAGAAGATCCTTCTTTTCGTGTTAAAACAGATGAAGAAACTGGCCAAACGATTATTTCTGGTATGGGTGAATTGCATTTAGATATTATTGTAGACCGCATGCGTCGCGAATTTAAAGTAGAAGCAGCTGTTGGTAAACCGCAAGTTGCTTATCGTGAAAAAATTAAAAAAACAATTGTTGCAAATCATAAGTTTGTTCGTCAATCAGGTGGTCGAGGTCAATATGGACATGTGGTGATTGAATTTTCTCCTACAGAAGAAGAAGGGTTAGAGTTTATTAATGAAATTGTCGGAGGAACTATTCCAAAAGAATATATTCCTGCAATTGAGAAAGGTGTTATTGAACAAATGAAAAATGGTGTCATCGCCGGATACCCTTTGCTTGGATTAAAAGCTCGCTTGTACGATGGGTCTTTTCATGATGTTGATTCAAGTGAAATGGCTTTTAAAATTGCCGCTTCGCAAGCATTAAAAAAATATGCACCTCAAGCGGAACCTGTTTTGATGGAGCCGGTGATGGATGTAGAAGTTGTTACACCAGAGTTGAATATGGGAGATGTAATGGGGGATTTAAACAGACGTCGTGGTTTAGTGCAAGGAATGGATGATGGTGCTATGGGTAAAATCATTACGGCTAAAGTTCCTTTAGGTGAAATGTTTGGTTATGCCACTGATTTACGATCTGCGACACAAGGACGAGCCACTTATACCATGGAATTTGCAGCGTATGCCGAAGCCCCTGCTAGCGTAACTGAATCTATTAAAACAAGTAGGGAATAATTTTATTTGGACATTAAGTGTTTCATAAGATTATCTTTGATAGCTTATTTTATCCAATTATTTGAGTTTAAATTCATTAACTTTTAAGGTACAAAGACATGGCAAAAGAAAAGTTTGAACGCACCAAGCCCCATGTTAACGTAGGTACAATTGGCCACGTTGACCATGGTAAAACAACGTTGACGGCTGCTTTAACGCGCGTGTGTGCTGAAGTATATGGTGGCGATGTAAAAGCTTTTGATCAAATTGATAATGCACCAGAAGAACGAGAGAGAGGGATTACTATTTCAACAGCTCATGTTGAATATAATTCACAAGAACGTCATTATGCACATGTAGATTGTCCTGGACATGCTGATTATGTGAAAAACATGATCACGGGTGCAGCGCAGATGGATGGTGCGATTTTAGTCTGTGGTGCTACAGATGGTCCAATGCCTCAAACACGTGAACATATCTTACTTTCTCGACAAGTTGGTGTTCCAAGAATTATTGTTTTTTTGAATAAAGCAGATTTGTTAGCTGAAGATTGTGGTGGTGTCGGTTCTGAAGAATACAATGAAATGATTGAATTGGTAGAAATGGAATTACGTGAATTATTATCTAATTATGATTTTCCAGGTGATGATACGCCAATCATTCCTGGATCTGCTTTAATGGCCTTAAATAATCAAGATGATCATGAACTTGGCACAACTGCTGTTAAAAAATTAGTTGAAACATTAGATAGCTATATTCCTATACCTGAGCGTTTAATTGATAAACCTTTTTTATTACCGATTGAAGATGTATTCTCTATACAAGGTCGTGGGACTGTTGTAACAGGTCGTCTTGAGCGTGGTATTGTAAAAATAAACGATGAAGCAGAAATTATTGGTATTAAAGAGACAACAAAAACAACGGTTACCGGCGTTGAAATGTTTCGTAAATTATTGGATGAAGGGCGTGCTGGTGAAAATGTCGGTTGTTTATTGCGTGGCACAAAACGTGATGATGTAGAACGTGGACAAGTCTTAGCTTTTCCAGGTAGTATTACACCTCATACTAAATTTGAAGCAGAAATTTATATCTTAACGAAAGATGAAGGTGGAAGACATACTCCATTTTTTAAAGGGTATCGCCCGCAATTTTATTTTAGAACCACTGATGTAACAGGTTCTGTTGAACTACCTGATGATACTGAAATGGTTATGCCAGGTGATAATATTAAAGTCGATGTTGAGCTTATTTGCCCTGTCGCAATGGATGAAGGATTACGTTTTGCAATTCGTGAAGGTGGTCGAACAGTGGGCGCCGGAGTTGTTTCAAAAATAAAAGAATAAGCCATATTCACAAAACATTTCATATGATGAAATGTTTTGTGAAGTTAGAGAAAAAAAGTAAAATCAAATACTCATATCATTCAAAGTGACTGATAATTATCTATCAGGTAGCACTGCTCGTGCTGTGATTGTAGCAAAAAATACAGATGATTTGATCAAAAGTCGGAATCTGCCACATATTTTTTGTGTTTTTGTGTAATCTGAGTGTATCTGGTTGTTGTTAATGCTATCAGAATGAAAAAATAGTTAGAAAAGTACATCAGGCTTGTATTGCTGTAGTAAAACATCATTTTATGAAAAAATCATATATTTCTATGTTGATCCCTTGTATTAAACTTTACTCAAGCTCATGGAGGAATAATAACAGAATGGATTTCTTGCATGCTAAAAGATGGATTCGATAGCTGCAGTGTAGATGGGTGTCAAAAACAAGCATTATTGCTAGATTATTTAAGTCAAAACTATGCGACCGACATCTAAAGTGTTGTATTTTATATTCATTCTGCTCTTAAGGATGGTCTACAGTGTGAGATATAAAAGAACATATTAGCGAGATAAGTAAGCAGTACACAGATCATGAGGATAAAAAGGCGCGTCAAAACTTTAAAGACATAGTAGGTATCTCACAAGGCAATACAGGCGAACTTGCCTTGTATTTCGAAAAATCCGATACTTTTAGACAAGCCTATATCTTCTTCAAGATACTATCTGATTTTTTTTCTAATCAAAATCTAATATATTTGCCTATTATATTGCTGCTAAAAAAACAACTCGAATTAGAATTGTTGAATGATCCATCTGTTATTTTTTATAAAGAAAAAGAAAATCCTATTCAGCCATGCAGTGTAATACCTAAAGGTTTTTCTATTTCTCGCATCACTTCGTTAGATGTTCGATAGTTTAACGCTTTTCTAGATCTATCCACGTCAGTATGTTAATTCTGTATCGGTTCAGTCCATTTTACTGTGATATCATGCATTGTAGTACAGCGTCTTAAACGTTGATTCATCATCTGGCAAAACAACATTTATTCTTAGTTGCTTACCTTAATTGAGTATTCAGTGATTCCATCGTATTGTAGCTGCATTAATAATCTGAGACCTTTGCAATAAGACAAAAAAGACTCCTGATATGATCTTTTTTATTAAAATAGTTTAAAAAATGAAGTAATTTATGTATTTTTTGAATAAAAAAACACATAAATTACTTCATTGAATTGCTTATTGCAAAGGTCTTAATCTGTAATAGGCTGTGGAGAGGATGAAAAGACAACTAACTTTTCCCAGTTATTATGTCATGATGTAACGATCTTATTTCATCATTTTTCCTCTTAACGTCATTATTTTTTTATGATCGCTTGATTAGAATTGATACAAAGAAGGGAGTAGGGTTTTGGAGATGAATGCTATTTGATGAGGATTGTGGCATCATTTACAATGACTGCTTGCTTGGATAGCATGGCTTTTTATGCTTGAATTTTTTCACATTGATCTCTAGGATCAACCCATTTAAATTATTTTTTCAAAAAAATTGATTTCTTCAGGATTGACTATATAGGTTCACGTTATATTCATGTGAAGGCTTCAAATATGGCATCAAATTAATGTAACGTTTTTTCTAAGCTAGCTTTTAATTTGCATAAAGCATTTTTTTCAATCTGGCGAATGCGCTCAGCTGATACTTTATATCGTACAGATAATTCTTGTAATGTTAATTTATTATCTTCATCTAACCAGCGGGCATATAAAATATCACGACTACGCTCATCTAGTTTTAATAAAGCTTCCTGTAAGGCGATTAAGTTATGTTGATTATTCGCCATCTTTTCTAAAACAATAGATGGATTACTCGCTGTATCTGATAAATAGTCTTCAGGATATAATACGGCATGATCTGGTTCATCTTCTTTTAAAAATCCATCAAACGGTACGTCTTGGTTCGATAACCTTCCTTCCATTTCTAATACAGTTTTAGTGGGGACCCCTAACTCATCAGCCATAGATTTTGCTTCTTTAGGAGTAAGCCAACCTAATTTTTTCTTTGCTGATCGCAAATTAAAAAATAATTTACGTTGCGCTTTTGTTGTTGCAATTTTAACAATACGCCAATTTTTTAAAATAAATTCATGCATTTCTGCTTTAATCCAATGCACAGCAAAAGAAACTAAACGCACACCTACCTTTGGATTAAATCGTTTGACAGCTTTCATTAAGCCAATATTGCCTTCTTGAATTAGATCAGCCAAACTTAAACCATAACCTGAATAGGTTTTTGCAATATGTACAACAAAACGCAAATGCGCTAAAACCAGTTGGCGTGCGGATTCTAAATCTTGATTAAAATATAATTTTTCAGCTAAAACTTGTTCTTCTGCTGCTGACAATAAAGCAATAGAACGAATAGATTGCAAATAAGTTGTTAAATCTTTTCTTGGATTATAAAATTCTGTTAATTGAAGATATGTTCCGCCCATGACTGGCTCCTTTATGATTATTTATGCTGTACACATAACCGGTTAATATATTGAAAATCTCATGCGATAATATCAATTTTTTAAAAAAATATCGTTAAAAATAATTATGTTACATAAAATTGTTGTTTTTTTCTTAGGTTCTTGTAAATACGGTTGCTTATTATTAGACCTGTATTATCAATAAAAGTTTCGAAATATATATAAAATAATTAACTTTTTTGATTAAAATCCAGAGCAGCATTAGAACATAAGGTGCTGTCCTCAAAAAGAGTATCAATAAATTCTTCAGTATTAAAAGGTTTTAAATCTGAAATTTGTTCACCTATCCCTAAAAAATAAATGGGTAATTGCATGGTTTCTGCTAAATCAAAAATAACACCACCTTTGGCAGTGCCGTCTAATTTAGTTAAGATTAAACCAGTTAAACCGATTGTTTCATGAAATGAGATAGCTTGACGAATAGTATTTTGGCCAATACCAGCATCGACAACTAAAATGATTTCATGAGGTGAGTTTGGGTTTAATCGATTTAACACTTTTTTTATTTTTTTTAGCTCATGCATTAAATTATCTTTATTATGCAATCGTCCAGCAGTATCAGCTAACACAATATCTATTTTTTTTGCTCGTGCTGATTCATAGGCATCGTATAAAACAGCAGCACTATCTGAACCTTGTTGTTGGGCAATGACAGGAACGCTCATTCTTTCACCCCAAATTTTTAATTGTTCTACTGCGGCAGCTCTAAAAGTATCTCCTGCGGCTAACAGGATTGATTTTTTTTGCAATTTAAAATAATAGGCTAGTTTGCCAATTGTTGTTGTTTTACCTACACCATTGACACCTACAATTAAAATGACACTAGGTGTATCTGTTGTATTTAATTGATTTGTTTTTTGATTGTCTGTGTTTAAAATAGCTGTTAATTCTTTTTTTAATTCAGATATTAGCATCTCCATATCATTTACAGCATGACGACTCAGTTGTTTTTTTAAACGATTCATAATATTTTGTGTTGTTGCAACACCAAAATCAGAAGCGATCAAATGTGATTCTAATTCTTCTAGTGCTTCAGAGTCAATTTGTTTTTTTTCAGAAAATACAAGCGAAATCCCTTCTAATAAACGTGTTTTTGTTTTTTTTAACCCAGAGACTAAATTAGATAATTGAGTCGGTTTTTTAATGATAGGTTTTTCAGTATTAACTGTGATATCTTGTTGTTGAACAAGACTGTATTCGTCGTTTTTATCTTTTTTAAAAAAACTGCTTAGCCAATTTTTTTTAGATTTTTCCGGTGATTTATTTGAATTGAACATGACATCTCTTTTAAAATAGTACATAGTTATTCATGAAAAACAGGCTAACATATCAATCTAGATATTGATTGTTTAACGGTAACACAATAGATGTTTTCAATGAGTACAGGGTCTATTAATCAGTTGACTTCATTATATAACAATACATTATTGCAATCTAATTAATTGATGTTTTTAATATCCTCTATCAATATGCGTTAAAAACACATTAAATGCCGATTAATCAATGTCTAACAATATATTTCATGATGGAGCTTGTTAAATAAAGCGCGATAGAAATGTATTGCAAGCAATAAAAATTGACATATATACTTGAATATATTGGTTTTTTAAAAATAAAAATTTCAAAATAACTTCTATTTTAACAGATTTATTCAATAAAAAAAACTACAATCTACAACCTGTTATTCAGGAACATACCCTGTGATTTGGTCAATAGGTCCTCCTGTAAAGAATTGGTCCATTTGTTGATTCAGATAATCACGTGTTGCCGCTTCCATTAAATTTAATCGCTTTTCATTAATTAAACGTGTTTGATGTTCAAGCCAAAGCTTCCAGGCTTGATGTGAAATATTTTGACAAATCCAATGACCTTTTTCTCCGGGAAAAGGAGGGTTTTCTAAGCCTATCAATTTTTTTTTTAAAAAAACACAGTCTACCATTTTACTCATTGTATTGCCTCTTTTATAGCTTGATGTCTTATCGATGATAAATCAGTTTGAACTAATTGAACCCATAATTTTTTAACCGGTAAAGGCATGCCTAAATGTATGGGTTGATTTAATGAGACCCAGCGCCATTGAGTTGAATCCCATTGTTGGTTTTGTTCTATTTTGGATAACTGGTCTTCTGTAAAAGCGAAAATAGGCTCAATATCTAAAGAAAAATGTGTAAAATGATGCCGAAATACAGGTAATTTCTTCAATATTAATAAGGTGTTAACTTGACATTGTATCCTCATATCTTTCATTGTTTTGTCTGCTGGCCATTCTGGAAAAACCCATAATTGATTCCATAGTTTCAAATCAATGACTTTTTGAATTAAAATCTCATGATGTTTATTAAGTAAAATCAACCATTTAGCTGATAGTTTGGGGATTGGTTTTTTTGGTTTTACCATAGGATATTGCGTTTGCAGATGCTGGATATAAGCTTGACAGTTTGTTTGAATAGGGCACTCTGTGCATTTAGGTTCGCGCTTAGTACAGATCATGGCACCTAAATCCATCATAGCTTGTGAATAATTTCGCCCATTTAATTGAGGTAATAGTGTTGCGGCTATTGAATATAATTGTTTTTTTAAAGCAGCTTGCTCAGGATATCCTGGCAGTAAAAAGTGTCGAATTAAGACTCTTTTAATATTCCCATCCAACACAATAGCCGGTAAATCAAATGAAATTGAGACAATCGCGCCTGCAGTTGACAAGCCAATGCCTGGCAATTGAACCCATTGTTCAACTTCTTTAGGTAGTTCATTTGGATATAACGTCTGTAATTTTTGAGCAGCTAAATGCAAATTGCGCGCGCGACTATAATAACCCAAACCGCTCCAATAAAATAAAACATCATCTATTGAAGCGCCTGCTAATGCTTCTAGCACAGGAAAAGCTGACATGAATTTCAAAAAATACGGAATCACGGTGCTGACTTGTGTTTGCTGGAGCATAATTTCACTCACCCAAACACGATAAGGTGTAATCTGTTGCTGCCAAGGTAAGTGTGTTCGACCATGCTGGTTGAACCATTTCAAGATTTTTGAACTAAACGTTTCAGCGTGATGTTCATCATTCATTTTTTCAAGCTTGTTCACACAAGAAACTCTCTATTTTTATACAGGAATCTGACTTTGAACACAAACCAAGTCGAGACAGTGTTATCAAAATACATACCGTATCATATCATTAAAAATCTTGCATTTTACCATTCAATGGCTTGTGGATCACCTGTTTTATATTTGTTTTTAAAATCAAAAAAAGGGTTTTGAATATTGTGTGAATCTTGTCAAAGATGATTGCCAGTCAAACTATGATAATATTGATGCATTTGAGCAATCAACAGCGCAGTCAATGATTGATATTTACTGGATAAAATAATATCAATACAGATTTTAAATTTTGAAACATTTTAAAATAATGTACAATGTTTTTAGCGGACTACATTACTGAAACAAGCTGTATTCTATAACATAAACCTTATATATTGAGACCTTTGCAATAAGACAACAAAGACCCCTGATATGATCTTTTTTATTAAAATAGTTTAAAAAATGAAGTAATTTATGTATTTTTTGAATAAAAAAACACATAAATTACTTCATTGAACTGCTTATTGCAAAGGTCTCAGAATATCCATAGCCATTGAGACTGAAAACCTGTTATGATAACTTATCACAAAGTGAAGATAATAGCTGTAGATTCAAGCGCATGATCGAACATTACAGGGTATCGACAATGTGATGGTCTTTTGATCATTCAATGTCATATTGAAAAGACAGATCATACCTTTTAAACTACTCAACATTTTACCAATGATCCATTTTTACTTCAGCTTGAATGGAGAGACACGTAGTGCATAATGATATTGATCCCATAGAAACCAAAGAATGGCTAGATGCATTAAACTCCGTTATCAACAGCAATGGACAAGAACGCATTCAATACCTGCTGCAACGCATGATAACTCAAGTGAATAACCAAGGTATTACAATATTTTCTCAAGTCTATACGCCTTATCGAAATACAATCCCTGTCTATCAGGAACCTTCTATGCCGGGAGATCGTTTTATAGAACGTCAAATTCGATCTTTAGTTC
Source organism: Endozoicomonadaceae bacterium (assembly GCA_015163815.1). GTDB lineage: Bacteria > Pseudomonadota > Gammaproteobacteria > Pseudomonadales > Endozoicomonadaceae > JAAOIJ01. The sequence continues at coordinate 13,945 of JAAOIJ010000029.1, forward strand.
GATGGAACGCAGTGGCTATGGTACAACGTGCCAATCAATTAGATTCCAGTTTAGGAGGTCATTTATCTAGCTTTGCCTCTAGTGCTACTTTATATGATGTTGCTTATAATCATTTTTTTAAAGGATATAATGAACAAACTGATGGCGATTTAATTTATTTTCAAGGACATGCTTCTCCAGGCATTTATGCTCGTGCTTACTTAGAAGGACGCGTTAGTGAAGAAGATTTAATCTTTTTTAGACGAGAAACTCAAAATGGTCACGGCTTATCTTCTTATCCTCATCCTTATTTAATGCCTGATTTTTGGCAATTTCCAACTGTATCCATGGGGTTAGGTCCAATTCAAGCAATTTATCAAGCTTATTTCATGCAATATTTAGAAAATCGATCTTTTTTAAATAAAAATACTCGAAAAATATGGGCTTTTTTAGGTGATGGTGAAACAGATGAACCTGAATCTTTAGGTGCAATCTCATTAGCTAGTCGTGAAAAATTAGATAACCTTATTTTTGTTGTCAATTGTAATTTACAGCGACTAGATGGGCCGGTTCGTGGTAATGGTAAAATTATTCAAGAATTAGAAGGGATTTTTCATGGTGCAGGCTGGAATGTTATTAAAGTTATCTGGGGTAATCAATGGGATGCTTTACTGCATCAAGATACGTCAGGTGTTTTACAGCGCATTATGGATGAAACGCTTGATGGTGATTATCAAAATCATAATAGAGGAGGTCAATGGATTCGAGAGCATTTCTTTGGGAAAGACCCTGAAGCACTCAAGCTTGTTAGTCATTTGTCAGATGAAGAATTAGCTAATTTAAATCGTGGCGGGCATGATCCAAAAAAAATATATGCAGCGTATCATGCCGCTGTCAATCATAAAGGAAAGCCAACCGTTATTTTAGCAAAAACAATCAAAGGGTATGGTTTAGGTTCTAATGTCGAAAGCACCATGGTTACGCATAATATTAAAAAATTATCTGAACAAGATTTACAGTATGTTAAAAATCGCTTTAATTTACCCATTAATAATGACCAACTAGCTGCCCTGCCTTTCATAAAACCTGAAGAAAATAGTGAAGAAAGTAAGTATTTACATGAAAAACGTACAAAATTAGGCGGACCTATTCCAACGCGTCGTCAAAAAACAACCCGGCTACTTAAAACACCTCCATTATCAGATTTTAAACAGATTACAAATGACTCAACTGATCGCGCTATTTCAACAACAATGGCACTCAATCGAATTTTTGATGTCTTAATTAAAGATCAAACCATAGGTCAGCATGTCGTCCCTATTGTTTCGGATGAAGCCAGAACATTTGGTATGGAAGGATTATTTCGACGGATTGGTATTTATGCTGGAGAAGGTCAAAAATATCAACCTCAAGATGCAGACAAATTAGCTTTTTATAAAGAATCTAAATCGGGTCAAATTTTAGAAATTGGTATTAGTGAAAGCGGAGCGCATGCCGCTTGGATTGCAGCTGCAACTTCATATAGTACACATAATATTCCGATGATCCCATTTTATATTTTTTATTCCATGTTTGGATTTCAACGAACAGGTGACTTGGCCTGGTTATCGGGTGACGCTCGAGCACGTGGATTCTTAATTGGTGCAGTATCAGGCCGAACAACGTTAAATGGAGAAGGCTTACAGCATCAGGATGGGCATAGTCATATTTTAGCGAGCACCATTCCAAACTGCATTAGTTATGACCCTACTTTTAGTTATGAATTAGCTGTAATTATTCAACATGGACTGAGTCGTTTGATTGAAAATCAAGATGATGTTTTTTATTATTTAACCGTTATGAATGAGAAATATGTCCATCCAGCTATGCCGCAAACTTCAGAAATTACTGAACAAATTATCAAAGGTTTATATTTATTTCAATCCATGAAGCCTTCTAAAAAGAAACGTGTTCAATTGATGGGATCAGGAACTATTTTCAATGAAGTCTTAGCAGCTTCGGACATATTAAATAAAGAATTTGATATTGAATCAGATATTTGGAGTGTAACCAGTTTTAATGAACTGAGAAAAGAAGGGTTAACAGTCGTACGTAACAATCGTTTGCAACCAAATCAACCTAATCAAAAAAGCTATGTAGAAACGATGTTAGCGGGCTATGAAGGTCCGGTGATTGCAGCGACAGACTATATGAGAATTTATGCGGATCAAATTCGAGAATTTGTCCCTAATTTATTTATTTCCTTAGGAACTGATGGTTTTGGGCGCTCTGATACACGAGACAATTTAAGGCACTTTTTTGAAGTTAACCGTTATTTCATTGTGATATCTGCTTTATCTGGATTAGTAGAAAGCAATCAACTCGATATATCAATCCTGATAGAAGCTATGGATCGTTTTAAAATTGATGCAACAAAATGCTGTCCTTTTATTGAGACATAATGACTTTCATATTGAAGACAATGGAAAAATAATACAACATTTTATCCTGCAGACCGATTAAGAGTAATCAATCGATGACTGAAGAACAAATCAAAGTACCCGATCTTGGTGGCATAGGTGAAGTCATTGAGATTCCTGTGAAAATAGGCGATAAGGTTGAACCTGAAGCTACTTTAGCTATTTTAGAATCTGACAAAGCCACCATGGAAATTCCTGCTCCAAAAGCAGGTATTATTTCAGCTATTGCTATTCAATTAGGGCAAACTTTAAAACAAGATGATGCCTTGATGACTTTACAGATTAATGTCGATTCAATTGAAACAGTTATCTCTAGCGAAACAATCTCTGGTTCGATATCACAACCTAGTCTATCAAATACGCCATCAACAATGGATACATCAAAATCTTCAATTCAAACCATTCATGTTCCTGAAATAGGGGTGGATCAGGCCGTCATACTAGACATATTAGTGAATATAGGCGATCACGTATCCGTTGATATGCCTTTGGTGACATTAGAGTCTGACAAGGCATCTATGGAAATCCCTTCACCTTATACCGGTCAAATTCAAACGATATTAGTCAAAGTGAATGATCAACTCAAACCAGGCGACCTCTTATTTAAAATACAAACAACAGACTCTTCGTCGATTATACCTGTTCAAGCGACAGCAGAATCCATCACTTTGGATGCAGTCTCCATACCAAAAAAAACGACTCAACAACCTTTATCTTCTCCAATAAACAGCTGCGACACTTCAACAGTACATGCCGGACCAGCTGTCCGAAAACTAGCCAGAGAATTGGGTGTTTCCTTGGAGAAAATATCAGGATCTGGGCTACGTCAACGTATATTGAAAGAAGATGTGCATGATTTTGTACAAAAAACATTACAACAACCCCATTCAAATCCATCGACTACTACATCCGCTATTGATTTTAGTCAATGGGGTGAAATTGAAACGATTCCATTAACAAGAATACAAAAAGTAGCTGCAAAACACTTTCAGCGAAGTTGGAATACAGTGCCTCATGTCACGCAATTTGATTTAGCTGATATTACAGAATTAGAAAACTTTAGAACAACCCATAAAGAACAAGCATTAGCCCGTGGTATTAAATTAACGCCATTACCTTTTTTATTAAAAGCTTGTAGTTATGCTTTATCTGCTATGCCTCAATTTTGCGCAGCTTTAAATGCAGAAGTCGATCAATTAATTTATAAGCGGTATATTCATATTGGGATTGCAGTTGATACACCGGAAGGATTACTCGTGCCTGTTATTCGAAATGCAGATCAAAAAGGGTTATACGAATTAGCCATTGAATGTGTAGAATTAGCAGCTAAAGCAAAAAATAAAAAATTGAAGCCTGATGAGCTTCAAGGAGGTTGTTTTACTATCTCTAGCTTAGGTTCTATTGGAGGTACTGCTTTTACCCCCATTATCAATACACCAGAGTTAGCTATTTTAGGTGTTTCAAAGGCTAGTTATCAACCACAATGGAAGGGTGACTCCTTCATTCCTCGACTCATGCTTCCTTTATCACTTTCTTATGATCATCGCGCTATTAATGGGGCAGATGCAGCGCGCTTTACTCAATTAATGCATGAACTTTTAAGTGATATTAGGCGGCTACTCTTATAATCAATAAGCTACTTTTAATAAAAAATAGAAACGAGTCATTTAATATGCTTATTCAAGGAGTTGTGCAAACTGAAGCGTATTGTGACCATTTTCAGATATCTTTTGTAATGTGTTGAATTGACCAGCTGTTTGAACACCTTTATCGCCACGTGACGCTCTAAAAGTACTAATTGCTTGAGTTAAGTTATTTGATTTTTTTCCTTGTAATTGGCTTTCAACTTGATCCATCGCTACAATAAGCGTACCTGTTCGTCCGATTCCTGCTGTACAATGCACGGTAATCGGCTTAGATAAATCAGGATTAATTTGACGTGCTAATAATGATAAAGCAATCATGTCTGAAGGCACGCCTGATGTTTTATCAGGAAAATCATTATGCATCAAACGTGTATGCGGTTTTCCATCGATTAATAACGATTGTATGGTAAATTTACCATCCATGACAGATGATTCCCCTAAATTTTGAACAACAATACCTGTGTCATAGGTTTTAGTTTGGCCTGGCGCTGGCGCATACTCTGTTCGAGAACGCCATCCATCAGCTATTTTCGTTAAATCGATAGATACAGGTACTTCTTTATTGGCTAACATATTCCAATACTGTCCGATATTACCAGGATTTTTACCTTCTGCTGCTTTAGGTCCTTGACTGGCTATAAAATGTCGACCAGAAGGCATTGTGATTTCATTTGCATGAAATAAGTGTTTTTGCATGGCATTTTTTACAGCAGTTTTTGCATTACAGACTAACGCTTTTTGCGTAGCAAATCTGGGATTTGTTTTGATTGTAAACTCAGAACTATTCATTAAATTAAGATCGCTTGTCTTCATGTTATGCACAGGTAAATTATCATATGATTGTTGAATCTCTGTTGGTATCTCATTTTGTGCTTCGACTTGCATATCGTGGTTTAATTGACTCATATTATGCATGATTTGTCTACCTAGCTGCTGAATATTATCTCTTAAATCTGATGCGTCTGTTTTAAAATAAGAGAGATTTTCAGATTGAGCTGTTTGAATTGGACTGGCAATATTCAACAATTCGTTTAATCTGTTTAATACAGCTAATTGTGCCGTTTTTTCTTTAGGAATGCTTTTTTGTAATGTTTTTGCAGCGATAGATATGATGTCTTCAGGAGAGCCTTGTAGTGTATTTTTGAATGTATTTGATTTGCGTTTTGCCCAAGATTTTAAAGCAATATCAGCAACTGCACGATGACCTTCGGTTTTTCGATCAATATTGCACCACTTCTTATAAAGTACTTGTGTTGGATCGTTTGACTCATATGTTTTTAATTGTGTTTCCAACATTTTTTCAGCAGCAGGGTTTGGATGATTCTCTACAATATATTTTGCAATTATGTCAACGGAATTGCTTGTATCAATCGAATGACTTAAATCAATTGAGTTATTTAAATGCAATTCTTGTAATGAAGCTATCGCACTATTAAAAGCCGCTGGCGGCACGAAAGTCTGCTGCATGATGCTTTTAGCCTGTGTAATGATCGTTGAAAGCTTCATTGTTTTGTTTGGATTAAGTTTCGTCATTAAACGTGCTGCTTTATCTGGAGCCCATAATTTAATTGCTATTTGGGATATTTTTTTATCTCTCGGAGTCATTTTGCTTTCTAAATGTAAAAGCCCACGTATACTTGGACCTGCTTGTTTCAATTTACTTTCTAAAAGAGCATCACCGTCTATAGGATTTTCAATCGAAAAATCTGCAATCTCTGCTAAAGAGCTATTGATATCAATCGTGGGCTGAACATGGCCTGCAGCTTGTAGATCAATAGAGGTAGAAGCCTGAGGCATGTCGATGAGAGGGTAAGCTGCTCCTGAAATATTCTGATTCAGTATCATGTGCACTTCGTTAATTGCTTGATTTATTAACACTTCCACCTTTTTTAAATTTTCAACCCGTGCATCACTTTGAGTGCCTGTTGTTTTTTTATCAATTAATGTTTGAAGGTTATTTTTCAGTACTAATAATTGATCGCGTCGTTTTGAAAGAGGTAAATTTGAGCCTAGTTGATTGTAAGTATCGACCGAAGTTAAAAAAGCTTTATATTTTTTACTATGCATTTTAGCGGTTTTAGGGATACCTGCTATATCTGTCACTGCTGTTTTATCAACGACAATTTTTAACTGCGAGGCATCAAATGGTGTATCTGCTATTGTTAAGGCTGAAGGAGATATTGTTCGATTAGCCAGCGGTTTTGTTGGTAAAGGGTTTGTGCTTTTGGATGTGAATGTTGAATTAACAGATATCATTGTCTGGACACTTCGACCTGCTTTTAAAGCAACAGGGCTACTAGATGGTGCTAGTTGAGAAGCACGATCTATTCTAGGTGTTAGAGGTTGTTGAATGCCGCCAGTGCCTTGTCCCATGAAGCTCATCCTTGTTGCTTTTTCAATAATCAAGAGTCTTTAATATTTAAAGTATAGCTGGTTTAAGAATCCATCTCCGGTATTTTATATGATTATCATGATTTTTTTTTACAATACAATATGCTTTCATTCGATTCGGTGCTATTCAAACAGGTCACTCTGCTGCTCAGAGATCATTCAAAAGATCAACATATATTCTGAGACCTTTGCAATAAGACAAAAAAGACTCCTGATATGATCTTTTTTATTAAAATAGGCCCATTCAACCATGAAGTGCAACACTTAAAGGTTTTTCTATTCCTCGCATAACTTCATTAGGTGTTCGATAGTTTAACACTTTTCTAGGTCTATTATTGAGTGCTTTTTGAATCGCTAAAATCTCATCATTTTCTATGCCTATAAACTCTGTTTTCTTTGGCAGATA
>JAAOIJ010000030.1 GCA_015163815.1 Endozoicomonadaceae bacterium
ATTCGATTAGCAATAAGCTCTCTACCCGATGTTTTTTCTTTTCTAGTGCAATACTTTTTACCTTTATGTCTTAAATTTTTGTATAAATCAGATCCTAGTGCGCTTTGTTTCTTAATATATTGATCAATCGTTTCATGACTAATCTGTACATTGTCTAATCTAAATCGCACTAAAACTTGATCAGGATTTCATTTTTTTGATCAATATATCAATATATTTCATCAGGATAGGAAAAATTTTATAAGATTTTCTGCTTGCTTTTAATCGCCTTTCTTTTGCTAGTTGATGAGCTTGTTGATAAATATTGTCTCTCTCTAGTATTACGTGGAATTTTTCTTTAAATCGTAGAAGGCGATCTTTTCAGTGTCTATCCTATTGCATTAATAGAAACCAATCTTCTAATTTTTTCATTTTCTCTCAAAATAAATTTAATTGCATAGATAAGTTGTGATGTGTGGGTGATTGATATTTTTAGGGTTGAAATATCATATATCATAGCCTGCATATGATGCATTCCACAAATCATTCTCACCAAAATCTACTTAATTTATAACTACCCCCCTAATATAAGCTATCTTAGTTTATTCTTTACGCATACTACTAAAGTAGATTGAGACCTTTGCAATAAGACAACAAAGACTCCTGATATGATCTTTTTTATTAAAATAGTTTAAAAAATGAAGTAATTTATGTATTGTTTGAATAAAAAAATACATAAATTATTCATTGAACTGCTTATTGCAAAGGTCTCAGATTATTTGAAAATAGCAAACAGACAAGCAACCATGCAATTTAAATCGGTTACATGTTTCATACTAAAATCAATAAAAAATACAATATTGAATTTGAAATCAAAATAACAGCAATCTTTAAGATCATTCTTTATTTTCTTTGCATGAATAAACTGATTGCTTTTTTTTCCCATAGATACTCACCGTATGCTAGAACGAGATGCTTTTCGAGGCTGCTTAGTATTAAAGGAGAATTAGTTACATGCTTTTTATAAAGGATGATGATCATGGCAGGTTTGTCTTTTTCTGCATTGTTCATTATAGGTATATGGATAGGTATATGGATAGGTATATGGATAGGTATATGGATAGGTATATAGTCATTATAAGAACATGAACAAATCAGATCCTTATATGAAGAAATATCCTCAATACAATAGAGCGCCAAGCCTTCTTCAGACAAATATAACAAGTAGTTGCCTTCGATATGAATTACCCGGCAAGATTTCAAGATCACTTGATTGACTGAATCACTTTTAATATCAAATGTAAAGTATTTAATATAACGAGTGTCAATAGAAGACCCCGAAAATTCAGAAGGCTTAGAAGATGCAATAATATGCGTTAACTTCGCCCCCCTCTACCTGCAATAGCTTGATTTAATAGTAAAAAAGAACTTATGATCAAAAGCCTTAAGCAGATAGTTTTCGATATTTTTTGATACATACTTAACCTGTTATTTTAAAGAATAGACTAAAAAATTAAACAGAATATAATAATCAATACTGATATTATAGTGCATTATCAGGTGTGAACTGCAACAATAAGGCATTTTCTATCGATAAAAAAAGCAGTCAAATGCTAATAATTCGTATTACTTCTTTTTATCAGGATATTCACTTGATTTATCAACATTTTAACACAGAAGACAGATCTCAAATTTACAGCTTATTATCAAAACATTATTCTATTAAACATACGCTAAAAATGAATCCTAGAGCAAGCAATCCTGCAACTATATCTCTTATTTGAGTTATTGGTGATGCACAATTGAGCACATCGAATATATCCTTAATTATTATGCTTTCTTTTAATTGAGAACAATATTCAGTCATAGTATTCATATTTTTAAAATAATAGACTTGCTTATTATGAAGGACATTCTGATATCTTTTTTGATAATATACTATAAATTCATAATATGCATATTAGGTGTTAGTTTTCTGTACTACAGACGCCAATTTTATTGCATTTTTTACAGCATGAATGCATCACTTATTCAAGTATTTTTCTATTTATTATCAACTATTTGTTAATTTCACTTCATGGTTGAATAGTCTAAAAATACATAAATACAAGTTCAAATTTAAATTGGGATACGAATAAAAGGCTGCTCTAATGCGCCTGGTTGATGATTTTGTAGAAATCTAGATTTAAATTCAGCTATGCTAATCGTATTGTCTGAGAAATTCGTTAAATCTTCTATCGAAGAGATACAAAAAATTTTATTTGGCAACCAGTCTAGATCACTGAATTGTTCATCTATCTCATGGTAATAATGAATACCGAGTAATATACAAGATATCAAATGTCCATAACGATCACAAATAATCAAATCATGACTAGCTTTTAGAGAATCTAGTCTTATATTTTGATTTCTGTTAATTTGAATTTTTTGCATTCTCACACAAGCATCTTCTTCAGTATTTTGAAAAAGAGTTGATACATTTTTCATATATCGTAGCTGTAAAAGGTGGTTAATCAAAACCCCTATAGGGGTCAGAATCGTGCCGATCAATGCAATGTTTTTCAATATGTTATTATAATGATCATCTGATAAGATAATAGGCTTATCGCTATTCAGTTTATATTCAATATTTGAAATAGAATCAAAGTTTCTCACATCATATAAATTTTTTTCATAGCTCATCTTAGTCCCTATGACTTCAAATATATTAGAGGTAATGGTTATGGTTGTTCTTTCATAGTTATCAAAAGAATGTTGTTGCTCATATTGAATAATAGATGCAGTGTCTGCATAAAAATCCGACTCTTGAGTTGTTATCATCGATAATCTTGTTTGATATGAATTAATATCTAGCACTGAGTCTATAGGTTGTTTTAGTCCTTCGTAATGCCAATCTGTCTCATTGTTTAGCAAAGCGCTTTGCTCAAAATGAACAATTCCAGTCGAATTCACATTATTCGACAGCAGACTATATTGTTGCACAGGATGTTCTATTATTTGGCTTAATTCAACGACAGAGTTTTGTATATCTATACCTGACTTTGAATCACACGTATGACTCTTTAAATGGGAAGACAACCTATCGTGACACTGCTCAACCGATGATACATTGATATGATGGCTGATAAGCTGATTGATTTCATAGCCAAAGAATGAACCACCGATGCTACCTAAAATTCGCATTATTTCGATTGCAGGCCATGTTATAAAAACAGGGATATTATAACCTGTTTTATGTTCAAATTTTTCAATCGCTTTCTGTGCAATCAAACAACTAAAAGCACTACCTGCTGCGCCATATATTGCACCAATAATATTTTTAAAATATAAACTATGACAGGCAATATGAGACAAGCAAGAGATAGATCTGTATACATAAGGATGCACTGATTTCATTTTAGGTATCATGCATTTATTGAGGCTTAGATTGACTATCGCATGCATTGTGCTAAGCGTTATTATAGGCAATATAAGCGTCAATACTGGAACGGTTACATTATTAGTGCTAGCGTTTTCTATCAAACTGTTCATCCCGCTTTGAATACCAATTGAAATAAAACTACCACTAAGCATATCTTTTAAAAAAATAGTCACTGGATGATCATTATATTCATTACAAACACGCATATAACCAGGTAAGTCAGAAGGAGCAGATACTTGATCTGCTGATCGATTCTGCTCTTGACTTTTTGCGGTTGATTGTTGATTTGACTGGATAAATTGTAATGACTGAATACCGACAGGACTAGTCTTTATTGGTGTTTTTATTGCGATGGAGACCATCTTCAACAGTCTATTATAAATTGAAGAAAAACAGCCTGCAGAAAGCGTATGGGTAGAACCGATTAAAAACAAACATAGTAAAAAAAAAGTAGCTAAACGCTTAAAACGCATATTATACAGCACTATAATTATTATAAGATTATGTTAATATCAAATGACAAAATTTACAAAGCAAATAGAGAAAAATTATATCATAAATCACATTATATATGTCGACTCTGAATAAATCAATTTTTTTTAAATTTTGTAAA
>JAAOIJ010000031.1 GCA_015163815.1 Endozoicomonadaceae bacterium
AGCAGCAAAAGCAGAAGCAGCAAAAGCAGAAGCAGCAAAAGCAGAAGCAGCAAAAGCAGAAGCAGCAAAAGCAGAAGCAGCAAAAGCAGAAGCAGCAAAAGCAGACGAAACTATCGAAATCGATCCAAAAGTAATAGAAAAAACAGAAGCACTAAAAAAAGACATGGATTTAAAGGATTTTTCTAAAAAAATAAAAATTCTAGAAAAGAGTATGAAACACCTGAATATTTTAGATGAAGTAGAAGAATCTTTAAACAAAAACAATATAATTGGTTTTCAAACAATACAAGCTTTTATTTAAAGAAATAAAGAAAGCTTTTTTTTATTAAACAAGATAAAAGCTTTCTTATTTTTATGCCACTCCTTTCTTGCTCATTGCAAAAATAACAATCTACCTTTACACTGCAAGTTATAGAACGATATAGTTTAGCATCATGATGTGATAGGTGTATGAATAATGCGCAAACAAATAAAGCAAATGTTGATTTTGCAAGATCAAATGAATACGAAAGTTCATCCTGAATGGCGACAACAACATTTTAAATGGTATCGTGCAATTTGGCTTGAATCAGCAGAGCTAATGGATCATCATGGCTGGAAGTGGTGGAAAAAACAAACGCCTAATATATCACAAATTAAATTAGAAGTAGTGGATATTTGGCATTTTGGGCTCAGCTTGTTACTTCAACAATATACACAAGTGAATGACATTGTTGATAAAATACAAATGACTTTTAATCAGAAAAAAAAATCAGATAAAAAAATATTAGATTGTGTCGAATTATTTGCTTCCGAAGTATTAGCCTTTCAAAATTTTCCACTGAATGAATATTATGATTTGATGTTATCAATTCCTATGACATTTGATGAACTTTATCGTGACTATATTGCAAAAAATGTTTTAAATTTTTTCAGGCAAGAGCATGGATATCAGCTTGGTACTTATAAAAAAAATTGGAATGGCCGAGAAGATAATGAGCATTTAGTGGAATTGATGTATCAATTTTCGCATGATTCTGGTACTTTTTATTCAGATGTGTATGAAGCTTTAGAGCAGCGTTATTCTGAAGTATAAATCATGAAGAGAGAGTCTTATTCACGTAAGTGTGTAAATTCATATTTCAGCCCCTAAATATGATCTTGAACTCAAGCGTCAAATTTGATCAAAAAATAAGCCATTGCTTCATGCCAATTTCGTATCGGTGTAGTCTATTTTGCTGTGATATGATTTATTATCAAGTACAACGTTTTAAACACCGAGTCATCACTTGGAAAAACACGTTTATTCTTAGGGTGTGTCCTCATTTTGAATTCACCCAAATAATAGCACGCGCCATATCAATCATCGCTTTAAAATGCTTAGCTAGCTTATCAAAACGAATCGACATAACTTCTAAAATATTTTAATCTAGCCAATCAATTTTAAATAAAATGCCTTGATTTTGCCTTCTCAAGTGTGTAGTGCAGCGGCAAGGCCTTTTCTCTAGCCAAAAAAAGCAACCTATACATGATTTGCAGATTGAGGGCACATCTTAATGAATTGATAGCTTTTTCTATTGATTTATTGAGATGTGATTGCATTCTTTTTGTCTCTATAAAATGATTGTTTTTTCATTATAGTTTGAGACCTTTGCAAGACTCCTGATATGATCTTTTTTATTAAAATAGTTTAAAAAATGAAGTAATTTATGTATTGTCTGAATAAAAAAACACATAAATTATTCGTTGAACTGCTTATTGCAAAGGTCTCAGTTTACATTAGAATTTACATAGAGATATAGACGGATCCGAATAATACACACTTAATTCATAGAGTTCACTATTTTAATCGCAAGACATTGCTTTTTCTATGAGATAGTTTTTAGCTATATCAACACGGATAAATGTTTTTTTCTTTACCTTATTACAGAATTGACAACCTCTGCATTTTGAAGTTATTTTCTGCTATTGTTTGCAGTATGATTTATTTTTAGTGTGAAGCAAATGTTTGCTGTTCAAAATATCATATTGATTGCGACAAGTAAAAATGAACACATTGTTAAAATTTAGCAGGATAATATTGATTGAATGAAGAAAATGATGAACGTTTTTTGATGTCAAAATAAGCGACATTTATTTTGTAATATAGAGTATTTGTTGTTGATTTATATAGTATTTATTTTTCAATAAAATATGCATTAAACTTTAGTTTTTATTCTTTTTTCTATTCTTTTTAGGCAAAAAAAGAAGGCATTACACAAAAGATTCTGCTTTCAAATAG
>JAAOIJ010000032.1 GCA_015163815.1 Endozoicomonadaceae bacterium
AGAAAAAAGAGAAATAGGAAAATTTAGAGGTGGAAATACAACCAAAATTCATATGCTGTCTGATGGAAATGGGCGCCCAATTGACTTTGAAATCACTGGAGGCGAAGTTCATGATTCAAAAATGGTTTATAGCCTGATGCTAAAAATAAAAGAAGCTGACTATTTTATAGCAGATAAAGGATATGATTCTGAATTAATTCGAGAACAAGCAAAACAATTAGGAATGGAGGCTATGATTCCAAAACGTTCTAACACTAAAAAACCTTTAGGTGTTGCATTTAACACTTGAAAAGGCAGATTATAATAGATCTTTTTGTAATATCTATTCGATTCAAAATACGTGTTATGCTAAATGTTGTGTTGCAATGATTTCTCTGCAATCAATATTGATAAGCGATATCAATCTCCTTCTTTGGAAGATAAAAAGAAGTGAGATGAATGAGGAGTATTTGACTGCTTTTTTTTGACCCTAGATGTATTTGACGCTTGAAAAGGCATGCATAAGATCACTGCAAAATGAACGATCTCTATACAAAAAAAGTATGCATAAATTGTGTATTTTTTGATCAATTGTGACGATGAGCGAACAGTGATATTGAAGATTAAAATATGAATGGATATCTTGATGTGGATAGATTTTTTTACTCTATAAACAGTGTTTTATTTGAAAAAAATAAAGAACTATTTAATGGTTTATAACCTAATAGAGGCATCATAGCTGTTTGATTAATATATTTTAAAATAGGCTCAATGTTCAAGGTTATGTTGTCTTCATGATATTGTAAAAGTAACCATCCTGGAATGATTTTTTTAGTTTCTGTTGCATGATTTATTCTATAGAAACCTTCATTGGCTGTAAAATAATAATGAGCATTAGGTTGTATTGGAGTATTCGATTTTGCTTCATGCGTTAAGGGTAATGCATATCCTAATATTGCTAATAATTTTTTTTCAAAAAGACGTAAATGTGCATTAAAAGATAATTGGTTTGATAAATGATGCATGAGTTGTTCATAGTGTGTCCATATTTCAGGCATGGCATCTGTGTGAGATAACACTTTAACCAATAATTCATTAAGATATAAGCCCGCTAATAAATATTGCTTTTTTAAAAAAAAAGGCATCATGATTTCTATTTTTTTTAAAGTTTTTAAATATTTTTCTCCTTGCCAATGAATATACAGTTGATTGAATGGTTGTAGAAGAGCTGCGTTAGATTTTTTTTTCCTATAAGCCACCCCTGTTATTTTGCCTGAAGATTGAGTTAACAAGTCAATTAAAAGGCATTGATCTTTAAAGGGACGTACATGTAAAATCCAGGCTAATGTATCCATGATGGCTCAGGTAAAATTGAGTATCTTTTTTTGCATTAAAGTGTACGATGGTTTTACCCATAGTTTCAACATCACACGTTGATTTATCAGTTGCTCTAAGTCTTTTCGAGCATCGATTCCAATTTGCTTGAGTCGTGTGCCATGACTGCCTATCATCATTTTTTTTTGGCTTGGGCGTGAGACAATAATTAAAGCATCAATATAAGTGATGTTTTTAGTATCTTCCCATTGTTCAATTTCAATTGCAATTTCATATGGAATTTCATCACCCATTTGCCGTATTATTTTTTCTCGAATAATTTCTGCTGCCAAAAAGCGCATACTACTATCGGTGACTTGATCTTCATCAAATAAATAAGGGTTACTGGGTAGTGATTGCGTGATTAATTTGAGCAAGTGATCTAAATTATCAGCTTTCAGTGCTGAAATAGGAATTAAGTGTGCTGCAGGTAATTTGTTGGATAATGTTTGTAGCCAAGGAATTAAAGACTGTTTATCTGTGATGCGATCAATTTTATTCACCGCTAAGATAATGGGTTTTTCACAATATTGTAGTTGTTGTAATACTAAGGCATCGCTAGCTGTCCATTGTAAACGATCGAATAAACATAAAACAACATCGGCATGCGATAAGGCAGCCTTAACTTCTTTTTTCATCGCGTGACTTAAAGAGTTGTGATATCGTGTTTTGGTATGTAAGCCTGGTGTGTCGACAAATATCATTTGAGTATTATCGTTTGTTTTGATGCTCAGTAATTGTCTTTGTGTTGTTTGAGGTTTACGTGAAGTAATATTAATTTTTTGACCGATAAGATGATTAATTAAAGTCGATTTTCCAACGTTGGGTCGACCCACAACCGCAATGTAACCACATTGCTGTGTTGTTTTATTTAGATGATGGTTAGTCATAAATTGTCATGCCTGCTTGTTGTAAGATTTTTCGTGCAGCATTTTGTTCAGCACCGCGTCGACTATGATGTTCTCCAATGACAGAAGGGTATAATTCTATCTGACATTCTACTAAAAAATGTTGTGCATTTGATTTGCCTTGAATATCTAATACGCGGTATTGAGGTAGTTTTTTTTGAGAAGCTTGTAGCCATTCTTGTAGTTGAGTTTTAGGGTCTTTATTTGCATTCGAGTCAATTGAGGCCGTTTTCAGATAATATGAATACCAAGATAATAC
The DNA here is from genome assembly GCA_015163815.1 of Endozoicomonadaceae bacterium. GTDB lineage: Bacteria > Pseudomonadota > Gammaproteobacteria > Pseudomonadales > Endozoicomonadaceae > JAAOIJ01. Next base: position 2,521 of record JAAOIJ010000032.1, read on the forward strand.
AATGGCTTGACATGTTTCTTGATCACTATCTAGATAAATTGCAGCAATTAAAGATTCCACTGCATCTGCTAAGACGGCATCATGATGATGTAAGCCATTTTTAATGCCGCTAGGCCCTAATTGAATAAAATCAGATAAATGTAATATATTGTGTGAAATTTGAGCTAAAGTTATTTTCCGAACAAATTTAGCTCGCAAACGCGTCAGTTGCCCCTCTGTCGCTTGCGTGAACTGTGCGTATAGCGCTTTTGTAATAATGGTATTGAGAATAGAGTCTCCAAGAAACTCTAATCGCTCATTATTATGAGAGCCACAACTGCTATGTGTTAAGGATAATTCAAGTAAGGTTCTGTTTTTAAAGGAATATCCTATTTTTTTTTCTAATAAAGTCAAATCTCGCATGGTTTAGCCTATGATTCTTTTCTTAGGGAATCACTTGGTTTCTTTTGATAGAAGGAAGTGTGTTAGATTTCGGCCAGTGTAGCCAAATATACGCAGCTTTACCAATTAAATAACGTGTTTGTACAAAACCCCAGGATCGGCTATCATAACTTTTATCTCGATTATCACCCATAACAAAGTACATATCTTTCGGTACAGTATATTCTAGTATTTCTGAAGAGGGTTGAATTAAATCGGGATAACGTTGAATGTGAAAAGTATAATCATCTATTTTTTGTTCATATAAAGTGGCCCATGGAGAGAAACCGATCTGAGGATCATAAGCATCGCGTGTTTTACTGAAAAAGGCATCTTGTATGAGCTCGTCATTTATAAATAGTTGATTATTAGCATATTTAATCTTATCACCTGGAACACCAATTAAGCGCTTAATATAGGCAATGCGTGTATCTTTAGGAAATTGAAAGACAATGATTTCTCCACGCTTAGGTTCTCGAACAGAGATGATTTTATGGCCTAATAATGGGATGCGTAAGCCATAGATAAAACGATTGACAATGACAAAGTCACCTACTTTTAAAGTAGGTAACATAGAACCTGAAGGAATTTGGAAAGGTTCAAACACAAAACTTCTAATACTAACAATGATTAATAACATGAAAAACGTTGTTTTAATGAAATTGAAAATTTTGTATGTTATTGAATGGCTATTTAAAGGATCATTTGTTTTGATTTTGAATCGACAATAAAACCAATAAATTGCGGTAATACAACCTGTTAAGCCTATTAACATAATTGTTAAAGCTGTAAATTCAGTATATTGCATGGTTTCTCCTATCATGTTGAACTATTAAAAAAGTGAAGACGCTTCATTCTATTTTCCGATTCATTTTAAACGTGGGCCAGCTTTTAAAGAAGTGTGGCCAATTTAACCAAACATAGGATACTTTTCCAATTAAATTATCTTCAGGAACAAAACCCCAGTAACGACCATCATCACTCAAATCGCGATTATCCCCTAGTACAAAATACATCTTATCTGGAACAACCCATGTACCTGTAATGCTTTCAGTGATAGGGTAGTGTTTTATTTGAAAGACATGCTTGCCTAACGTCTGTTGATCGATCGTATAAGGATACATACCTTGTAAAGCAGGTTCATATTGCGTGTCAATATTCTTATCTATTAAGTAATGACTCATCAATTCATCATTAATATATAGCATTTTATCTGCATACACAATGGTATCACCAGGTAATCCAACCACTCTTTTCACCATATCTTCATGAAGGTTGTCATTCAGTTTGGCAAAATGATCGGTACTGCTAAAAACAACAATATCACCGCGTTTCGGTTTATTTGTGTTCATAATTTTGAAATTAAAATAAGGAAAGCGTAAATGATAACACGATTTATTGACTAAAATGTAATCACCTACTTGTAACGTTGGTAGCATCGATCCTGAGGGTATTTTAAAAGGAGCATATAAGAAAGATAGTATGCAGAGCTGAATGAAAAAAACAGGAAACATGGATCGAATTGTTTTAAGCCAAGTTTCTGATTTTTTTGTAGAATTTTGAGGTGTATCGTTACTTTTTTGATTGAAAAAATGATGATGTAAGGCTAAGCTGCCACTGAACAGTGTCACGAGTAATAAAATAAGTGAAGAAAGTGCGTTTGTCATAATAGCTGATCCTATTATCAAGTTAAAATTCAGATACGATTACGATTGATCAATACGTAATACAGCTAAAAATGCTGCTTGAGGAATTTCTACATTGCCCACTTGTTTCATTCGTTTTTTGCCTTTTTTTTGTTTTTCTAATAATTTTCTTTTTCGACTGACATCTCCTCCATAACATTTTGCGGTGACATTTTTTCTTAATGCTTTCACTGTACTGCGTGCAATAATTTGACTACCTAAGGCTGCTTGAATAGCCACATCAAACATTTGTCTAGGAATAATATCTTTCATGGTTTCTACAATAGCACGTCCTTTTGATTGAGAGTAATCTCTATGTACAATTAAAGCTAAAGCATCGACTTTAATATTATTAATTAAAATATCTAATTTAACCATGCGAGCTGCTTCAAAATGTGAAAAAGCATAATCTAAAGATGCAAAACCACGACTAATCGATTTTAATCGACCAAAAAAATCTAAAACAACTTCTCCCATGGGTAAGTCATATTGTAAAGAAACTTGTTTTCCAACAAAGTTCATCTTTTTTTGTACACCTCGTTTTTCAACACATAAAGTAATGACATTGCCTAAATAATCTTGTGGTACTAAAATATTTGTTTCAACAATAGGTTCTCTAATTTCAGTTAATTGACTGATTTCAGGTAGTTTTGAAGGATTATCAATATGTTGAATATCACCAGATTGTGTGACGAGTTCGTAAATCACAGTCGGTGCCGTGGTAATTAAATTCAAGTTATATTCTCGTTCTAAGCGCTCTTGAATAATTTCCATATGCAGCATGCCTAAAAATCCACATCGAAATCCAAAACCTAATGCATCACTACTTTCAGGTTCATAGATCAAGGAAGCATCATTCAAACTTAATTTTTCAAGTGCTTCTCGAAATGATTCAAAGTCTTCTGAGCTGACTGGAAAAAGCCCTGAATATACTTGAGGCTTTATACGTTTAAAGCCGGGCAAAGTAGGCGCATCTTTTGTTTTTGCATGCGTAATCGTATCGCCTACAGGTGCGCCATGAATATTTTTAATGCTAGCAATAATGTAGCCTACTTCTCCAGCTTTTAATAAACCTGTGACCACTCTTTTGGGTGTAAAAATACCAATATCATCGACAGTGTGTATTTCGTTTGTTGATTTAATCAGAATTTTATCTTGTTTTTGTAAAGTGCCATGCTTGACGCGGACTAAAGAAATGACACCTAGGTAATTATCAAACCAGGAGTCAATAATTAAGGCTTGTAAAGGGGCTGTTGGATCACCTACAGGTGGTGGAATTTGTTTGATTATTTGTTCTAATACAGAATCAATACCTTGTCCTGTCTTTGCAGAACACCGTATGGCATCAGTGGCTTCTATGCCAATAATATCTTCAATTTCTTGTGCAACACGATCCGGGTCTGCTTGTGGTAAGTCGATTTTATTTAAAATAGGCATCACTTCTAAGCCTTCATCGATTGCTGTATAACAGTTTGCAACAGATTGGGCTTCGACACCTTGGCCAGCATCAACAACTAATAATGCGCCTTCACAAGCTGAAAGTGATCTGGATACTTCATAAGAAAAATCAACATGCCCAGGTGTATCAATAAAATTCAATTGATACGTTTTGTCATGCAAAGTGTAATTTAAAGTGACACTTTGGGCTTTGATGGTAATGCCGCGTTCTCGTTCAATATCCATTGAGTCCAGCACTTGATTTTGCATTTCTCGCGCTGTTAGTCCGCCACAAATTTGAATAAATCGATCTGCAAGCGTGGATTTCCCATGATCAATATGGGCTATAATCGAAAAATTACGTATATGTTCTAAAGTGTCGTTCACAGTATTATCTCTACCAAGAGAACTGAGTGCTTCACAGGATGAATAGCACTCATTGAGATTCAGTAAATGCTTATCCCTGTGATACTTGAAAAATTTTATAAATTCTAGTGTACTCAATAACAAAAAAATAAGCCATTTCAATTTAAATAATCAGCGCTTTCACTTGAAAAAAACCCTCATATTTTCATTTTTATGCTGGGATGATATTTTAAATAGAGTGAATACAATATCGAGCGTCTTCGTGTTATGAAATAAAAGTGATATTATACAAGGTGGATATTTTGTATGACATTCATTTCAGTTGTTTTTTATCCAGATATGATCTGTTGTATGATACAGTATATTGAATGCATAAGATCTTGTATTAATATGATGCTTGATCCTTGTCATTTCAATGAGTATCTGTTTTTTTAATGGAGATGGCATGCTATAACAAGATGATATTTTTATTTCAATTGCGATGAATTATCATAGATGAATGTCGAATTAAAAATGAATATTTTGAGGGTAAAGTTATTGTTTTATAGTGTCTTTTTTCGTGTTAGTCTGTGTGTGTTTTTTGAGATGTATTGTGTATTAAGTGATGCAAAAATTAAACCTGTTTTCGACCAAGTAGCAGCGCTCAATTTACATCAAGTTTATCAATTAGTTCAAAAAAATAATGCGCTGTTTTCAGCAGAACAGGCAGCTTATCGAGCCAGTCGTATGCGCCTTAATCAAAAAAAATCAGCATTTTTGCCACATGTAACAGCTTCATTGACATCGGATTATGAGATGGTGTCCTCCACTTTTCTTGCCAATGAAAAAAAAACGAATAATCGGCATGTCCAATCGATTACATTGAATCAATCTTTATTTGATCGAGTTAAATGGGGAGAGTATCAAGTCTCTAAGCTGCAAGAGCAATCAGCACAAATGACAGTTGCTTTATCAGAGCAACAATTAATGTATGATACAGCCAATCAATACTTTAAAATCTTAAAAGCAAAAATGTTAGCTGAATTGAAACAACATGATCTGTCTACTGTGCGAAAACATCTTGGTGATATTAAAAAGTCACATCAAACCGGAAGTCTCTCGGAATCTGATTTATCTTCAGCGGAAAGAGAGTATGCGAATGCTCGCGTACAAATGCTTGATGCTAACGATGAAGTTGATTGTGCTGTGAATGCTTTAAGCATGTTAGCCCATCAACATATCAGCGTTTTATATCAATTAAATCCGATGATGCCTATCAAGCTAGATGATTCTTATGATATGGATTATTGGATGAAAAAAACAAATCAAAATAATGTAGAAATAAAAAAAGCAGCACTTGATTTATCTGTGTCAAAAAAACGACATACAATAGCAGCCTTGCCTTTCTTTCCAGTATTATCGGCACAAATCAGTCTTTATCGCCATATTAATAACCCTTTAACCGCTATGAGTCAATCTAATAAAAACTCATATTATTGGTTAGCAGGTCTATCATTAAAGATCCCGTTATATACGGGAGGATATACTTCCAGTGTTAAATATGAAAAACGTTATCTTATGGAAGAACAAGCGAGTCGATTATCTTATCAAACCGCTAAAGCTACGATAACATTGCAGAATATTTGGAATGCGTTGTATAAAAATGAACAAAAAATTGAAGCCTATCGAATGCATGTTATGTCAGCAAAAAAGTCATTAAAAGTAACGCAAGCGTATTACGCTGAAGGTGCGATAACTTTGCTAGATGTTTTCAAGCAAGAATCGATAGTATATGATGCCTATAAAACGTATTGGTGTGAACGGTATGATTTGCTCTTAAATTATTTAAAATTGAAAAAAATATCAGGTATTCTATCTGAATCTGATTTAAAAAAAATGAGCCAATGGTTGACACCAGAAGTAAAAAGTTTATCAGATATGGCCTTTATTTTTCATGAAACAGAGGTTGATGTGAATAAAAATCAATTAGATCCATAATCGGCGTTGACAATTTTTAATGGCCAGTCATAATAAATAGTACATTTTCAGCGGATTATCATATATACTTTTATTTTCAAGTGAACTACCTTTTGATTATTTCTATCAATTGAGTCAATTGAGATTACGCCTACTATGTCTTTGATCATTGAACATAATGCATTATTTCTAGCATTAGCCTGTATTTTTGCCTTTTTTATGGCCTATGGTATTGGTGCTAATGATGTGGCAAATGCCATGGGAACATCCGTTGGCTCTAAATCATTAACGTTAAAAAAAGCACTTATTATTGCCGCTATTTTTGAGTTTGCAGGCGCATACTTGGCGGGCGGAACGGTGACAGAAACCATTAGCAAAGGATTGATTGATCAGCAATCTATGATACTGCAATCTCAACCTGAATTATTAGTATATGGCATGCTGTCTGCCTTATTAGCGACTGCTATTTGGCTATTAATAGCCTCAAATTTAGGTTGGCCTGTTTCAACCACACACTCAATTATTGGCGCTATCGTTGGATTTTCTGCCTTCAATATCAGCCCATCTATTATTTATTGGGAGAAGTTAGCCTCGGTTGTAGCAAGTTGGATCATTACCCCGTTTATTGCCGGTTGTCTTGCTTATCTTGTTTTTCAAAGTATTCAAAAATTTATTCTCAATACCTATGAGCCTTTGCGAATGGCGAAGCGTTACTTGCCGTGCTATATCTTTTTTTTAAGTCTTATTTTATGTGCTATTACCTTGGAGTCAGGGCTTAGTTATATTGATATTAAATTATCTAAATATATTATTTTTGTGATCTGTATTGGTTTTTCATTAACACTTTTTCTCTGTGCTTGCTTTATTTTTAATTATACAAAAGTGATGTATCGCCCAAGAGGGCGTCCACGCTATCAACATGTAGAACGTTTATTTGGTTTTATGATGATTTTTACAGCCTGTGCAATGGCCTTTGCGCATGGTTCAAATGATGTGGCCAATGCTGTAGGCCCTTTGGCTACCATTGTCTCTATTTTACAATCAGGACTTGTGAAAGAAACTGTTTTGTTGCCACAGTGGGTTTTAATTTTAGGTGGTATTGGTATCTTAATTGGCTTAGGCACTTATGGTTATAAAGTCATAGATACGATTGGCAGAAATATTACTGAATTAACCCCTAGTCGTGGCTTTGCTGCTGAAGTAGCAGCTGCCATTACCGTGATCATAGCGTCTGGTTTAGGATTGCCTATTTCAACGACTCAAACCTTGGTCGGTGCTGTATTAGGCATTGGTATGGCGCGAGGAATGGCTGCATTAAACATGAAAGTGATTGGGACTATTTTTATTTCTTGGGTCGTGACGTTGCCAGCAGGCGCTTTATTATCTATTTTAATTTTTAAATTATTAACCATATTTTTTAACTAATATCAAGAAAAACTGATTTTAAAAACAACTTATCACAATCGGTGTGAATGATGCAATATGTTTTGATTGATGACCCACTTTTAACTCGATTTGCATCAACTGGCGATGATCTATTCTGTTTATTTATGAGCTGATGGTCGCACGAGTCAATCAAGAAGGAGTTTATCATTGAATCACTCATGTTTAAAAATACATTATTTAAAAAATATGGGAATTCAAACTTGGTTTGCACGTTTTATCTTACCGCATGCGCCGATGCAGCAGGTGGTTCCTGATCATCATGCTAGTCATGTCCAGGCTGCCCCTCAGACTAGGATACAAACCAACCAGCTTCATCTTGTTGATGAAAACCCAGTGCCTGCGATAGAAATACCCAAAAAATTAACCCACATCGCAGCCTTTAGACTCATTGTGATTGAGTTATCGAAAACGCAGATGGCTATTTTGGACTTTCCCTTAATACGTTCGTTTGATTCAAAATTTACTGCATTATTAGCAGCCATCTTATTTGCTTTAAAATGGAATGTAGCCTCTAGTGATTCATGGGAGATCAATCAATTTGACTGGCCTTTACCTGGCTTTGATTCTAATAATAATAGCCAAGATGCTGTTTTTGCTGTGAAAGGATTTTTAAAGCATCGTTGTCATTTTGATCAATATCAACACATTTTATTATTGGGTCCCATGAGTATTCAGCAAGTATTGAATCTTGATGGCAGTTTTGATGATCAATATGGTGTTGTCATGCAAGATGGAAAGCAATATGCTTGTTCTTACTCATTAGATCAAATGAGGCAGCTTGCATCCTGTAAAATGGAAGCTTGGCTTCATTTATCTCCGATGATCTTTGATCATATATGATGACTGGTCATGATATGCTAACCTATCCTTTTTTATCCTGGTGAAACCTGTATGCTATAATTAATGTATCTTGTCGTATATTGAGTGTTTTATGAATCAATATACTGAATGCAGATTAATATTTAAATGATAGGAATGACAGGATGTCAGCACTATTATATCGAGCGATGCAATTAGCTGACTGTGCAGTCATAACACAGATTTTATCTTCAATCAATCCTTGGTATCTGCCTGTTTGGCAAGATAATTTATCACTGTATCATTGTCGTGTTTTATTATTGAATGATCATCTTGTGGGCGTGATTGTTATTTTAAATATGATTGAAGAAGCCGATATTATCTATTTTGCTATTCAACCGAATATGCAGCGTAAAGGATTAGGGCGTTATTTATTGCAAAGTGCCTTAAATGAATTATCACAACAACGCATTAAAACGGTTTTTTTAGAAGTTAATGCGTCTAACTATGCCGCGCAATCTTTATATCATCATTTTGATTTTGTTCAAATCGGATTACGTGAGAATTATTATACGATTGGATCACATAAAGAAAATGCCTTTATTTTTTCTCTAATCTTATCTTGATGCTGTACTTCTAGAGCGTAAACAGCGTATACTGCTCTGCTGTTATGCGTTCTCATGCGTGATGTTTCATCTCATGTGTTTTCGCTTTTGTGAGAGACTAAACCAACTGATTTTTTATAATGCAATTAAATGAAATACAGCGTCAAGCTGTTCTTGAAACTGACAAACCGTTATTAGTCATAGCCGGTGCCGGTAGTGGTAAAACACGCGTTATTATCGAAAAAATTACACATTTAATTACGCATTGTCAGTTATTACCGAAAGATATTATAGCTGTTACCTTTACTGCCAAAGCTGCCAATGAAATGCGAAAAAGAATAGCAAAACGTTTAGTTAAATCTAAATATAAAGGATTAAATATTTCAACTTTTCATGGATTAGGGTTGAAAATTCTGCAGAAAGAGTATGCCTTAGTGAATTTAAAATCTGGTTTTTCTATCTTAGATAATAGTGATGTGCGTGTTGTATTGCAGGATACAATGCGACAATATCATGAAGATGATAAAATTGATGTAGACAATGTTCTGTTTCAAATTAGTGCTTGGAAAAATCAATTAATTCAACCAGATCAGGCTATTGTAGAATCGAATGATGCCAATTTAGCTTTAATGGCTGCTATTTATAAGCGTTATGATACGATATTGCGTGCTTATAATGCTGTTGATTTTGATGATTTAATTGTATTGCCTGTCTCTTTATTTCAAAAAAATGCAGCCTGTTTGCGTCAATGGCAATTAAAAATTCGTTATTTATTAGTCGATGAGTACCAAGATATAAATGCAGCACAATATCAATTTATTCAATGCTTAGTTGGTTTTTATGAGCGTTTTACTTTAGTGGGGGATGACGATCAATCGATATATGCTTGGAGAGGTGCTAGAGTCGAAAATATGACACAAGTAACGGTAGATTATCCTAGTTTAATCGTTTTAAAATTAGAGCAAAATTATCGTTCTTCACGTCGCATTTTAAAAGTTGCCAATGCTTTGATTGCACATAATAATAATCATTTTAAAAAAAAATTATGGAGTCAGTTAGCCTTAGGCAAGCCAATTCGTGTTATTGGATGTGCATCAGAAGAAGCAGAAGCAGAACGCATTGTATTGGAAATAATTACGCATCAGTTACGATATAAAACAGCGTATGGAGATTATGCTATTTTATATCGCAGTAATTATCAATCTCGTGTATTAGAAATTAAATTAAAAGAACATCAAATTCCGTACTATTTGGCCTGCGGAGTGTCTTTTTTTAGTCGTGTTGAGGTGAAAGATATTTTAGCATATTGCCAACTATTAGTGAATCCCAATGATAATCATGCTTTTTTACGTATTCTGAATGTACCTAAACGAGAAATTGGATTAACAACGCTGAGTGTTTTAACAAGCTATTCTGAAGAGCGCGGTATTAGTTTATCAGAAGCTTGTGAAGAATTTGCTTTAGAATCAAGATTAAAAGCCAGTGGATTAAAGAAGTTAAAACAATTTATTCATTGGATGTCACGCTTACGAGCAGAGTGTACTGATCCTTTGGCGATTATTCAGCGTATTATTGATGTAACTGGTTATGAAAAATGGTTAATCGATACGAGTAAAACGATTGAAGCCGCTAAAAAAAGAATGCATCATGTACACTTACTACTATCAATGATAGAGCGGCAATTAGTTTATAGCGATCCTGAATTACCAGATCTTGATAGGTTATCCCAAACGATTGCTAAACTGATGTTATATGACTTATTAAATCAGCAGGCTGAAAAAACACAAGATCAACAAGTGCAATTACTCACACTGCATGCAGCAAAAGGTTTAGAATTTCCTTATGTGTTTATTGCGGGATTAGAAGAAGATATTTTACCGCATAAAAACAGCTCTGATCAAACTGGCATTGAGGAAGAAAGGCGATTAATGTATGTTGGATTGACGCGGGCGCAAAAAGAATTAGTGTTAACTTTATCAAAAAAAAGGAAACGTTATGGAGAGTTAATGTCAACCACGCCTAGCCCTTTTTTAGACGAATTACCACAAGAAGATCTAATTTATGAAAACGTGGACGATATGGACAATCATCAACAACCTGATGCCATGCACGGCCGAGATATTTTAAATTGTTTATTGAATGATTTGGAGGCCTAGTTTTCAGGCTTATTCATTGTTTATTTTAGCAGTTTATTTTTTTTCAGTCTTTAAATAATACTGGGTATATCTTTTGCGTGATGAATATGTAAACCTAAGTCTTTTAATAAACCTGTTTTGATATCATAGATGATACCATGCAGTGTCAGTTTTTCACCGGCATTCCAGATTAACTGTACTAATGGATGTTCGGCAAGATGCGTTATTTGTTGTAATACATTCAGCTCACTGAGCCGATCATTTTTTTCAGCAATATGCGTGCATTTATTTAAAATACAAGCATATTTTTGACTTGTTTTTCTTAATGAAGTTAGCCCGTCATCTACCGAATGATGATGTATATTAGATGATTTTAGTGCGATTTCTACACCAATACAAGCATAATGCCCCGCCACGATAATATGACGAATATGCAGAGAGTGTAATGCTAAGGTTAAGGCGGTTTGCATATTGAGATCATCTGGTAAAGCTTGGTTTGCAGCGTTACGATGTACAAATAAATCGCCTGGCATCAATCCTGTAATGATTTCTGGTGGCACACGACTATCACAACATCCAATCCATAAATATTGAGGTGTTTGTTTTTGGCTCAGGCGATTAAAAAAATCAGGATCTTGATGACACATCTCACGAGCCCATCTTTGATTATTCTTGAATAATGTTGATAATGTGCTCATAAAAAATCCTATACCATCTGTTGATATAATCGTTGTATGATCTTTCGAATGTTTCAAATCATGACTGAATTGAGTTTAGAAGTCAAGTTAGCCCATCATCATTTTCGTGTGCCATCTTCTGATGTTTTTGAAATTGCCTTTTTAAGTGTGAAGTGCAACAGTAAGGCATTTTCTATAGCCCAAAAAAGCAATCGATAATTGATTTGGCTACATGTTAAATGATCAAACACCTAAGGCGTGTCTTCAATCTGAAAATCATTGATAGATTGCTTTTTATTTTAAAATAAACGACACTCTTTTTTTAAAAAAGAGTCGTGACTGATGTAACTGATATTTTTTGGGAAAAAATACAAATAATGATAAAAAAATCAATGTCATCAATGGCAAAATGATCGACATGTCATAGCTGCTATATTATGGAAATGACATGCAGACTCTCCTTGGAGAGATATTCCCTCTCAGTTTTTCCTTTGAAAAACAGCTTATAATTGATTTAATCGATAGATATATCAAAACATATAGCATCATTTTTTTTAACTCTCAAAAAAAATAAATCAACATTGTATTTTTATAGATAGCACTTATACGCGAGTTCATCAGCATGCAAATGGTTCTAGAAAAGAAGAAAAGAAGAAAAGAAGAAAAAAGAACAATAGGACAATCTAGATGTGGCAATGCAACCAAAATTCATAGGCTAGTTGATGGCAATGGACGCCCGATTGACTTTGAAATCACTGGGGGCGAGGTTCATGATTCAAAAATGGCCTATAGCCTGATGTTAAAAATAAAAGAAGCTGGCTCTTTTATAGCAGATAAAGGATATCATTCTGAATTCATTCGAGAATAAGCAAAACAATTAGGAATGGAAGCTATGATTCCAAAACGTTCTAACACT
>JAAOIJ010000033.1 GCA_015163815.1 Endozoicomonadaceae bacterium
CAATAACTGGGAAATATTATACCACAAATTAACATATAATTCATTGAATTATATAATATTTATTACTTTTTCAGGATCGACTAAATCTCATTTATAAAAAATCTTGTGGATCAATATCGATAGTCCAATGAAATTTTTTCTTTCTTGACAATTGATATAAGTGAGGTAAAAAAATGTGAATCAATTGATGCAGTCTGTTTCTTTGGGTTGATTGTATTAAAAGTTGACTGCGATATTTATTTTGTCTTTTTTCAATCGGAGATGGCATCGGTCCAATCACTTGAATAAACTGTTTTTCTGATGTTTTTAATGTAGATACCCAATCCTTCATCCATTGTGCTATGGCATTGATTTGCCTATTTAAAGTGGCATAATCAACACTTTCTGCTGAAAATAAAGTTAGGTATGAATAAGGCGGTAAGTGATGCATTTTACGATAATGTAATTGTTGTTTAGCAAAATCACTATAACCTTGATGAATTAAAGTTTGTAATGTTGGGTGATCCGGCTTATAGGTTTGGATTAAAGTGAGTCCTTTTTTTTCACTTCTTCCTGAACGCCCCGATACCTGTAATATTAATTGCGCTGTTTTTTCTTCACCTCTAAAATCTGTACTAAAAAATCCGCGATCTATATTTAAAATAACAGCTAAAGTAACATTTGGAAAATGATGCCCTTTTGCTAACATTTGAGTGCCAATTAAAATAGCAGATTGATGCTGAGTAATTTGGTGTAACAATTGGGATAAACTATTTTTTTTCTGCGTACTATCTCGATCAATGCGAATAATTGTTGTCTGTGGAAATAAAGATTGTAACATTTGCTCTGCACGCTCTGTTCCTGCACCTTGAGCTATTAGCTTTGGATTTTTACAGTCAGGGCATTGTGTCGGAACACATTGCATATAAGAACAATGGTGGCATTGTAATTGAGCTGGTTTAAAATGTAAGGTCATATACGCATCACAATGACGACACATCATAATATGCCCACATGATTCACATAAAATAGAAGGTGCATATCCGCGTTGATTTAAAAAAATAAGGACTTGTTGCTTTTGTAATAAAGTATGGTGAATATGTGTAATCGCTATATTTGATAAGCCTGCTTGTACTGTTTGTTTTCGCATATCAATTATTTTAAAATCAGGTAATTGCATTTTTCCGGGTCGCACTGTTAAAGTTTGATAATGATAATGACCTTGTAATGCATGATGTAAAGATTCTAAAGAGGGCGTTGCGCTGCCTAAAATAACCGGAATATTAGCTTGTTTTCCTCGAATTAAAGCCATATCTCGTGCTGAGTAACGTAAATTATCTTGTTGCTTATAAGCTGTATCATGTTCCTCATCAATAATAATAATACCTAAAGCAGGTAAAGGCGTAAAAATGCAAGATCTAGTGCCAATAATAATGCCAGCAGTACCTGATTGTGCTTGATACCAACCTGCGTATCGTTCTGTATCTGACAACTTAGAATGCAAAACCATCACGGGTGCTGAAAAACGCTTTTGAAATCGTTGTACCGTTTGTGGTGTTAAGCTAATTTCAGGAATCAAAATCAGTGCTTGCTTTTTTTGATGAATGACATGAGAAATGACTTGTAAATAGACTTCTGTTTTTCCACTACCTGTCACACCATAGAGCAATAAAGGAAAAAAATGATGCGCTTGTTTGATAATGATATTAACAGCATCCTCTTGTTCTTGTGTTAAGGGTAGCGGAGTTTCGATGATAGCGGGGTTATATTCATAAAAAGAAAGGATTTTCTCACGCCTTATGTCTTGGTAAATGTATAAGCGTTTAGCTAATCGCTTTAATTGCTCTCTAGAAAAACCGGCCTGTTTTAAACAATATTCTGGTAAAGCGCCATGAGCATTCTTGAGTTGCACGAGTATCGCTTTTTGCGTCTTAGATACTATTTTGATACTATGTAAATCAATTTGATGATTTAAAACCCAGTAACATTGTTCCGGATGCTTGATAGTCGATTCTGTTCTTAATTTTTTAGGGAGCGCCAACATGAGAACTTCACCTAAAGATCGATGATAATATTGTGCAACTTGCATACAAAATGTCATTAATATTTTAGGTAAAACGCATTGATCATCTAGAATACTAATGGCTGGCTTTAATTTATTGATAGGACAATTTGTTTTTGTTTTAATAGAAATTAAAATACCAACTAATATTCGATGCCCATAAGGCACGAGTAAACGCATACCAGGTTCAACCGGCTTGACGTACCAGTCAGGAGAGCAAGGACAAGGCAAGTAATCCAGTAAAGCTTGGTTCGGTATGGGTAACGCAACATGCCAAATGCGCTTTGTTATTAATATCATCATGATTATAGAGCGAACTAGATCATCATATTTTATTGAAAGAATGGGTGAATCACACAAGCTTAGTTTAACGGTAATTTGGTTGTTTGTATAGTGAGCTTGTTAAGTTAAGTTGTGTCTTGCAAATCAATATGAATAGATTGATGATTGCTAGTGAAACAACATGTTTTGGATGATATACTATCCATAAAAATCATCAAGATATGACGGTCAACTAATAGATTGGCACCGTCATTTAATCATCCGTCGTGAGTATTCTGTTCGTGAAGAAGTTGTTTTTTTTATTATTCATGCTAATTTTTTATTGGCCCATTTTATGGGAGCAAGTTTGGGCGCATGATGCTTTATTTTATGTTACTGAATCAACACCAATTCATCAAAAATCGATGCGCAACATCGCTTTTGAAAAAGCAATGCGCGTTGTGTTAAAACGATTATCTCATGATGATCAACTCTTTGAATTTGAGAACATACAACACGCTTTAAAACACCCTAGTCAATATGTTTTAAGTTATACCGAAAAAACAACAGAGACAAAAAGTCGATATTTTGGTATTCAATTTGATCGCAGAGCCTTAATGAATCTGGCTAAAAAAAACAACTATTCTCTTTGGATTGCACCACATCCTCCTGTTTTTTTATTATTACAATTACAAACAAATATACATGACATCCCTGAGATATTATCTAACCCAAAAACAGAAACTTATCAAGATTTTAAAGATGCTTTCTCATCTCTTTTTTTACCTATTTACTTACCTTTAATGGACTTGCATGACACAATCTTATTACAACCTACTATATTGAATAATAGGACTGAACAGTTCATCCGAAAGGCTGCGTTACGCTATCAATTAGATACTATATTATTCATCAATGCCAAAAAAGATGTCATATTAGATGAGATTTATCATGGTTATATTTACTTTTTCTTCCAAGATAAAAAATATACATTATCTTTTAATTTTCTCACAATCAATCGCATCGCTCAACTGAGTGCCCAATTTATTAAAACAATTTTAATTGAATACAAAAAACCTAAAATAAATAATAAATTAATGCGTTCTGTCTTGATTCAAATTGAAGGCATTCGATCTTTACGTGATTGGGCTAAGATAGAACATCTTTTATTTCAACCTGCTGATCCCGATCAAATAACATGGATCTCTATTGAATCAACACGTGTTATTTTAAAACTAAAGAGCCAAGATACACTTCAAAAAATAAGCACATCACTCCTTCATAAGACATCTGACTTGCTGTTTGATTCTGAAAAACAACCGAATAGAGAAGATCGATTGATTTTTCAATGGGCTCCTTCGCAAGGATTAGATGATCATAGAAAGATGACGCAATGAGCATGATAAACTATAGATTTGATTGACTTTTTGAAATGCATTTGAGATGTTGAAAAGAACATCGATAATCAAGGTGTTATTTTTTTATCTAAACAAGAAGGAATGAGTATATGAGCACTCAAAAAATATTACTGATGACCAGTTTATGTGCTGTATGTATTCTCTTATTATATTTATTATCACCTATATTATTCCCTTTTATTACTGGCATTGTTTTAGCGTATTTAAGTAATTCTTTTTTATTAAAAATACAAGCTTTTAAAATCCATCGAACTTTCTCAGTATTGGTCATGTTTATCGTATTTTTTATACTCAGCATTATATTAGCTTTAATTGTGACCCCTGTTTTTGTAAAGCAAATAAAGCTTTTAATCCATCAATTACCTGAAGGATTATTATGGTTTCAAACACAATTAAATACTATTTTAATGAGCTTTGGCATCTCCGATCATTTATTGAATTTACAAGATTTATCTAAAAAATTGACATTAGACTGGGCTGATAATGTAGACTTATTTAAATTTTTAAAAGAGTCTTTAAAATCATCTAGTTATACTTTGATTCACTGGATGATTAATTTAATTTTAACACCTGTCGTTGCTTTTTACTTGATGCGTGATTGGGATGATATTATTCAACGCTTAAAAGCACTATTTCCTGAAAAAATCATGTTGAAAATAACACAAGTGGCGACCGAGTGCGATATTGTGTTAAGTGGATTTATTAAGGGCCAATTGTCTGTTATGATGGTGGTGGCTATTTTATATAGTCTTGGATTATCTATCGTTGGGCTACAATTTGCTTTATTAATTGGCGTCACAGCTGGATTGTTAAGCATTATTCCATACCTTGGTTTTTTTGCAGGATTAGTGCTTGCGCTATTAGCAGGTTCAGCTCAATTTGTAGAATGGTCATCTTTTATCAGCATTTTAATTGTTTTTTTTATCGGACATTTGATTGAAGGGATGATTTTAGCACCTTTATTGATTGGAGATCGTATCGGTTTACATCCTGTCGTCGTTATTTTTGCTATTTTAGCAGGTGGACAATTATTAGGCATAACCGGTGTCTTATTAGCCCTACCGCTTGCTGCAATTTTAAAAGTATTATTAACACATTTACATAAAGATTATCAAAATAGCAGGTTGTATAATTTAACCCTATCATAGTCATGATAATGATTTATCTTATACCCTTTATCTTATTAAAAATATGAATCGTGGTTTTGGGACAATGAGTGTACGATTTCAACTGCCTCTCAGTGTGCAATTGCGAGATGATGCAACATTTTCAAATTACTTGCCTGGTCCAAATCAGGCTTTATTAAATTTGCTGAGCCAAAAGAAAGCTGTACAGCCGTATGATCAAATTTCATCTTTTATCTATTTATATGGTTTAAATAGCTCAGGACGAACCCATTTATTGCAAGCAGCTTGCCATGAAGCAGATCAATTGTCACACCATTCTATTTACTTACCTATGCGTGATATTATTGATTATTCACCAGAAATGTTAGAAGATATTGAATTTTTAGATTTGATCTGTATTGATGATATTCAGGTTTTAGCTGGTAATAATATCTGGGAAGAAGCTATTTTTCATTTATTTAATCGCGTACAAGAATCAGGGCAACGTTTAGTCATTTCTGCTAATCATGCTCCCTCAAAATTACAATGGGTTCTTCCAGATTTAGCCTCTCGACTGACATGTGGCATTACGATGCCTTTAAGTGTTTTAAATGATGAAGAAAAACAACAAGCATTATGTTTAAGAGCTCGTTTTAGAGGATTTGAACTTCATGATACGGTGGTGCGTTATATTTTTT
Organism: Endozoicomonadaceae bacterium; assembly: GCA_015163815.1. Taxonomy (GTDB): domain Bacteria; phylum Pseudomonadota; class Gammaproteobacteria; order Pseudomonadales; family Endozoicomonadaceae; genus JAAOIJ01. The sequence continues at coordinate 5,525 of JAAOIJ010000033.1, forward strand.
ATCGAAGCAAAAAAGACATGCATCAGTTATTTGATATTTTAGAGACATTAGATCAAGCGAGCTTACGCGCTAAACGCAAGATTAGCATTCCATTTATACGAGAAGTGATGCATTGGTAAAAATGGTATGGTCAAAAAGTGACTGTATTTGGCGTAGTAATAGGGTATCGTCTCTCTCGATAAAAAGCTAATAGGCTAATTTTAGGACCAATGGGACTTTGCCTCCGTTTATACTCATAGGTATGAATACGCTGTACAATATTTTGAACTATATTTTTTTCATAACCATGATTAATAATATCTTGAATAGATTTATTTTTTTCGACATATAAAGTTAAAATTTGATCTAATATTGTATAATTAGGCAATATATTCTGATCTATTTGATGAGCCGCTAGTTCCGCTGAAGGTGGACGATCAATGACTCGCTGAGGAATCATTGCTTTTTGTTGGTTACGCCATTTAACCAACTGATATACTAATGTTTTTGATACATCTGTTAAAACATTAAAGCCACCAACCATATCACCATATAGCGTTGTATAGCCTGTGGCCATTTCACTTTTATTCCCTGTGCTTAAAACAATATAGCGTTTTTTATTGGCAAGCGCCATGAGCAAAATGCCGCGAATGCGTGCTTGCAAATTTTCTTCAGTGGTGTCTTTCGATAAGCCTTTAAATGGATAGGCTAAAGTATCTATTAAAGCATTATAAGTTGATTCAATAGGCAAAATAGAATAGGCTACATTGAATGTTGCAGCCATGGCTTCTGCATCTTCAAGGCTCATTTTAGAAGTATAGTGATAAGGCATCATGACCGTTTCTACCTTGTCTTCTCCTAACGCATCAACGGCAATGCTTAAAACTAATGCCGAATCAATGCCACCCGACAAGCCTAAAAGAACGCCTTGAAATTCATTTTTTTTGATATAATCTCTTAAAGATAACACTAAGGCTTGATAGAGTGTTTTTTCCGTTGATTCAGTCAAGATCATAATAGGACGACTATCCCATTTTTTTTGATCAATATGAAAGGGTACTACTTGTAAAGATTCCTCAAAATAAGGCAATTGACACACGATTTGACCTATATGATTCATCGCAAAAGACCCACCATCAAAGATTAAATCATCCTGTCCCCCAATTTGATTAACATAGAGCAAAGACATTTGATGAAGCTGACATTGTTCAGCGAAATATGCTTGTCGTAATGCTGACTTCTTCATATCAAAAGGAGAGGCATTGAGGCTTAAAATGAATGAAATACCGGATTCTTTGAGATGACTGAATGTCTTGGGAGTCCATAAATCCTCACAGATACCTAAGCCTATTTTGAGACCATAACATTCAAAAATACCTAACTGATCACCAGAAGAAAAATAGCGTTTTTCATCAAAAATACCGTAATTTGGTAAATGGCATTTTGTATAATCATACATCATCTTTTGATTTAGAAACACTTGGGCACGATTGGTAAGTTGATTATCTGTTGATAAGACTGGTAATCCAATCACTAACACAATATTAGGAATAACAATTAAAGACTGTATGGCTGCTTGTATTGTTTGAATAAAGTCAGGCCTCATCAATAAATCTTCACAGTGATAACCACAGACAGCTAATTCTGAAAAAACAATCAGATCTGCTTGTAATACGTCTCGTGCTTGATAGGTCGCATCGATCATTGCTTGAATATTTTTTTTGATATGGCCCACGTGTGGGTTAAGTTGCGCAACAGCAATACGTAATATCTTTTTCATAAGTGTAGACAAACTGATTTTTTATAGTAAATTACAATGGTTTAAGTATTCAGTATATCATTTTTATAGGATGAATTAATGATCAATTTTAACCTTTTTAAATACAAAAATAAATGGCTTCAAAAGAGACTAAAAGGACAGTAAAGTATCGTTTTATGGTTGCATCAAGCAAAATACAACAGTACACTACATGAATACCCGCCTTAATTTACGGATGAAAACATATTTTATAAAACATGAATTTCTAATTATTCAACAACGTGAAACCATTTAATATGAATTTATTTCGCTTCATTGGCGCTGTTTTTATTATTTCAGGGACTGCAATTGGCGGAGGCATGCTAGCGCTGCCTATTGTGGCTATTCAACTTGGTTTCATCCCAACAATCACTTTATTTACACTCGTTTGTGGTATTTCTTGTATTTCAGCTTTATTGCTCACAAAAATTAATATGATTGCCGGTCCCGGTATGACCTTATTAGAGATGACAACAAAAATTTTGGACAAACCGGGTCAGATTATAGCCAATAGTTCCTTAGTCTTATTATCTTATGCCTTATTATCGGCTTACTTAACAGGCACAATGTTATTTTTAAAACAATATGAGTCGCTGCAAATAATTGAAAATTACTCTATTTTTTTAATTACACTGCTTGTTGTTATCTTATTAGTTGCTGGCATTAAAGTGATTGATCAATTAAATAAAAGCTTGTTTTTGGTCATGATTGTTTGCTTCTTTTTAGCTGTATCAGGCTTACTACCAGCTGTACACTATACAGATGTTTATCATATATCAGATAATAAAGCGATATTATGGGTGGCAGTTTTACCCGTACTCTATACTGCTTTTGGATTTCATGGTTCGATTCCCGTCTTAACTAAATATATTGGAAACCATCCGATTGCTATTCGTAATATTATGATTATAGGCAGCTTAATTCCTTTATTATTATATATTATTTGGATTATAGCTTCTATTGGCGTTATCCCTATCGATCAAGCGATGCATTTGAGTCAAAATCCCTCCTTATCTGTCTTACTTAAATTACTCAATGCCTTATCTAATCAACCGAGTTATTTTATTTTTATATTAAATTTATTTTATGGCCTAGCGATCATTACCTCCTTATTAGGTGTAGGTTTAGGTTTATTTGATCATTTAGCGACTGTATTTCAAATCAAATCTCATCACATATTTTCACGTATTAAAATCGCCATTTTAGCTGTAACACCCTCTTTTTTAGTTTCTTTTTTTTACCCTAAAGCATTCATAGCGGCTTTAGGGTATGCAGCGATTCCTTTGGCTTTTATTTCAATCTTATTACCATTAGCCATGATGCAGCGTTTAAAAAAACAACAGTATCTTTTTCGTTATGAAGGATTATATTGGATTTGCGGCGTCATGATTGTTTTGATCGCTTTAGCGCAAGTTGCTGTAACATGGAAGTGGATTCCCAGTGTATCTTAAGTTAAGGTGTCAGCATAATGCTGATATTATTTTTAATTGATATAAGAATATAGCATGGTTTTCTTAAAAATCTTAGGTGGCATTTTGATTGTTTCAGGTACAGCGATTGGCGCCGGTATCTTAGCTTTACCGATTATTGCTGTGAATACTGGATTGATTCCTATACTCATCTTATTAATGATCACGTGTTTTTTTATGTGTATAGCAGCAGTTTTACTATTGGAAGTGAATTTAATTGCAGCCCCTGGATCTAGTTTTTTAAAGATGACAAAAAATGTGTTAGGCCCAATAGCGCATAGCCTTAGTTTTTTTTCATACCTTTTTCTATTTTATGCCTTATTAGCTGCTTATATCTCAGGTTCTGTAACCTTTTTATCTGATTTGCAGCAATACTATCAAGCGACTTATTTTTCAACTGGACAATTGACGATATTGATTGTCACGATCACGGGTGTTATTTTATTTTCTGGAACAAACATGCTCGATCAGATGAATAAAATGATTTTTATTTTAATGATGAGTTGTTTTATTTTTATTATTATTTCTTTACAACCGGCCATGCAAGAAACATATTTGATCCATCAATTAAACAAATCAACTGATGCTACTGTTTGGCTTGCTGTTTTGCCTGTCTTATTGACAGCGTTTGGCTACCATGGCTGCACAACCCCTTTAATTGGTTATATTGGCGTTCAATATCATAAAACACTTCGATATGTTTTTATCATTGGTGGATTATTGCCTTGCTTTTTGTATGTTATATGGCTGTTGAGTTCATTGGCTACACTCACACATGAATCTCAAGCTATCTTGATGGAAAAAAATCAGTTATCCACTTTTCTTCAATTGTTATCTAATGTATCAGATTCTACAATTTTCATGTTTATCTTGCGTCTTTTTTCAGGATTTGCCATTTTAACTTCGTTTTTAGGTATTTCATTAGGATTATTTGATAGTATTCATACAATATTTAAAATGAAAGATAGCTTGATTATTTATATTATTACTGCAATTATTACGTTTGTACCCCCATTACTTTTATGCAGGCTGTATCCCGATTTATTTATTACAGCACTGGGTTATGCTGCCATTCCTTTAGCCTTTATTGCAACGATTACCCCTTTGCTCATGATGCGTTGTTTAAAAAAATCAGGTCATATTTTTCATCAAGAATATCGATATTGGGCTGTTGGTTGTTTTGGTTTGATCGTGATTTTGATTCAGCTGGCAGTGACTGTCGGATATTTATCGAAAATTTAAATTTTATTGAACCCAAAAACCTTGTGTTGTTCGATCTAAATGTTGCAAGTCTAGCGAAGTGGTAATGGCTGTAAATCCAAATTGTTTGAGCTTAGTGCGGACATTGAAGCCTTGCTCTGAGCCATGCTCCAACATTAAATAACCTCCTTGCTTTAAATAATTCGGTGCTTCTTCAATAATCGAATAAAGCGCTTCATACCCTGTCGGTCCTGACACCAAAGCTTCATAGGGCTCAAAAGTTAAATCGCTATTGATTAAATGAGGGTCTTGTGTGGATAAATACGGTGGATTACTAATAATAATATCAAATAGATAGCCTGATAAATGATGAAACCAATCGCTTTGCTTCCATTGAATTGAATGACAGGCATGACGTTGAGCATTCTGTTTAGCGATCGCTAAGCTATTATTGTTAATATCTGAGCCAATGATTTGCCATGATGGACGTTCAGTCGCTAAAGCAATGGCAATAGCGCCACTTCCAGTGCCTAAATCTAACATGATTTTAGGGGTATCAGGCCATGTTTCTATGGCTTGTTCGATTAATAATTCAGTTTCAGGGCGTGGAATCAAAACATTTTGATCGACTTTGAGACGCTGTGACCAAAAGAATCGTTCATTTAGCAAATAGGCTATTGGCTCACCGTGTACTCGTTTGTCGAGCAAATGATTCGCCTTGTCTTGTTGTGAGACACTCAGTGATTTTTCAGGCCAAGTCAAGAGTGTTTCAGAGGAACAGTTTAGTGTATAGGCTAATAGCAGTCGTGCTTCTAATTCTGCAGTATGCGATGTTAATTGTTTTTTAGCTTGAAAAAGCCATTCTAAAACAGTCATTCGGATTGCATATTCGCGAGTAATTCTGTTTGATATTCTTGTCGTAACGGTTGAATCAACGTATCAAGATCACCACTCAAAATATCATTTAATTGATATAACGTTAATTGAATTCGGTGATCAGTAATGCGACTTTGAGGATAATTATAAGTCCGAATGCGCTCAGATCGATCACCACTACCGACTAAGCTTTTTCGTTGGCTAGCCATAGATTGTTGTTGACTATCAGTTTGTGCTTGTTTTAAACGTGCTGATAATAAAGCCAAAGCTTTCGCTTTATTTTTATGTTGAGATCGTTCATCTTGACATTCGACAACGACACCTGTTGGTAAATGAGTAATACGGACAGCAGAGTCTGTTGTATTCACATGTTGCCCTCCGGCTCCTGAAGAGCGATAAGTATCAATTCTTAAATCGTCTTTTTGAATATTAATTTCAGTTTGCTCATCTGGCTCAGGTAAAATAGCAACCGTACACGCAGATGTATGAATACGTCCTTGAGACTCAGTGGCAGGCACGCGTTGCACGCGATGTGCGCCAGATTCAAATTTCAAATGCGCATAAACAGCTTGACCAGATATGCGAGCGATCAGTTCTTTGTAGCCTCCCATATCTGCAAGACTTGCATGAATGAGTTCAATCTTCCATTTTTTTGTTTCAGCATACCGAGAATACATTCGAAATAAATCGTGAACAAATAAAGCCGCTTCTTCTCCACCTGTTCCAGCTCTAATTTCTAAGAATACATTATGTTTATCATCAGGATCTTTAGGGAGTAATAATTGATATAAACAAGCTTCTAGTCGGGTGACTTCTGGCTGTATTTCTTTGATCGTCTCTTCAGCTAATTCGCGTAATGCAAGATCAGATTCTTTTAGCCAGGATTGTGCTTCTTGTTGATCTTGTTGTATACGTTGATAGGCTTGATAACATAAAGCCAAATCTTCTAATTCAGCATACTCTTTTGCGTATAGCTTAAATTGTTCTTGATTTTCAATCACCGATGCATCGCTCATGAGATAACTTAATTCTGAGTAGCGCTCGCAAAGTGTTTCTAATCGATTAATGATAGATTTGTTCATGTTTTTGTGTTAATTCATCTGTGTTATTATCTACCAATTCTTTAGCCCAAGCAATTCTTTTTAGATCACCTTCACTAGAAGCTTTTCGAAGTGCGATGCAAGGTTGGTGGATTAATTTGTTGGTTAAGTTATGCGCTAATTGTTCTAATATTTCATCCACCGGCTTACCCGATTTCAGGAGTTGATATGATTTTTTTAAGACAGATTCTTTCAACTGCATGGCTTGTTTTCTATAAGCTGCCACTGTATTATTAATAGCTTGTTCTCGTAATTTTGAAATAAATTCATGTGTATTTTCTTCGATAATCACTTCAGCCAGCTTAGCAGCTTGCTTTCGAATATTTAAATTATCAAGCACTAAAGTACTCAGGTCATCAAGCGTATAGAGCGTGACATTTGGCATTGTTGCAATTTCAGGTTCAACGTCACGTGGAACAGCAAGATCAATCAATATGATGGGTTTATGATCACGTTGTTCCATTGTTTTTTCGATCATCCCTTTACCTAAAATCGGTAACTGACTTGCAGTAGACGTCATAATAATATCTGCTTTATTCAGATACCAAGGCATATCTCGTAATAGAATTGCTGTTGTATTTTTTGCGCCTTGCGTTAAAGATAAAGCTTTTTCTTGCGTGCGATTTGCTACAATAATGTGTTTCATTTGATAGCTTTGTAAATGTCGATAGACTAGCTCAATGGTATTCCCCGCACCAATTAATAAAAAAGTTTTATTTTTTAAAGTTTGGCACTTTACATGCGCTAATTGAATAGCAGCATAAGCAATAGAGACCGTATTTTGACCAATGGCTGTTTTGGTTCTTATTTTTTTTGCAACATTAAAAGCATATTGAAATAATAAATCAAGTGGTCCAAAAAGACAGTTTGCAGAACGGCTAATCGCATAGGCTGATTTAATTTGGCCTAGAATCTGAGGTTCTCCTAATATTAAAGAGTCTAGACCAGCTGCAACGCGCATCGCATGCGTAATAGCTTCCGTTTGTGTGTATGAATAGAAACAGTGCGAAAGCGGTTGAGCTTTTAAGTTATGGTACGCAATTAACCATTTTCGCACTTGATTCGGTGTAACGCGCCCTGTAAGATAAATTTCTGTTCTATTACAAGTTGTTAAGATTAAACACTCTTGGGCCCCGGTATGACTTTTTAAATGCTTTAGAGCAGTTTTTAATATGTCTGATGAGAAAACAAGTTGCTCTCGTATTGCAACCGAGGCAGTTTGGTGATTAATACCTATAATCAAAAAATCCATAAAAGCTCGTTGAACTGAATTTGAATGAACAAAATGCTTTAAAAAACGCTTTAAATGCTTAAATCGAATTGTTAATAGCTTGTAAAATAATGTGTGTCTTCTTGAAGAAAATGCATTAAAAAATCTGATAATACACCATTCTAAATGATTTTATAACAATTGAATATGTCTTTTTCTTGCTTTATGATGCCCTCTCTAATGACTTTAAGTGAAATATTTTGTTTGATGACATAGCCTTCCAAGCAATGTCAATATGATATTACTCTTAACTAATTGTTTATCAATATAATTTACAATAAATAAAGCAAGCATTATAAAAGAGACTGAGACCTTTGCAATAAGACAACAAAGACTCCTGATATGATCTTTTTTATTAAAATAGTTTAAAAAATGAAGTAATTTATGTGTTGTTTGAATAAAAAAATACATAAATTATTCATTGAACTGCTTATTACAAAGGTCTCAGACTGTATTGTAAAATCAAATCACACTGAGATCTTGACATGATGATATCAATTTGCCTTATATTGACAAGCTGAGTA
>JAAOIJ010000002.1 GCA_015163815.1 Endozoicomonadaceae bacterium
AAAAGCAAGTAATAAAATAAGTCATGATTTTTAGCATTTCCAGGAGGATTCCGTCTAAAATGCTAAATTTAGATGGAATCCTCTTAAAATAGAACGAAATACGACTCATTTTATCATTTTTTTTGAAAAAAAATAAAAATAAAAATTATTTAAAATTTATTCTCTTATTGCAAAGGTCTCAATCTTTTTTTCATTATAGTTGCAGTAGAGTGTACACAGAGAGATGGATAAACTCGCAGAGTTGGGCATAATTTACGATTATTGCTTGCTTGGATAGCATGCTTTTGTTGTATCTGAATTTTTCAACGCTAACATTTATGACTCAGTCGTGTCAATTGTTTTTTCAAAAAAATTGATTTCTTCAGAATCGACTCAATAGAATTTTGATTATTCAATAGGATATGAACAATTCAGATCAATGTCATTCATCATGTGTTATTTTATACGCTTTAAAGCATAATCCAATAAATTTTCTAGAGTATCGCGATAAAGATTTTGTTTTAGTGATAAAAGCACTGTAGCAGCATATTTTGCTTGTTCTTTTGCCCTATCTAAAGTGTATTCAATGGCTTCATTTTCGTGAATAATTTTGAGCACTTCTGCAATCGTTTCTTCATTTTGATACTGAAAAGCTTTTTTTATTTTATTAATATGTGTTTTACTGCCTTGTTTTAAAGTATATATTAGAGGCAGTGTCATTTTTCCTTCTTTAAAATCATTGCCTATCGCCTTTCCCATTTGAGCTGGGTCACCATGATAATCTAAAGCATCATCTACTAATTGAAAGGTTAAACCTAAGTGTTTTCCATACACTTTGAAAATTTGTTTTATTTGAGCATCACCTCCCACTAACTGTACTGCTGCTTCAGCAGACGCTTCAAATAAACTTGCTGTTTTTCTATAGATAATATCTAAATATTCTTGATAAGTGATGTCGATACGGCGAACATGCATTAATTGCATTAATTCACCTTCAGAAATTGTATTACTAACATTAGCTAAGATCTTGATAATTTCAATATTTTCTATTTCGGATACACATTGAAATGCGCGAGAATAAATAAAATCTCCGGTTAGAATACTGGGTGCATTCCCCCAAATTTGGTTTACTGTTAAATCACCTCTACGCATCATAGAATGATCAATGACATCATCATGTAGTAGTGTTGCAGTATGTAGGCATTCAATAATAGCTGCTAATGTGATATGATGAGTTCCTTTATATTGGCAAAAAGCTGTAATTAATAAAACCAATAGCGGGCGCAATTTTTTTCCGTTTGATTTGAAGATATGCTGATCAATTTGATTCGCCAGTCTGACATTTGAAGTCATTTTATTAATAATGAATTGCTGAACTTGTTTTAATTCATTTTGAACAGGTAAATAAAGTGATTCTATGGAGGCATGTGAGTCAATGTGGTGTTGAAGCATTATATTGTTACATGTGGGTTATACGGAAAAAAGGTCAGAGCATAGCTCTGACTGGACAATCCTATGATTAAACAGGTCATTATGTCAAGAGATAAAGCAAATAGGTTGCTTTTTAGAGTTCATTTTACAATATATTTTTAATTATTCTACTGGATTATCTTGTTTTTTAACCTGTTTTTATAGTAAAATCTTTTAATTTATCGAACAATATAAAGAATAACGTATATCAATCGAATGTATCCTGATATCAAAATTCAGATGTCCAGTCGTGTTGATTGAGTAGCCTGCAGTAGCTTAACAGTTAATCGGCTGAATGATTTAATGTTTTTTTGGAGTTTGACATGTTTGCAATTGTAAGAATAGGTAGTAAGCAGTATCGTGCTGAAGAAGGGGGAACCTTAAGGATAGAAAAAATAGATCTGGAAGCAGGTAAAACGTTAGATTTTGATCAAGTTTTGATGTTAGCAAATGATCAAAAGGTAACAGTTGGATCACCAACTGTTAAATCAGCTAAAATTATTGCAGAGATCGTAGGGCATGGCCGTGCTAAGAAAATTCATATTATTAAATTTAAGCGCCGTAAGCATCATATGAAGAAAATGGGGCATCGACAATGGTATACTGATGTCAAAATAACTGCAATTCAATCACAATAAGTTAATATAGGATCCGATTATGGCGCATAAAAAAGCAGGTGGTAGTACTCGCAATGGTAGAGACTCACATAGTAAACGTTTAGGTGTGAAGCGATATGCAGGCCAACAAGTAAATGCTGGGGAAATTTTAGTTCGTCAACGAGGAACGCAATTTCACCCAGGAGAATCAGTCGGAATGGGTAAAGATCATACTCTGTTTGCTAAAATATCAGGGCAAGTTGTTTTTGAAGTAAAAGGACCTTATAATCGACGGTATGTTCGAATAACAGCTGTGTAAAATACGCTTTCAGATATTAGATATATCGTATCGGCTTCTTTTATAAAGCACTGTTTTTTTCTTCTTTAAGCGCTCTTTAAAAACCCTTTTTTAGGGTTTTGTTCATTAAAAAAGCAGCTCAATAATACTATTAAAAGAGATATGAAGATGAAGTTTGTTGATGAAGCCATGATTAGTGTGCGAGCGGGAAAAGGTGGTCATGGATGCTTGAGCTTTCGGCGTGAGAAATATGTTGCAAAAGGAGGGCCTGATGGCGGGGATGGCGGTGAAGGTGGTCATGTTTGGTTTATTGCTGATCCAGAGCTGAATACATTAGTTGATTTTCGTTACAAGAAAAAGTTTTGTGCTGATAATGGCAAAAATGGCTCAGGCTCAAATTGTACCGGGCGTAATGGACAAGATATTATCTTGCGAGTACCCGTTGGAACCACACTAGTGGACCCTAATACAAATCGTGTGATTCAAGATTTAACGCAGCCTGGTCTTCGTGTTTTAATTGCGAAAGGAGGTCGTTGTGGATTAGGTAATGCGCGGTTTAAATCCAGCACAAATCGAGCTCCTCGTCAAACTACAGATGGTGGTGAAGGTGAAGAATTCAATTTTAAATTAGAGCTTCGCGTTTTAGCTGATGTAGGTTTATTAGGGCTGCCAAATGCTGGAAAATCTACTTTTATTCGAGCTATTTCTAATGCAAAACCTAAAGTGGCTGATTATCCATTTACCACATTAATTCCTAATTTAGGTGTTGTTCGTGTTGACGAAATGCGTCATTTTGTTGTTGCTGATATTCCTGGTATTATTGAAAATGCATCTCAAGGAGCTGGTTTAGGTACCCGTTTCTTAAAGCATTTATCACGTTGCCGCTTGTTGTTGCATATGATTGATGTCGCGCCATTAGTTGGTGATCCTTTGATTCATGCGCAAACTGTGATTCATGAATTAGCAACCTTTAGTCCAGCCTTAGCTACGAGAGAGCGCTGGTTAGTTTTTAATAAGCTTGATTTATTATCTGAAGAATTGCAATCAGAAGTGTGTGATTTAGTTGTGAAAGGATTGAGCTGGACTGGCCCAATATATAAAATTTCAGCAGTATCTTCTAAAGGTATTCAATTATTATGTCAATCTATTATGATTTATTTAGAAGAAACAGCGCAAGCTTGTCGTGATGATGAGTTAGTATTATTAGCTATGAAAGATCATCAAGATAAGGTTGCTTTAGAAGCAAGAAAAACGATACAAAGCACTAAAATTCTGAAAAATGCTCAAGCAGAACAAAAAATGATTGAATCTGAGACCTTTGCAATAAGATAACAAAGACTCCTGATATGATCTTTTTTATTAAAATAGTTTAAAAAATAAAGTAATTTATGTGTTGTTTGAATAAAAAAATACATAAATTATTCATTGAACTGCTTATTGCAAAGGTCTCAATCTGTATTGTTTTGATTTTTTTAATGATTATTTTTTACACAAATCTTTTATTTTTTTATTTAATCTACTTTTATACCGCGCTGCTTTATTTTTGTGAATGATTTGCTTATCAGCCATACGGTCAATGACTGGAACAGCTTGTTGATAGGCTGCTTTTGCTTTCTCTATATTTTTTGACTCAATGCTAGCAATGACTTTTTTGATCATCGTGCGCACTAAAGATTTTTGACTGATATTCAAATTACGACGCACCAATGCTTGACGAGCACGTTTTTTAGAAGAGGCTGTATTAGCCATATGTAAGCTCCTGTCTGAAATCACATAGTATTCTGTTTGATAAAAGGTAACAATATATTGTATTTGATATTGTATGATAAACTGTTAGAATTATACCGGAATCAACAAATAAATCAAATGGCTTTTTTTGTCCCATTCATTGAATGTATTGAGCGCTCGAAAGAGCGCTTTATCTGTCCTTTTTTATTTGTAGGTCACAGCAATAAATTGACTGACTTGACCTCGAAGGATATGGAAAGAATACTCTTTACCTTGTATTTGTTTATTTTCACCTTCTTTTTTATTATCATTTTCTACCTTTTTACGCTCATTGTCTGAAAATTCTACAATCTTTTTAATGACTTTATTGTAAACATTAATACCAGTAATGACGGTTCCGGAAATTTTTAGAATAATATCTCCTTTTTGTAAATTGCTGATATCACCAATGCTGTCGCTTATAATATCTGTAATAATAACACCTTGCACTGTATTCTTCAAAGCAAGATCGTCACGATCTTTTTCATTCAGTTCTCTCACTTGAAGACCTAATTTACTTTGTTCAACACTTGAAAATGAATGATTCGGATAGCTGTCATCTTTTTTTGCAATGTTTACGGTTAATTGCATTGTTTTGCCATCTCTCCAAATAAGAGCATTTGCTTCTGTATTAATAGGGATTCTAGCAATAATTGAAGCGAGTTCATAGTAATAATTCACAGTTTCTTTATTAAATTCTAAGATAACATCACCTGGCTTGAATCCAGCTTTGTCAGCAGGTGAGTTTGGTAGAACTTCTGAAATCAATGAGCCTTTTGGCAGCTTTAAATGAAATGATTTAGCTAAAGCAGGCGTTAGATCTTGGAAAGAAACACCAATCCATCCTCGTTGTACTTCGCCATTTTTTTTGAGTTGATCGACAACATATTTAATTTCATTGACTGGAATAGAAAAACTAAGGCCAATACTTCCTCCACCTTGTACCGTGTAAATTTGCGAATTAATGCCAACTACTTTTCCATCTAAATCAATCAAAGGGCCACCTGAATTACCAGAATTAATTGCAATATCCGTTTGAATAAAAGGTAATAAATTAGCATGAAGCGGGCGATTTAAATAACTCACAATACCATGACTAGCTGTGTATTTTAAGCCAAGCGGTGTACCCATGGCTAAAACCCATTGCCCAACCTTGAGCTGATTAGAGTTTCCAAGTGATAATGGTTTAAAATTGCTGCCTTCTATTTTTAATAAAGCTATATCAGTTAAAGCATCACGCCCTATAATTTTTGCTGTATATTCACTTCGATCATGCAAGTTGACTTGTATTTCTTCTGCATCGTGTAGTAAATGATCATTTGTGATGATGTAACCATCTTTTGATATTAAAAAACCAGTTCCTAAAGCAACAGGGACTGGTTTTGAATGATTAGATTTTGGACTATTAGAAGGTGTTTGATTATTTTTATCGAAAAAATGACGAAATAAATCTTGTAAAGATTCATATCTTTTTAAAGATAATGCATTCGTTTTTGGCTTTGCAAGTATGTAAATTGTTACAACACCAGGAGAAACGATTTGAATAGGTACTGAAAAATCAAGCACATGACTTGTGGTTTCTTGTTTATTTTTTGATTTATTAAAAGGTAACACTGTTGAAAAATCAGATATACTTTGCATAGATTGCTTGGATTTATCAGCTGAAATCGTTTGTTGTTGATCAACATTTAATCCATTATTCATCTTAGCGTTTAGTGATATGATGCTGGGAAAATATACAAATAAAAACGAAAAAAATACGGCTAATAAGTTCTCTTTTATACTGTAGATATGTTTCATCGCTCTCTCTCTGCCATTTTGAATAGCAATTTAAAATAATATTGAATGGGTTTAGTGTTTCTCGCCCCAATCCCAGAAAATAAATAATCAATATTATCGAATGTATTACTTTGGATTGAATGACGTGATCATGATCTTAGCTACATATTATCGATCTTTCTATTAAAACTGTCAAATATTCAATGTTCAATTTTACCTTTTCAAGCGTGAAGAATAACAGTAAGGCATTTTCTATATCAAAAAAAAGCAGTCAAATGCTAGGGCGTGTCCTCATTCTGAATTCACCCAAACAATAGCACACGCAATATAAATCATCGCTTTAAAATGCCTAGCTAGCTTATCAAAACG
>JAAOIJ010000034.1 GCA_015163815.1 Endozoicomonadaceae bacterium
ATTTAATTAAAAAAGAGGTCAATATAACGCATCAAGATATCGATCATGAATCTTATCAAGTCATGTTACAAGCATTACACTATGCCGGCTATCGAACATTAGAAGAAGCAGTAGCATCTGGACTGCATATCATGGCACCTGGCCCTGTTTTTACGACCTGGGTTTCATTGACAGGTAGCTCAATTTTTAATGGGAATAATAATCCTCCACGTCAATTTGATTTGAGATCTAATTTACTTGATATCGCCAATCTATTACAATCAGCAAGCATTCCATTGATTATAGTTTATACCGAACTCAATATGAATCCAGATGCGAAAGAGATGCTGATATCCGATTTTGAGCATCGCAATATTTTAGTCATCAATACAGAAGAACTGTACACTTTAAACAAGACTTCTGATTTTTTGAAAAAGCAAACACAAGAATTTCACACTTTAGACAAATTGTCTAATGATAAGCACAAAAAACTGTTCTATCTTATGGATCAGTTAAGATTCTATATTATCCAGGATAAAAAGCTGTTTATTGAACAATCTATCAGAATAGCTAGAGAGCAAAATAAATTGAGTATAGCTTATAGTCTTGAACAGACTCAAAAAGGATCATTAAGTTATACAGATGCAGATAATATATTGTTTAAACCACCGATGTATCAGCTTGCGCCTCCTTTTATAGTCATTGGAATTATAATGGAATCAGTATTTTTAAACTATTTGAAAACAATTTTGCCCCCTCATAAGATATCTAATATATTAGATATTGAAACAGCTGCTTTGCTTGCGAATGAAAGCCCCCATGGAAGTCCTCTCACAGTCACAATAGACAAAACCGAACTCAAAAAAAAATACTATCATCTCGCTCATGCACTATCATCTAATACGTTAGACATGAAGCTATCTTTAATCAATACTACACAAAGATTTTTGCTTCATACAGACATAGGCTATCTGAGAACTGATCATAATAAGGTAACCGATACTGCTCCCTCTCCTCAAGAAAAAAAATTAGCAATCATACAGCAGCATGCTTGGATGTATTATGCTCGAACAGAATCATGGAGGCAGAAAAAATAAAAAAATGCTTTTAATACACAATCAGAAGTATATCTTGAGAACAATCATTAAACGATCAATACAAACAATACTCATCATAGATATACTCAAAAAATACTCACAAGTGACCACGACGCATTAACATGCAAAACATTTTGATGATATGATTCTAACCTGATATGCCAAGAGTATGATCATGGACGAAAACCAAGATACGCTTAAAAAATATATCCTGTGGACATATCTGTTCAAAGTAATAGACAGCATTCCAGGAAAACAGGATGGCATAATGCCTGTAAAAGCTTATGCGATTGTTTATTGTAAATGCATGATTGTTAAAATAAAAAACAACCGACACAAGCTTTTTATATTGAAAATACACCCTATATCATGATCTGGAATGTCTGAACAATCAGAATACTCATACTCTCTATCTGTTAAAATAGTCTCAGTCTAATTTGGTGCTAGGCTTTATTCTCATCTAATCACAAAGAAACAACCAGTATCATATACAGTGTAATCGTACATAAACAAATGAAATTAATTGGAACTTTTGACGTATGAGCAGACTCTAAGTTATTAGAGATACAATATGATGACTATTTTTTCATACATAGTCTCATATGACCTAGCAAGCATAAGTTACTAATTTAAAATAAGAAAAAGGAGTATCCAAATGAATTTTACCATGAATCAATCACTTGTATCCAATATACATAACACATTATCAATTGTCGTTAATCCGGACAATCAAGAGGACTTATATACTCGTCTGTCTTGAGACAGGACCTCTGAATCAAGCGCTTTTGAGTACTAATCCAAGAAATAAACTTATGGTGAATATTGCAAGATTTGAACGCATACAAGATGATCGTGATCCAGATCATTTTTTTTCTTCAGGCACAGGGTCTCTTCGAAAGAATTATTCAATCACAGCACAAGGTCAGTTAACGCTATTAGATATTTATAAAGATATTGCCAATCATAATATAATCAGTCCTCACGTTTTGATGTGTACACGAGATAACCAATCTTATATTTTTTACGATCAGCTGGATCATTTTCTGGTCGTATTAGACAAAAAACCTACGACTTATCAGATTAAGTCATTCAATGTGAATCCTAGCACTGAATTGTGTCAACTGGAAGGGGGCTTTGAATTGGCTATTACGCCTATTCTAGAAGATCATATTCAAGCATCTTTAACTTTTAAATCTATAGATTTAATGACAGGACCGGAAATCCCTTTTGCTAGGCAAGCTTTTATTTTAGATCATTTCATTAAAAAAGAGGTTAATATAACGCATCAAGATATCGTTCATGAATCTTATCAAGTCATGTTACAAGCATTACACTGCCGGCTATCGAACATTAGAAGAAGCAGTAGAATCTAGACTGCATATCATGGCACCTGGCCCTGTCTTTACGACCTGGGTTTCCTTAACAGGTAGCTCAATTTTTAATGGGAAAAATAATCCTCCACGTCAACTTGATTTTAGATCTAATTTACTTGATATCGCCAATCTATTACAACTAGCAAACATTCCATTGATTATAGTTTATACCGAACTCAATATGAATCCAGGTGAAAAAGAGACACTGAGATCCGATTTTAAGCATAACAATATTTTAGTCATCAATACACAAGAACTGAACACTTTAGGAGAGATTTCTTATCTTTTGAAAAAGAATAGACGAAATTTTGACATTTCAGAAAAGCATTCTGATGTTAGGCATGCAATCTTATTACATCTTCTGGATGCGTTAAGGTTCAATATTTTCAGGGATAAAAATATGTTTATTGCACAAGCTATCAGAATAGCTAGAGAGCAAAATAAACAGAATATAGCTTATAGTCTTGAACAGACTCAACAAGGATCATTAATTTATACAGATGCAGATAATATATTGTTGAAACCACCGATGTATCAGCTTGCTCCTCCCTATTTACTAAGGACAACTACACTGGCAAGAGAGGCTTTAAACTATTTTAAAACAACTTTCACTCCTAGTAAGATATCTCCTATATTAGATATTGATACAGGCACTTTGCTTGAACATGAAAGTCACAGTGAACACCCTATCACAGTAACAATAGACACATCCGAACTCAAAAAACAAACCAATCATATAGCTCATGAATTATCATCTAATACGTTAGACATGAAGCTAGTTTTAGACAATCAGGATGAGCATTATTTTTTTCAATCGGATATAGGCTATCTTAGAACTGATAATGTTGCAAGATACACGCCTCTTCTCTCTTATCAAGAAAAAAAATTAGCAATCATACAGCAGTATGCTTGGTTATATATTGCTCGAACAGAATCATGGAGGTAGAAAAAATAAAAAAATGCTTTCAATACACAATCAGAAGTATATCTTGAGAACAATCATCAAACGATCAATACAAACAATACTCATCATAGATATACTCAAAAAATACTCACAAGTGACCATGACGCATTAACATGCAAAACATTTTGATGATATGATTCTAACCTGATATGCCAAGAGTATGATGACTCGCGAAAACCAAAATACGCTTTAAAAATACACCCTAGACATATTTGTTCAAAGTAATAGACGGCATGCCAGAAAACAGGATGGCATCACAAAAAAAGCTTGCCTGTAAAAGGCTTATGCTACTCTCTATTCGTTGAAAATACATTTTTTTACAAAAAAAATCTAGATACAAAACATATGAAGTAAAAAAATTGATGATCAAGTATTTAAAAAAGAGGCAACTTACAATATAAAAAAATGATTACTGTTGATCATAACAAAGCATTTTATCAGCATGAAATTTCATTTAAACCATGAAAAATAAAGTGATATTGTCTATGTTCTAGACTTAATTTAAATTAAAATAGCCAAGGATTAATTTGTCAATATCTGCCAAATAAAACAAAATGGATGCGTATAGAAGATTGTGATATTTTAGCGACCCAAAAAATATTCAATGACAAGTTCATAAAAACGTTAAAATATTGAGCACTTAACAAGTATGCGAGGAATAGAAAAACCTTTAGATGTTGCACTTCATAGTTGAATGGGCCTTTCTTTAGGATTGATTAAAGATCCGATTAAATAAGTCGATATATTCAATATGAATAGACACAGTATCAAACAGAGTCAAATAAAAAATTGTTATTTTTTATGAATCAGCATGACATAAAACATAATGCAACCTATTTCAAAAAAATAACGAACAAGTAATTGAAAAATAAATCAATAATTCGGAATAACATTTAACATGTCAATATGCAAAGTTATCGACCAATGCATACTGTACATTATTCTGATATGACGAACATACTAATAAACATAACATTCACATTATTTGTGAAATATTAAAAAAATTAGATATCTTCAATATATTCACCTTATGTGATAGGCATGCATCATTGGTCTTGATAAAATGCCCTATACATCATAGCCAATTGATATAATTGAGCAGATGATTTAGTATTTTTATTAAAAAAAACAAGGCAAGATGATCCATCTTATAATTCATATTATATTTTTAATTCAAATATGATGCCAGAATAATCAATTGTTAATACAAAAAAGATATCGATTACATCCATAATAAATAGCCCACTCTGCTAAGGAGTGTCTTGTATAAAATACATTAATATAACTGGAATTTAATATGCTAACAAAAAATAATATACTCTATTTTCCACTTAAAATAATATTTTACTTCTTTGTTTTTAATTGAACAATCATACACACGCCTATCAAAGCAAGTGACTCAAACGATGAACTAATCACACTGCCAAACATAAATCCTCAAGAAGAAAAAAATAAATTAGCTTCTAGTTTAGTCATCACAGCAATGACAAATAATACACAGGCATTTCAAGAAATTTTAAAAATAATAGAACAAAGCGGTTATTTTATAGAATACGACTTTTATGATATGTTGATATCGCATTTGATTTTAAATATCAACAAGATATTGGAAATTAACTCGAGACTATCATTTGATGTCAATCATTTACAATTATTATTGATGAAAATATTTACAAGCCAAATAAATAACACGACTTATCTTCAGTTTTTTAAAAAAAACATTATAGCAGGAATAGCATGGAATAAAAAAAATGAGATAGACTTTAAAAACGCCTCTATTTTATTGCTCAATGTGATTCAAGTAGGTATTCAACTACATACTGATTTTCTAACAAATCATTTTATGAACGAGATAAAAAGTCTATTTTTACATCAAAAATATATTCACATAGACAATATATTACAGATAACATCTAAAGATTATACCTTCAATTTCACTGATTTCATGGATATTCATACTGCTAAATATTGTTTATTTTTATCTTCTCAAACAGAGAAGTTAAAATTAATATCTCAAAATAATGCTGATGTAAAAAATAAAAAAATATACCTATTGCATCAATATATTCTTAATAATAAACAAGATGCAGTACTGAATAATTTTGAGTTTTCGACATGTGAAGCAAAAATCATAGGGCAAAATATTATCAAAAGTAAAAGTGAAAACGATGTCAAATTAATACAAGAAAAATTAATGAAATATCAGGATCAATGGACAGAAATTGATAAAATATTATTTATTTATTTAGCAATCAAAACAGTTAAGCTTCCTATCTATCAGCTATTAATCAATCAACAATATTTTCCAAAACAGATAGACAATAAAAAACTGATCCTATCCATGTTAACTTATCATTTTTTTTCAAAAACAGAGATAAGTGAAAGGTTTCATATTAATTTTTTAGATTATTTAGAACCTATTCTACATAATACTGACAAAGAAGAAATCATTACGATTGCTAACACAGCTCAGATCCCTTTTATTTTCTGCTGCTTACTACCAACAATGCATTTAATACAAGCTCAATCCTATATCAAGCAATTAATACCATTAGGTTTTAGACAAGACGTTCCTTTTAGATTTCAATATGAGGGCACAAACTATACAATCACTGCCAAAGAGTTAGAAGATTTCCATTTTATACGATTATAATCAATACAAATACTCTTTTATTCGATATGGAATATCATTTTAAGGCTTACAGATAGGAGTATATTGAGACTTTTGCAATAAGACATTAGAAATGTTTTAACATAGCTTATTGCAAAGGACTCATGATGCGTACAAATCTGATAGAAACGGTAATGAAGTACTGATTAGCTGTAAATCTTCTTTGAATTCCATCAATGTATCATAATCAATATGTTTGATATTATTTGCTATATTTTTTATTGAGATAACAGGCACATCGACATCGACTAGCCAGGAGCAGATGAGTATTTTTTTGTTATGCTATTGAATAAAGATTCCCTTTTCAACCAATCTTTTTTAGAGTAACAGCTTCCCCATTGTTCTTCAGTTACTTCACTAGAATATAGGCAACAATCCATCTTGTCAGACACAATATATTCTTGAAACATCGTCTATATGCACTGAAAAAAATGATGTACTTGCCGATCAGGATAATTAATCTGGCTATCTTTTTCAGCTTCAAAAGAAGCATTTTCAAAGAGAGCGACTTTAATGATACTGTCTGTAGGACAATACATGAAATTTCTAGGAAGCAGATGAGAAAACTCAATCTGTGCTTTATATAATGCATTAAATATTTCAAGTAACTGATAAAAAATATAATTTATATGCTTTTCTGTTAAAAATAAATCAAAAACTCTGTGCGCTATTTTAGACAGCGAATAGCCTGATTCAATATATTCATATGCTAAATATCTTTTAACTTTAAATATCTTATTTAAATCTGTGACTATAGCGTCGTTGATAAATTCTCCAAAAAATCTTATAAAATGAGGTGAATTTTTTTCTGGTAACAGATTGACAACCTCTTTATTATGCAAAACTTCCAAATTAAATATCAAATTGATTTCTTTTAAAACAACCACTTGATGATGTTTTAGACAAGGCACTTTATATATAGTATATATTCGTGTAGTTTTTATTGTTTCAGCTTGAGTCATGTCAAAAACAGAATGAATTGCATTAACTTTAAGCATTGAAGAATAACCTTGTAAAGCACAACAAGAGCTTACATCAGGAGCTGTATATAATAAATTCTTTTCAGGTGAATTTGTGATTCTTAGGGCGTGTCCTCATTCTGAATTCACCCAAATAATAGCACACGCAATATAAATCATCGCTTTAAAATGCCTAGCTAGCTTATCAAAACGAGTTGAAATACTTCTAAAAT
>JAAOIJ010000035.1 GCA_015163815.1 Endozoicomonadaceae bacterium
ATGCTATTATTTTTCCATATCATGAAAGCATTACAGTACTTAAAAGAAAACCATATTATTCATGCAGATATTAAATTAGCGAATTTTCTGGGTAATCAAGATCAAACACATTGGTGTTTAAGTGATTTTGGTCTTGCTATGGAAGCAAACAGTATCAGTCCTGATGGTCGTTCTCGCACAGGCTGTAAAGGGTCGCTAGGATATATAGCGCCTGAAGTCAAAAGTTTGAACATGATATATTATCAGAGTGATCTTTATTCATGGAGTATGAGTATATTGGCTTCATATCCAGTCAAAGATACAGATTGTAAGTTGCATCATCTGTACAGGCATGGTTATCATAACATGCTTTTTTCTCATCATCCTTATCTTTCCAAACAATATACAAAGTGCCTTGAGGGCCTAACATTAGAACCGGCAAGCGGCGACCTCTGCTCTATAAGGAGTAGCTTTCGAGATAACCCAATTTTGACAGCAACACAGCTATGGGAACAACAACATCAAGTGTTTTTTTCTCATCCAGAGCAGAGTTTAGAAATGACAGAAGCATTCTATACTCTGATGATGCCACTCATGATAACAGCATCGCACAATCAATATGAGATGCGAGGAGAACATGATCAATTTATCAGTTATTTTGAATATATTCTCACACAATATCAACATCAGCTTGACTCAAAAGATAAAAAAATTGAGATATAGGCACTAGAAAATAGGCTACTTTGCGTCTAAAACAAGATAAGCGCATTTCGTATTTGATCTGTTTTCAGACATACAACAGATATTGATCGCTTGCTATTCCAAATGATGTATTGATTTCAGGCTCATCATGACTTTCTAGGGTGACATCTCGTTTCTGAATAATAGATTTCAAATATTTCTTCAAATACTGCCCAAGACATGATTTCAGATCATTTAATGAGTGCATAATCGAGATCAAGTAGATTTCTCAATTTATTTTGTTTGTCGTGTCTGTGTGTCTTTTTCTTTCATTTTTTCCCAGGTTTTATATCAGCAATAACCAATAACCAATAACCGGGAAATATTATACTACAAATTAACATATAGTTCATTGAATTATATAATATTTATTACTTTTTCAGGGTCGACTAGGCTATATAGTAAAGAATTGAACTTTTTAAAATGTTTCATTGTCTAAATAAGAAACAAGCTATTTACAATGGCAATAGATATGTCGGGTTTTTTAACATTATAAGAGGTATTTTAATATGGATATTGCAACCAAAATCAGTAGTATACCTATACATACTGCATCAACAAGAAAACTTTCAGCAGCACACCATCCAAATGAAATAAGAGCTTCTCAAAGAATAGCCTGTTTTTTTTGTCTAAAACCAAAATAAACGCATTCGACATACTATCAAATATAAAACAGGCATTGATTATTGTATATTCCAAATTATAGGCAGATCTAATGTTCATAAAAAGTATCAAAAAATAATCAAGATTATATAGTAAAAAATTGAACTTTTTAAAATTTTTCATTGTCTAACTAAAGAACAAACTAAAATTCAACAGATAGATCGAGCTTTTTAACATTATAAGAGGTATTTTAATATGGATATTGCAACCAAAATCAGTAGTATACCTATACATACTGCATCAACAAAAGAATTGTCTAAATCAGCACAGAATCCACATGAGATAACAGCTGATAAAGCACTTGAAGATTCAGGTCAAGAACTTGTGAGAAAAAAAGTAACAGTCAAACCTTCTATCCAATCTCAATCTCTTCAATTAGATAAAATTGAGCTGACAGGTGAACTGATGCGAAGATATGCAGATGAAATAACATTTGTACTACAAAACTCTCTTGCTGATCAAGACAGCATGCCACCTAGTATGATGATGGGTGAAAATAAGCTAGCAGTATTAGAAAAACGGATCAAAACACCTTTCACACAAATTAATAGTGAGGGAGGTACAAGCATATTGTTGAGTGGAGAAATAGCAGCAACATTTAAAAACCTATATGTTGATGTTGCTATTAAAGTCATAAAGATAAAATCTACCTATAATCAAAAAAAAATAAAGCGAATGTGTGGATTTTTCACACAAGAATCAATGATTCTATCACAAGTAAAACATGAAAATATTGTTGAATTATTATATAGTCAGATAGACACAACATACCATAATCCTTTAAGTTATTTTTTAATATTAAGACGCCACGAGATGGATGGTATAGATTTTATTTTGGACAATAAGATACAAAACAAAACTAAAAAAATAATGCTATTATTTTTCCATATCATGAAAGCACTGCAATACTTAAAAGAAAATCATATTATACATCGAGATGTTAAATTAGATAATTGTCTGGGTAATGAAGATCAAACACATTGGCGTTTAAGTGATTTTGGTTCTGCCATAAAAGAAAAAATAATCAATAACGATGGAACTCACTCGATATATATAGGTTCAATAGGCTATATGGCTCCTGAAATTAGCCAAAGGCGCATTGTATATTATCAGAGTGATATTTATTCATGGAGCATGAGTATATTGGCTTCATATCCAGTAAACCCGAATAGACATCTACTGCATTTCGAGTACTACTGGAAACAGTATGACCTGTATTCTTTGATTTATAATGATTCTTTTACTGAAATATATACACCTTGTCGTAAATGCTTACAATTACCCAATCGAGACGAATCAATAAAAAAAATAGTATCCCAATTTACATTGGACCCAGTCGGAATAGCACAAAAGTTATGGGAACAAGAAAAACAGGTGTTTGTTTCTCATCCAGAGCAGACTCGAGAAATGAATAAATCGCTCTACATTCTGTTAACGCCAGCCATTCTGACAGCATCAC
>JAAOIJ010000036.1 GCA_015163815.1 Endozoicomonadaceae bacterium
CATCGATTAAATCGATTATAAGCTGTTTTCCAAGGGCAAAACTTAGAGGGAGAGCCTGTATGTGATTTCCATAATATAGCAGATATAACATGTCGATCATTTTTCCATCGATGACATTGATTTTTTTTCATAATTATTTGTATTTTTCCCCAAAGAATATCAGTTAAAAAATTTCTAATCATAAGTTACTACTCTTTTTTTAAAAAAAGAGTGTCGTGTATTTTAAAATAAAAAGCAATCTATAAATGATTTTCAGATTGAGGACACGCCCTAATCTATTTATTGTCTAATCTCAATCGCATTGAAATTTGATCAGGATTTCATATTTTTATAAAAATATCAATATATTTCATCATGAGAGGGGGTATTTTACCAGGTTTTCTGCTTGTTTTTCATCGCTTTTCTTTCGCTAATTGATGAGCTTGTTGATAACAATATTTTCTCCCTTATGCTCTGACGCAGAATGTCTATTGACATCATAGAAAGAGATCTTTTCAATGCTTTGACAAGTAAGGTATCAATTTGAGATCTTTTTTTTGCAATCAAGGCCATGTCATTCTGATTTTTTCTTGATAAGAAAGAAGTGATACGAATAATTAGAGCTTGACTGCTTTTTTTAGGCTGTAGAAATATCTTACTGTTGATTTTCATACTTAAGTAGGTACTTTAAAAAAATATTTTTTATTAAAATTGAATGGTTTAAATAAATATATTGACAATAATTGTGTAATCTTAAAGATTATTAACAATGATGGATATTAATATGAACTTTTTTATGATAATACGTTCTAATATTGTATAAGGAATTTATTTATAACTATTTTAAGAGAGGGGTTTATAATGAAAACAATATCAAGCATCCCAATTAAAAATACAGCTGTTATCTTGCCTCAAGATACGGATGATAGTAAAAAAATACGCACTGAAGCAGTCGATATACAAATCAATGACATTGAGGCTCAACCTGTATCAGAAACATTGCCACCTTATCAAGTAGCATTAAATACTTTAGTGCAAAATACAGAAAAAAAATACCAAATAACCATTGATGATATTTCTAAGGGTTCTTTATCAAGAGCGTTTAAAGTAGGAAATGTCACAGATATTAGTAATCTTGAACTTATAGCGCCTGGTCCTTTATTTTATAGTTGGATGCCATTACATGGAACGGCTATTTTTAATGGTAAAAATAATAAAAAAAAAATAGATTATACGCAATTACTCATAGATAAAGCAAATCAATTTGCACAATGGGAGATCCCTGTTTTAATTATCTATTCTACAAATAATATGATTGAGTCAGAAAAAAAAGAAATGAGTCGTTGGACCGGCTTACATGAAAATATATTAATGGTTCATATTGAAGAACATTTAACAAACTGGACATATTATCAATACTATCTTGCTCAATATAAAATATTTTCCCTTCAATGTAGCAGATATTATCGTAGTAAATACCTTGATGATATTAGATTTATGATTATTAATTCTTGGGTTGAAGTTTTAACTATTGCGGAATTATTAGCCATCTCTAGAAATAAACACGCATGGGTTCAAAAATTACAACGTTTAGGTCATCATTCTATTATGTACTCTGATATAGATAATACATTTTTACAAAAACCTATGTTCCAATTATCAATAAAAGGTTTTAAGCCTGGTTATACTTTTTTTCCATACTTTCTAGACTATGTTGGTCTCCAAACACAGAGAAATTGGGCCAGATATGAGCGATATGCTGATAATTTCAAGGTGGTGTTAAGCTATAATAAATCGTCTTTGCATATGAGCAACGATAGGGAATATCTAAAACAGGAATCCCGTAAATTGGTGAAATATTTTATGGATGGTGAGTTTTTTAAAGATCTTCCTTATATTTTTTTTTCAGATGCAATACAGATCAACGAAATGATAACATTTCAGAATTATTGTTTTTTATTTGAGGCAAATTATATGATTGCAAGTCGAGAAGAAATACGGCCTGTTCAGTTATATGGTAACACTGCTAAACATCATAGAGGTAGTAGTATATCAAATCAAAATCATTATGCTTTAGCGCTACAACAATGGGAGCAGATCCATATCGGCAGACATTGTAGTTGGGAGAATAATGAACTGATTGAACCTGAAGTGCAATCAAAACAATGACCCGTTTATCATACATAGTGCTATTTATCATGTCTGTGTAAATTTGAGTCAAATGATTAAGGCGTGTCCTTATTTTGCATTTACTTACCTAAATAATACACACCACACGTAATCAAATCATTGCATTTAAAATACCTAGCCAGCTTATCAAAACGAGTTGCAATATATCTAAAATGTTTTAATCTAGCCAATCAATGTTCAATAAGATATCTTGATGAGTCTATGCACGCCAGTGTGTAAATTCATATTTCAGATCCTACATATGAAATGACAGATTGAGGTGGATAAACGCCATGGAATAGACTGTAAAGTATTTTTAATTTATATTTTTTATGATCCGTGTCATGGATTTTCTTTACTATTTTATGTTTATGCTTATTCAAAATGTTCGTCAGTCATCATTTTTTTATTGTTTAAAAACAATAAGTTGTTTATCGTTTCAGGATGTTACTAGATAATAAAGTGTATCTTTTTCACTTTACAATTCAAATAATATGATATTGGCTTTCGAGAGGAGAAGATGAGGTTTTTATCTTCAAATGATGATTGATTCTAAAAATACAATCATACTCAGCTTGTCAATATAAGGCAAATTGATCTCAGTGTGATTTGATTTTACAATACAGTCTGAGACCTTTGCAATAAGCAGTTCAATGAATAATTTATGTATTTTTTTATTCAAACAGCACATAAATTACTTCATTTTTTAAACTATTTTAATAAAAAAGATCATATCAGGAGTTTTTGTTGTCTTCTTGCAAAGGTCTCAATGTGTTCTCACTGATCGGATCTGAGATGAAACAACTATTTTGATCATGACCTTTTCTTGCTACATGAGTCAGTCTCATATCCGGGACAGTTGCTTTATGCTGGTCGTAT
The DNA here is from genome assembly GCA_015163815.1 of Endozoicomonadaceae bacterium. Lineage (GTDB taxonomy): Bacteria > Pseudomonadota > Gammaproteobacteria > Pseudomonadales > Endozoicomonadaceae > JAAOIJ01. Next base: position 3,028 of record JAAOIJ010000036.1, read on the forward strand.
GGCTTGCCAGACTCTGACCCTAGCTTGCTACATGTGGCTGACCCTGGCTTGCTAAAAGGATTATCTGTTCTTATTTTTCCAACCGATGGCAGTGTGTTGATAGTGGATATAGTGGATATAGGTGAAATATTCATATTAAACACTCCGTTATAATTTTAATATACTCGATATATCTATAGATTATAGATGTTTTTTTTCTGATTACTTAGACTATGAAAACTTGAAAAAATTGATTTATTCAGAGTCGACTAAATATAAAATATTAAGCAATGAGAGTGTTTTCATGATTTTTAATACTTCGTGTCGTGATACTCTCTTGCTTCAAGAGTTATTATGATATTATGTCTGATTTTCTTTTTTCTCTTCCGCTGTTATGTCTATCTGTTCTAATATTTGTTTTTCTAGTTCTTTTAATTTATTTATCATAGACTTTCCTTTTTTTATCGCACTCGGAACAGGTATTGAAACTACTTATTTTTTTTCTGATGCTAATTGTTTTCGTTGGGATGCATGAAAATGATCTACATGGAAGTTCAATATCGATAGATGATTTACAATTGTGCATTGTATTGATATTTTTTCTGAAAGAGAGATAATATTTTTAGTTTCAGGTTTTATTTTTCTATGATGCAATCGACGTTAGATTGAACTTTTTGTAGATATATAAGAACGTCATCTGTCGTAGCGCCAACCGGACAAGGATTTATATTTGTAATGATTATTCATTGCTCCTTTCATGATTTTTTTATGCTTGACTTGAATAGGTTTGATCAGTAATTTACTTCTCTATTAGACTAGACAGCGCATGATGATAGAAAGTTTCATTTGATGCCTTTTTAAGATACAATAATTTTTAAGGTGATGAAAAATATTGATATTTTTATAAAAAATGAAGTCCTGATCAGATTGTAGAATGATGGACATGAGACATATAGATAGATTAGTTATGAAACAATTGGTCAATATATTCAGAAAAAAAGAGGACTATGGCTTGATTGATACAAAAATTTAAGACATATAGGTAAACAATATTGCACTATAAAAGCAAAAACACCTGGTAGAGGGGTGATTGTAAATCGAATAGATATTACAAAAAGGTCTCTTAGTGTTGAGAAAAATATTGTATTGGAGACTGAGAAACAGATACTATTATAGTCAATTCTGAGTCAATCAATTTTTTTGAAAAAACAATTTAAACGACTTAGCTATAGATATGGGGGGGTGAAAAAATTCAGGCATGAAAAGCCATGCTATCCAAACAAGCATTCATCGTAAATGATACCCCATTCTGCATCAAATAGCATTTATCTCCAATTCCACCTTTCAGCATATTCCTTTATCGTTTTCTTTCTGTTTTTATATGACTCCTGTGCAATTCAATTGCGTTTCGTCTTGTAATTTTTTTCTTTAAGGTAGGATTTAGTCTTGTGTGTTGTTTTGATATAAACACATCATAACATGCTATTTTATGTTCTCTGTAACCACTATCAACAAAAACATATTTGATTTGGCTAGGTGTTTTTTTATTCATATTTCACATTATTTCATTTAGAGTATGGTCATCATATGAATGGACTGAATGAGATTTTTCACTTAAAACGAAGCTTTTTTTATGCGTAATAGTGATAAAGACCTGGCTTTCATTCTCATACTTTGTTACGCATTTTCCTTTGCTTATGCAGTTTAATTCTGGTTTATACTTGTTGTAGTAATACATGATTGATTGTTGTTCATGTTTCTTGAAAATAAGATGCTTTATCTGTTCTTTTCCTTTTTCTTTCAATATTGCGTATTAAACGACTTAGATCAGTTTTTAATTTTTCATGCATTGATATTGCTTGGCATGAATCTATCGAAAAGATTGTCTTATGGATTGTTTAGACACTTATTTGTAACGCTGTTTCAGAGGAGCAGAATGCTTTTTTCTCAATTTTTTAAATTTGCTTATAGCGCGTTGATACAGTTTATTATCTGTAGGGTAACTGATGTTTTTCGCTATGACTGTTATGTCAATAATAACCTTTTAGCATTATTTTGTATTTATAAAGCAATTATTTAAAGCGGTTATGATGCTGGAATTGAAAAGAGCTTTTATGCCTTTTGGGACTATTTTTTTCTATGTTTTACCAAACTACTAGAGCCTACTGTAAATAGCCATTGCCGCTCATAATATCCAAAAAAATATTAAAAACAAGGTTTTTTTTTCAATCTATCAGTATTTTTTCGTCATATAAATTATGAATAAAGCAATCATTCATCTAATTGACTTTCTAGAACGATCTTTCGTTTATGAATAATAGATTCCAAATGTTTCTTCAAATATTGTTTAAGGTATGATTTCAGATCATTTAATCAGTTCATGTTCGAGATCAAATAAATTGATATATTGATTGTGTAATCAATTGATATGTCGTCTTTGTGTGTATTGTGTTTTCATTTTTCCCCAGATTCTATATCAGAAATAAGCAATAACTGGGAAACATGATACCATCAATTAATAGACTGAGACCTTTGCAATAAGACAACAAAAACTCCTGATATGATCTTTTTTATTAAAATAGTTTAAAAAATGAAGTAATTTATGTGTTGTTTGAATAAAAAAATACATAAATTATTCATTGAACTGCTTATTGCAAAGGTCTCAGACTGAATGATATGATATTGATTCGTTTTTCAGGGTAGACTCATTAAAAGTAAGCAAAAAATAGGTTCTGTTTTGTAATGTTTTTCAGAAAAATGCCATCTAAAATACTACATTTAGATGGCATCCTACCTAGAATGAAATACGCTTGATTTCATCATTTTTTGAAAAATAATCATGATTTGAATTTTATTTTTTATTACATAAGTTTCAGAAAATGATGATTGGTTTTTACAATCAGGTACCTTAAGCTCAGCTTTCTTGTGAAGCTAAGACTGATCAATCATACCTTTCATCTTTTTTAGACCCTCCTGTATATCTACTATTAGCTTTCTTTGTCCTTTCGCTTGCTTTTACTTTTTTTAGGCTGAGCAGGTGCTGTGCGAGTACTTTTTCGTTTCCGAGTAGTCATAGTATCAAGCCCTAGACCTAGAGTATTATTTGCTTGCGTTAATATCTCTTCCCCCTATCATAGAGGGTTGATTTTAGATTTCAATAGTTCATGTTTGCTTAAAAGATCATTAATGTGATGTTTTTCATTAATATAGTTATCACGAATGAATGAATGATTTTACATTATCTGTAAACGCTCCAAAGTATACTTGATAGCCCAAAGTAATGAATATGTTCATCAATTCTTCTATAAAATGATGATCTGTTGTATACGTTGTTTGATCATGATCTACGCATGTTTTGAATAATTTGAAAAATTCATTTCCTAGCGCTGAATGACAGCATATATTTAATAATTTATGAAAGCATTCTAAATTACAATGTTGTGGTATCGATGAAAATTCATAGTTTCCATGAGAAAAATTATGTTTAATGTTGCTTATTAAATTCAGTTGCTTATGTGCATTGTGTCAAGCGTAGCAAGAGCGGTTTCAAATATCTGTTTTTCTTCTTCTGTATTAGAGCAAATCATTGTGTCTGCTAAACAATTTGTTAAAAAAAATGGAACAGAAGGCATACTTGTTATAATCCATTTTGTTGTTCCCTGTTCAGCTTCAGATATTGACAAGATAGTCGACTCTGTATTCTTTACTGTGACATTGAATGGAAACTTCATTTTTTATAAATATTACCAATTCTTGAAAAAAATAGTTTGCAATCGTTGCAGAAAAACGCTTCGAAGCTTGTTTTGTTAACTCTCTATCCTTATGATTTTAAAATGAAAAATATGTTAGTTTCTTTTTTTTAAACAGAAAAGATATGCTGCTCATCAGCAGCATGCGATTTATTTTTTTGACTATAGCAGGCGTTTTTATAGTACGAGTCACAATTGAAAAAATATTTTTAATAAAATCAATATGTTTTATATGATTGATTGTTATTATATTTATTTTTTAAAGCCTTTATTAAGATAGAATTAATCAGAAATAATCTGTATTTTTAGCAACTTTTATACAGTTGATCTGTCTTACTTAATAATCCTTTAAAAAACAGGGATGATTTTTTTAATAAAATAAGGAGTAATTAATATGCATATTAACACAAGTAATGGTAATCAAGCAAAGCGTAGTGTGGAAGGCATGAATAGCCAAGCTAGCGCAACCCAATCAGCGCATAGTTCTCATTCATTTGAGACTGCAAAAGTAATCCTTGGTTGTAAAAGGAGTGCGCCGTCCGATGATGCATTAATACTGAGCGAAATGGTATATCACGATCCTCAATATTACGATTCTGAATACAAAGTAAGTCTGGGTATTCCTGATCGTCATGAACGAATAATCAACATTTTTTATCCTGATAAAAAGAGAGACGAACATGTTAAGCAGTTGAAAGAACGGCATGCTGATTTCCCGACATTTGCTAGAGAATTAAAGGAGTATCAAAATGTTGGATCAGTAACATATGATTATAGAAAGATGAAGGAAGGAAGGAAGATGAGTGGTTTCGAAATCAATACAGCTTTAGAGAATCATATGCCTTATAAGTATATAAAGGAGTATACTGAGATGTTGATAATGTATGTCGATAATTCATACATTATGTTCTATCACCGAGCACTTCAAGGGCTGTTGAGACAATTAAAAGAGCTATGCGATGATATTACCAATACGCTGGTTGAAATAAAAAAGAACCCATCTATTCTGCCTAAAAGATATGATTTACTGGTAAATAGAGTATATAGTTACTGTAAAACTCAAGCAGAACAAGATATTATAGAGTCCATGAAATCGAATAATTTAAAGAGAGATAATAACCATAACCTCTGTTATGATATAAGATTATTGTTGTTAGCTCATAAACACTATATGTTTTATATCCAGGTAGCGTTAGCAGTGGCTATTGAACAAAATGATCATGGTAGAATTCAAGAATTTATAAGCTATTTGGAAGAGCATCGACACTATGTGCGTACTAATATTAAGGAAGCATCTTATCCAGCACAAGAATTAGACGAAAAACAAATATTTGATGATTATTTCAAAAGTACAGATGCATTGAGTCCTATCTCCTTTGCAACAGAACGTGGTGATCCTGAAACATTTGATCAAATCTTATCCATGACGATACCGCATAATTATCCAACTGATATTGCCTTAATTAAAGCGATGATGCAGGGCAGTGATGAGATTTGCAATAGTCGACTTGCAAAATTATTAAAACAAGGATGGAATCCTAATTTAATAATACACGGTCTTTTGGATCAGGAGAATGCTGTATCACTTGCTATTAATGTGTTTAATCTTGATTGGAGACTTTTTCAATCAGACATGTATTCTCATTCTGTAGATTTTACAACCTGTCTTATGAACAACAAATCTCAAAGAGGTAGTAGACTTCTCCTTTCTGATGCAATCAGCAGCTCATATCCATATACTGATAGTTTGATGATTGCTTCGGAAAATGTATGGGATTCTCTGGATTCGCGAGGGTGGAATATTCTACATAAGATCTGTCTTTTTGTAAGAATAGATCTATTAAAAACCATATATCAGCCAATATATTTCGAAAAAATCAAGGCATTGATTAATACACCTGATTTATTAGGACGTGTGCCTTTCAATCTTATATGTTCTCCAGAGGGTAGATGTACCATGCTGTCATTTTTGATAAAAGCAGGCATGGATATACATTATCGACCTGAAGAGACGACTGAAGCTGTGCAATATAGAATACCTTATAAAGGACTAGAAAGATTATCTGTTTTTCAAAAATATGTTGAGAAATTGGATTTAAATACGTTTCCAGTACTATTGGAATATATTCAGCCAGAAAGGTTAAATGATACAACAGATCGTGGTAATAATTTATTTCATTTGGTAGCTATAGGTCTTGATGCGAACAGTAAAAATCCAAGCAAAAAACATATTTATTTGAACGGCTCGGAGTGTATAGACATCTTACTGAAAAGAATAGATCATACTTTATTATCTCAAGAAAATCAGGATAAGAAATTACCCTATATGTTATTGCCGAAAGATTTTTCTGATAAAGAAAAAATGATGCCAGATTCTGTTTCACATGAACAGAGAGATAATTCGCTTATTTAAGTGTTCATTAAAGCAATAGCCTTGAAAAGGACAATATTTTTTGAAATGCTTTTAATAGCTAAGATAGCCAGTTTTACAAAACAAACAAGTGAATGTCATCATATGAAATGATATTGTTCGGTTATTTTCAAATGATTGATCAGGATAGATCAATCATTTGATAAACGTCATGAATATGATTTCACTATCCGTTTAGAGACATGCTGTTAGACAAGAAGATAGACAGCAAAAACTTATCAAAATAATGATTTTTTGCCACATTTTTCAATCTATGAATTCTTCAAGAAAAAACACATCAATCTTTTGAATTTGACAGTCAAGTATTCATTGCTATTTTTCATGCAAAAGCATTTGATTTTGTCTTATATTGTATGTGACAGGCAAATATGCCTGATGTAAAATATAAAAAAACGGATGTGTTCAGATGATACGATGAGAACTGATACAGTGGCAAGGACAGACTCCTTTATTCATCATTTTTAATTAAAAATATAGCAAAATATGACATCAAAATAGATCAAGTTCAGATTATGAGGCCTACCTTATCAGTAGCCTAGTTAGCTTTTATACAATACGCATAATGTATGCGTGATATGTTTTTCATAAACTACGATCGATCTTATTTTAGTCAGATTTGAATAAAAAATGAAACAGCGTGTTGCTTTGAATCTATCGGCCCATTCAACTATGCATTGCAACATCTACAATTTTTTCTATTCCTCGCATATCATGCATTGAATGGTAGATTCTATTTCATGTTTTTGAGCACAGGATGAATGGCACAATTTGATGTAAATTCAGTTATAATAGATGAAATATAATCTGTATTTCAAATGAGTCTAATCTGATAGTATGCTAACAGGAATAAATATTACTTATGATTCAAGTATTACGTATCGCCACCCGAAAAAGTGAGTTAGCCTTGTGGCAGAGTCACTATATAGGTGATATTTTAAAAAAAAATCACCCTGAATTATCGATTGAGTGGGTTGAATTAAGTACAAAAGCTGATGAAGACTTATCAAAACCTGTTTATCAATTAGGCGGTAAAGGTTTATTTATTAAAGCTTTAGAGCAAGCTTTATTAGATAATATCGCAGATATTGCTGTGCATTCAATGAAAGATGTACCCACTATTTTGCCAATGGGTATGCGTATTTCAGCGATCTGTCAACGAACAGATCCTCGTGATGTTTTTGTTTCTAATCAGTATAATTCTATTCAAGCGCTTCCTTCATATGCTAAGATTGGAACAACCAGTCTTAGGAGAGCATCTCAATTATTAAGAAAAAGACCAGATTTACACATCACTTTATTGCGAGGGAATATCAATACTCGATTACTGAAATTAGATCAAAATGAGTATGATGGTCTTATTTTAGCGGCAGCTGGTTTATTAAGATTAAATTTATCCTCGCGTATTGTAGAATATTTAGATTGCGACTGGCATGTTCCAGCATCAGGGCAAGGAGTGATTGGTATTGAAACGTGTCTTCATAGAAAAGAGCTTCTGCCCTATCTTGCTTGTTTGCATCATGAATCAACTGCATATTGCATTCGTATTGAGCGAGCCATGCTTTATAAATTAGAAGCAGGATGTGAATCGCCTGTTGGTAGTTATGCTAAAATAGATCAAGATAAATTAATTTTTAATGCGTATGTAGGGCATCGAACAGGGGTTCAATATCTCGAAGAAACATTCGAAATGAATGTGAAAGATATTCAATCACCAGTAGATATTGGAGAGCAAATGGCTCAAAGATTATTAGATCAAGGCGCTTCTGATTTATTGTGATGACCTTCTGAATGATAGATATGAATGAGTAAACAGTATGCCTTTATCATCTTGGGTTGTTTGGGTTGCGCGGCCTCAGCCAGATAATCAAGAATTATGTCAACTCATAGCGCAGTATAATGGTGTAGCCTATGCATTACCTATGATATGCATTACACCTTTGCCGCTGAATAAAAAGGCAGTTTGGCTTACTAGATGCTATGATCACTTAATTATAATGAGTAAGCCTGCAGCAAAATTAGGTTGGCCTTTATTAAAAATAAAGCCAAAATCTATTTACGCCATCGGTTCTGGTACTGCTGGTATCTTGAGGCAGCAAGCAGTATCTATCATCCAGCCTAATATATCCAATAGTTTAGGTTTGCTGTCTATACCAGTCTTGCAACAGGTCATGGGTCAACATATTTTAATTTTCAAAGGTCAAGATGGTTTCAACCTTTTGCGTGATACTTTGCGTCATTTGGGAGCAAACGTGACCTCTATTTCATTGTATCAGCGTGAGCCTATCCAATATTCAGAGACAGCATCTAAAATAATCAAAGATAAATCAATTAACTGCTTAGTGATCACGAGTGGTCAAATTTTAGAGATCATGAGCGAACAACTCATTCCGCATGCTTTCTTTACTGAATTGCTCGTATTAGTACCCAGTGATCGACTGTATCAGCAAGCTAAATTACTAGGCTTTTCATGGATCGTGAATATGCAAGGCGCAAGTTCTAGGGATGTGATTGATATATTAAAAAAAATCAAGCCTTAGATGATCATGAAGGATGAGTTGATCAGTGCTTTTTCATTTTAATCATAGGTATGACCTGTAGGATCATGAGATGAGTCAACACAAGACATCAACGGTTTCTCATAACGCGGAATCAAATCAATCGAAAGTGAAAAAAAAAGAGGGCATAAAACGATGGTGTTATGTTTCTGGCCTCAGTTTGGTATCAAGTTTGCTCGCCCTTGGATTTAGTCTATGGGTTTGGAACAACTGTCATGATCAAGAGCAAAAGATGATATTGTACCAGTCAGCATTTGACTATCAGAAAGAAAATCAACAAAAAATCCAGCATCAGGCCAATCAAGCCAATCAAGCCATACAAAGCATGCAAGACAAGCAAAATATGCAAATGAATCAACTGGAACAAATAATGCATCAGATTGTCAATATTTCAAGACCTTATCACTGGCAAGTGATTGATATGAAGTATATTTTACATTTAGCACAATGGCAATTACGCGCTATGCATCATATTGAAGGAGCGCGTGCTTTATTGCAATTATTGCGTGAGATGCTAGTTGAGCTAGGATCAATGGATGTAACACTTATTCAAAAAGGTTTAAAGCAAGATGAGCAGATTTTAAATGCAATCGATACAATAGATTATGGGTTACTGTGGTCTGATCTTAATCAAATCAAAGCGGACTTATTGCAATTACCGCGTTTAATTCTGCAGGATTTTAAACCGATTGTTGCACCGGTTATTTCGCATGATGATAAAACTTCCTCATCTGTCATGCAGGGTATGATCTTATTTTTTCAAAATAGTTGGGAGTTCTTTAAATCGCAATTCAAGTTTGAAAAAACAGACAATGCTTTTATTCATCAAATCTTATCAAAACAAGAAGAAGTGATGATTCGTCAAATGATATCCTCACTGATAGTGCAGGCCCAACAAGCGATGATATTGCGAGATCAACAGGTATATGAACATTGTTTAACGCAAGTTGTTGAATTGATTCATCGCTATTTTTATGATATGGACAATCATCAAGCCTTATTAGAGCGTATTCATAGTTTAAAAGCCTATAGATTACAGCCCGATTCCCCTGAATTATTGCATACTATGGAGGCATTACAACGCTATGAAAACAAATAAATTAGTTTTGCACGATCAAACCTGCAATATAAACAGGACGCGTTATTATTTCAATGTCTCTGTTTTAAATGATAATCATGAGGATAATGGATCATGAGAATTGTTTTTCTTTTTTTTATCTCACTGGCTATTGCTTATGGATTAGCAAAAATATTTGTTTTGCATTCAGGTTACATTTTATTATCATGGGGGCCTTATACTTTAGAAAGTTCTTTATTATCCATTGTATTGTGTATCCTTATTTTGAGTTTAAGTCTTGTTTGTCTTTTAAGATTATGTCAGTTTATTGCCAGTAGTTTTAATTATATGTACCCATTGTCTTTATGGGCTAAAAAGAAGAAAATAAGAGATAAAACAAACCAAGCAATGCAGTATTATGTTGCAGAACAATGGCATAGTGTGCTTCATTTATTGGCATCTTATATTAAAAAAGAAAAAGCTTCTTTATTGATGTGTGTATTAACGGCGGCATCTGCTCAAAAAGTAAAAGATTTGGATTTGCTGGCGTGTTGCTTTAGTGATACATATGATAAAAAGTTTGCAGGAGACTGGTTGTTTGATTTAATGAAAGCACGATGGTTTTATGAAGATAATCAATTAGACAAAGCGTTATTTATGCTGAAAATATTGCATCATCGATTGCCTGATTCGATATATATTTTACGATTATTAGTGATTGGGTATCAAAAAACAGAGAATATTGAAGCATTAAAAAAATTATTACCTGTGTTGCAGCGTGAGTCAAAATGGCTTAAATCGGACTATCAAGCCTTGCAATCTTGGATATACGAACGTATTTTATATCAAGCTTATGAATTCGCTAAACAGGCTGTTGATAAAAGATCAGGTTTAATGCATATGAAGTCTATTTGGAAACAAGCTGGAAGCGTTATTCAAAAATTGGATTTTTTTATAGAAAACTATGCTGGTTATTTGATAAAATTAGCTTATTTTGATGAGGCGGATGTTTTTATTCGTAAACAATTAGAGCGAACTTATCAATTTAAATTAGTTGTTTTATATACAAAATTAACAGCATTAGATCCTGTGTATCTATTAAAGTCATTAAAAAACATATTAACGCGGTATCCTTATGAAGTGGAGTTATTATTTAGTATCTCTAAAATGAGCATGAAATGTCGATTATGGAGTGAAGCTGAACAATATGCTTCTCAAGTGATTCAAGCGCGACCTTCTCAAAAAGCGTATGCTTTAATGGGTGAAATTTTTTCAGTTCAAGGATTCTATAAAAAAAGTGTATATTATTTTGAAAAAAGTATTTTTTTCTGATAATTGTGATGTGAATGATGGGTAGAGTTGATATTTTGATAGATCATTTAATTAAAAGTTATGTTAGGCGCGCAGGTCGATCGACTTCTGGCCAACGCCAAGGTTGGTTACAGTGGGATCAGTGGGGTTTAATGGTAGAATCAGGCATTGTTGATCCAGTCCATTGTTTTGGTTCCAAAGCCCCTTTAGTGATTGAAATTGGTTTTGGTATGGGGGAATCTTTAGCTAGCATGGCAGCTTTAGAGTCTGAAAAGCATTTTATTGGCATTGAGGTGCATCGTTCTGGTGTAGGTGCTTTATTGAATCGTATTCATACAGCCAATCTATCTAATATTCGAATATATTGTGATGATGCTATTCATGTATTATCACGCTGTATTTCAGACCATAGTCTTGATCGTATGCAAATTTACTTTCCTGACCCTTGGCCTAAACGAAAGCATCAGAAGCGACGCTTAATTCAACCGTATTTTCTTGATATATTGCGACAAAAAATGAAATTAGGAAGTGTATTGCATATTGCTACAGATTGGGGTGAGTATGCAGAATATATTCTTCAAGTATGCTCAAATTCACCAGGATGGCGTGAAGAGAAAAACAGTGATTTCGGTCGTCCGAGTACTAAATTTGAGAGAAGAGGTGTGCGATTAGGTTATGATGTTTATGATTTATATTTTAAATTATTTGAAAAGGAGTAGTTTATTTTTAATATAAAAAAACCCATATATAATATGGGTTTTTTTATGATATATATTAACTTAGAATGAGAAACCGACCGATGCGCGTAATTTTAGAGGTGAGTGATTAATCGGTCCTTCAGTTTTTATTTCTTTAGTCGCTGCCGCTCTAACAACGATTGCTGTATCAGTAGGATTGCTATCTGCGTCTCTAGCAATTGCTGTGGCTACTGGTGCAAAGTCATACCCTGTAGTTTGCTTTATCTTTTGAGTTGATAAGGAAGTTGAGTAGCTAGCAGCAAGCGTCAGGCATATATTTTCATCAATTTTGAAATTAATACCTGCTTCAATTGTAGGTGAAAATCCATGAGTTGCATCTGCATCTTTCGTTTTTTTCGTTACCCCGAAATCTGGGTTTGTAACATCACCAGCAGCTGGGTAGTTATTAATATAGGCAGATTCAGCTTTATACTTATAACGGTTATAAGTTAAACCTAGACCAACAAAAGGGGTTAAGTCTGATGACATGCTAAAATGATATTGAAGCATGGCACTAACACCTAGATAAGTCAATGTGCCAATTTTTTTCATTTCTTTGTTTGTAACGGTAGAAGCACTTCCAGCTGGAACAATATTATGTTCTACAGATATGTCAGCTGGATAATTTATGGAGACTTCTAAGCCAAATCCTGAATTTGTTATAAAAGATGCGCTTACTAGAGATGTGAACGTTTTTTTAAGGTTATATTTTTCACCTAATGATGGGAAAAAGGCTATATTATCAGAATCTGATTTCTTTTTATCAGAAGATAATGGATCTGTCATAAACATCATGCCGGCACGAATAGTCCAATTGCCGCTACTCATTCCGTCAAAATCATCTTCACCAAAATTTTTATGGTTGGATTCTCTAGAAGTACTAATCTTAGAATCAGAACTAAATGTTGACAGACTGTTTCCGTAAGCCCCTGTGCACAAACAAGCCACAGTGGCGCTGATTAGTGAATACTTGAGTTTTTTCATAACTATTTTACTCGCTTTGACTAGGTTAGGTTAACTTGCATTAATTTATAACATCCTAAATATCTAAAACTACTAAAAATCGCTATATTAAGTCAACAGTTAATTTAATATAAAGACAGAAAACTTAGTCTTAGTTGGAAGTTCATACGTCCACTTGACCTATTGTAACATAAAAAACTATTTTTTTTAAATAGTGGGATTAC
>JAAOIJ010000037.1 GCA_015163815.1 Endozoicomonadaceae bacterium
TATTTATTATAGTTCTTAAAGTAAAGTTATTTTCTTTTTATAGCATATTGATTAAACTGAAATGATTAAGTCATTATTTTAGGATGAAATAATCATGAATTATAAAGCCCCTGTGGATGATATGCGCTTTATTTTAATGGACGTATGGGAAGCGACTGTACAATTGAAACAATATGGCTTTCCTGAAGACATCACTGATAATACGTTATTATGCTCTATTTTAGAAGAAGCGGCACGCTTAGCGGAGCAAGTCTTACTGCCTATTAATCATACAGGGGATGAGCAAGGTGCTATTTGGGCTGATGGCAAGGTTACGCTACCTACCTCTTTTAAAACAGCTTATCACCTGTTAGGTCAAGGAGGTTGGATTGGATTAATGGGTGACGAAACGTATGGTGGCATGCAGATGCCAAAAGTATTAAGTGTTTTAGTAGAAGAAATGTTTTTTGCCTCCAATACTGCCTTATCCATGTATGCTGTATTAACCATGGGAGCTGCTTATTTGCTCGAACGTTACGCCTCTGATTATCTCAAGCAAACCTATTTACCTGCTTTGTATGATGGTAGTATCACAGCGACCATGTGCTTAACAGAAGCACATGCTGGGAGTGATTTAGGTTTAATTCATACGAAAGCCATTCCAATATCGCACGATATATATGCCATATCAGGTGAAAAAATATTTATTACAGGAGGCGAGCATAATTTAACAGATAATATTATTCATTTAGTTTTAGCTCGACTGAAAGGGGCACCAAAAGGAACTCAAGGCCTCTCTTTATTTTTAGTCCCTAAGTTTTTTAACAGGAAAAGTAAACTCATTAAAAATCATGTCACTTGTGCTAGCATTGAGAAAAAAATGGGAATTAAAGCCTCTTCTACTTGTGTCATGGTTTTTGATGCGGCAGAAGGTTATTTAATTGGCTCATTAAACCAAGGCTTAAAAACCATGTTTTCTATGATGAATTATGAGCGACTCTCGATTGCTTTACAAGGATTGGGATTAGGTGTAGCTTCATACCATACTGCTTTATCTTATGCACAAACAAGACAGCAAGGTCACAATACGCATCGCAATTCACCATCACCCGTCTCTATTATTGAACATGGAGACGTGAAAAGAATGTTGCTGACAATGAAAGCTTTTAATGAAGCAGGCCGTGCTTTAGCTTGTTATACAGCACTCAGTTTAGATATTGAAAAAATCACGAATCAAACCATGAGTCGCATTTCAATTTTAATACCTCTTGTGAAAGCATTTTTAACGGATATCGGGTTTGAAGTGACTGTATTAGGCCAACAAGTCTTAGGCGGACATGGATATATTTCAGAGTGGGGACAAGAACAACATGTGAGAGATGCCCGTATTGCTCAAATTTATGAAGGAACCAATGGGATTCAAGGTATTGATTTATTATCACGCAAAATCATTGGAGATCAAGGGAACAGTTTATTTGAATGGATAGATCATATGCACTGTGACGTCATGCAATCTTCTCATTCGAAATGCCTGCCTTGGATTACACAATGGAATTTGAGTATCACTGAATTAAAAAAAAGAACCACTGATTGCATTCAGACGGCAACATCACATTGGGTTAATGGACATGCGTGTACTTATTTACAGGTTATAGGCTATATTGCTTATGGCTATATGTGGATTAAAATGGCCAATACTGCTTCAAAAAAATTAGCAATGAATCCAGAAGAAGACGTCGTTTTTTTAAAAGATAAACTGAATACAGCTCAGTTTTACTTTGAGTCTATTTGGCCTCGTTTATATGGATTATTTTCAATTTTAGAGCAATCAAGCCATCAAGTGTTAGAAGCTTATCAGCCTGACACATTGAATCAATCAATGTCTCAGTGATCATGCATGATAAAGAGATGCTGTGAAATACAGTCGGTGATTATCAGTGCTACGGCTCAATTGAAGTAGCACTGACAATATCAAACGTCATTCATCTAGGCGACATAATGATTTTAAATGGCTTTATTTATCATCTAAAAAGCCTCGTAAATGCTCAGACCGGCTAGGATGTCTCAGCTTTCTCAAAGCTTTTGCTTCAATTTGACGAATCCGCTCACGTGTCACATCAAATTGTTTACCTACTTCTTCTAAGGTATGATCAGTATTCATATCAATACCAAAACGCATACGTAATACTTTAGATTCTCGAGGTGTGAGACCCACCAGCACTTCTTGCGTTGCATTTTTTAAACTAGATTGTGTCGCAGAATGAATCGGTAAATCTAAAGAAGTATCTTCAATAAAATCCCCTAAATGCGAATCGTCATCATCACCAATTGGCGTTTCCATTGAAATGGGTTCTCGAGAAATCTTCATGACTTTTCTAATTTTATCTTCTGGTAAATCCATACGTTCTGCTAATTCTTCAGGCGTAGGTTCTCGACCAATCTCTTGCAACATTTGTCGAGAGATACGATTAAGTTTATTAATTGTTTCTATCATATGCACAGGAATTCGAATCGTTCTAGCTTGGTCTGCAATAGATCGCGTGATCGCTTGACGAATCCACCAAGTAGCATAAGTTGAAAATTTATAACCTCGACGATATTCAAATTTATCCACAGCTTTCATTAAACCAATATTACCTTCTTGAATTAAATCTAAAAACTGCAGCCCGCGATTTGTATATTTTTTAGCAATAGAGATGACTAATCTAAGATTCGCTTCGACCATTTCTTTTTTAGCACGACGTGTTTTTGTTTCCCCTAAAAACAAGCGTTTATTGATATCTTTAATGTCATGAGTGGATAATTTTAAATCATTTGACAAGTCAATCATTTGTTTTTGTATTTGTATAATATCGGATTTGCAGTCTATTAATTGTTTAGAAAAAGGATATTTACCTTCAATTAAGCTATCAATCCAATTTAAATTACTTTCATTATTTGGAAAATGTGTAATAAAAAAAGCTCTGGATATTTTTGCTTTATCAACACATAACTTCATGATTTTTCTTTCATTTTTTCTTACTTGGTCTTGTGCGTTATGCACCCGAAAGATTAAGGCATCAAATACTTGCGGAACTAATTTAATGGGCGCAAAACTATCGGCTAATGCCTGTTGTGCCTCTATGACTGCTGGTGTATTGCGTTCATTTTTTTTCAGTATGGCAACGAAGGCTTTATTTTTTTCTTGAATATTTTCAAAGCGCAAGATCGCTTCATCTAGATTGAGATCTTCATCAGCTTCCAATAATTCATCATCACTTAATTCTGATAATTCTTCTAATTTTGCATTCGCTTCTTCAAATGCTTTTAAATGGCTTTGATCATCTAGATAAATATAGCTACCAAATAAATTCGTAATGCGTTTATCTGTGGCCAGAATATGGTCAAAATCTGCTAATACACTATCGACAATCCCAGGAAATTCTGATATTGAACGCATCATTTCAATAATGCCTTCTTCTATCCGTTTTGCAATTTGAATTTCACCATCTCGCGTTAATAACTCGACAGTCCCCATTTCCCGCATATATAAACGGACAGGATCTGTAGTACGTCCTGCATCTTGTTCAGCGGCTGCTAACGTAGCAGCGGCTTCATCTTCATCCGTTTCAACAGAGTCATGGCTTTCACTAAATAATAAAGCATCCTCTGACGGGGTTGTTTCAAAGACCTTAATACCCATATCACTAATCATATGAATGAAGTCTTCCACTTGATCAGGATCTGTAATTTCACCTGGCAAATGATCACTTACTTCAGCATAAGTTAGATAACCTTGTTCTCGGCCATGGCTAATCAGCGCTTTTAGACGAGATTTTTGTTGAGAGTTCCCAGACATATCAACCCTTTTACTATTCTGCTAAACATATGTTTTAAAGAAGAAGCGACGCATAAAAATTATAATTCTACATCTAAACGCTCTATTTGACTATGGCAATCATTGATTATCTTGCATCATAGCGCAATTCGTATTGTATTGAATAGCTAATTCATCAATTTTCAGGCTATTTTAAAATAGCATAGCGCATACTATCAACCTTATTCAGTCTTGTCGAATCGATAAAAAATATCACTGTGCTTAAGGTGTTGGCCTCATCGTAGCGAGCTCTCTTAGAAGATGAAGTTTATCTCGAGTTGGCGAAGACGCAAGTTTATCTTGATAAATTTTTTCAATTAACTGGTTAATTATATGATTCAAATCATCTTTTTTATTTAAATTTGGCAGCTCAAGTAATTGAGCTTCAATGAGCAATTGACCCAAAGGTGTATTGTACCAACTCCCTTGAATCATACTGACATTATGACAGGTCGTTGTTTGCATAAATTGAATTAAAGTGATTAATAATTGCGTATTCTGTCTCGTATCTTGTTGTAATTTTTGAATCACGTGAGCATTGATATCAGCAATTAAATGAGGGTAATATAATAATATTTTGATAATTCTATGCACTAATGACGCTTTGATTTTTGGTATATTATAAGTATAAATTGGTTGAGATATTGCAGATTGATGCTTTAAATGTGTATTTTGATACTGTTGATCTTCCGTTTCTTTTACAGGATGCATCTTGCTAGACGAGTCTAATAAATTCTGAATCATACCCATCGATAAACCCGTATATTTCGTCATTTCTTGCGTAATCAAGGTTTGATATGCACCTGTAGGAATTTTTTGAATATAATTTTTGGATAATTGTAAAAATTCAGCTTTACCTTCTAAAGTATTTATGTCTACAGATTCTATTATATTTTGAAATAAATATTCATCCAAAGCGAGTGATTTTTTATTCATATAGGTTTTAAATGCGTCTATTCCTTTTTTAAAAATGAAAGAATCGGGGTCTTCTCCTTCAGGTAAAAATAAAAATTGTACGCGATAACCATCCTTTAATGCAGGCAAGGAATGCTGTAATGCTTTCCAAGCAGCATTTTTTCCTGCTGTATCAGCATCATAGCAAAAAATCACATGGTGAGCATATTTGAATATTTTTTGAATATGCTCAACCGTAATTGCCGTGCCCAAGGTGGCAACAACTTGTGTAATACCATGCTGATATAAGGCAATAACATCCATATAACCTTCAACAATCATTAACATATTCAATGTTTTATTTTTCTGCTTGGCTTCATACAAACCATATAGTGTCTGACTTTTTTGAAAAATAAGTGTTTCAGATGAATTTAAGTATTTAGGGTTTTGATGATCTAATATTCGCCCACCGAAAGAAGTCACTTGTCCTTGCATATTTCGTATTGGGAAAATAATACGATGTCTAAAACGATCATATAAATTCTGTTTATTTTCACCTTGAGCAAATAAGCCGCTATCTTTTAATTGTTCTTTTGTATAACCTTGCGGTAATAAAGCATCATAGAGAAGATTCCACGCGTTGGGCGCATATCCAATTTTAAAAGTTTTCATCATATCAGAGGATATACCGCGATTTTCAAGATATTGTTTTGCTACTATATTCTGTTTTTCAGCATACTGTTTTTCATAGAAAATGGTCGCTTTTTGTGCTATAGCATACAGCCTCATCAATTTTTCTTGCATGATTTTCGAAGTATGTGGTTTTTCTTTTGGAATATCAAGCCCATGTTGTTTTGCTAAATATTCGATAGCTGCCGGAAACGACATTTCTTGATAATTCATTAAAAATGATACAACATTTCCTGAAACACCACACCCAAAACAATAATAAAATTGTTTTTCTTTTTGAACATGAAAGGAAGGTGTTTTTTCTTGATGAAAAGGACAGCATGCAGAGTAATTTTGCCCTGTTTTTTTTAATGGCAGGGATTCTGATATTAATTCAACAATATCTGTTCTAGCTAAAATATCATTAATAAAAACTTGTGGAATTAATTTATTCATGGGATTAAAAGCAAGACTCCAGGTGTTATTATTAATTCATTGCGTGAAACGGTTAGTCTGCCTTCATCTTATCATACATTACATGAAAAATATCCATTTGATATGCTTGTTTTGTTGAAATCAGCAGCTAGCTTAAGAGGATAGTATTCGAATAATATCGACATCAGCTTGTACAGGATCAACGCTTTTGTTGATTTGCTCAGACACAGGAGATAATGTGTCAAGTGGCGGATCAACAGGCACATCATGATCGACTGTTTTGAGTGATTGAAAATCAAAAAACTGAGTATCTGCAAGATGAGAAGGGATTACATGCTGTAAAGCTCTGGACATATTATCAACACGCCCTGGAAATTGTTGCTCCCAGGTTTTGAGCATCGTTTTCAAAGATTGGCGCTGTAGATTTGTTTGCGTACCACATAAATTACAAGGAATAATAGGAAATTGCATTAACTGGGCATAGCGAATCAAATCTTTTTCTCGAGCATAAGCCAAGGGCCTAATCACGATATGTTTTTGATCTTGGCTCAGTAATTTAGGTGGCATCGCTTTGAGTGTTCCTCCATGAAACATATTTAAGAGTAATGTTTCCAATATATCATCGCGATGATGTCCAAGGGCGATCTTGGTTGCGCCAATTTGATCTGCTGTATGATATAAAATACCACGTCTTAATCTAGAACATAAAGAACAAGTTGTTTTTCCGGCTGGAATCTTAGCTTTGACAATACTATAGGTATCTTTTTCAATGATATGATACGGAACGCCTTTTTTTGTTAAATATTCAGGCAAAATATGTTCTGGAAAGCCAGGTTGTTTTTGATCTAAATTGACAGCAGTAATCGTAAAATGAAGTGGGGCATTTTGTTGCAAATTAAGTAAAATTTCCAATAGGCTGTAGCTATCTTTGCCACCAGAAACACAACACATAATATGATCATTTGCTTCAATCATATTAAAATCACTGATTGCACGCCCCATATCTCTGCGCAGCTTTTTTCTTAATTTATTGAGCATAATCGTTTCAGAATGTGACAATGTTGGCATAAGTAGGTAGTCAATGGGCTAATAAGTAATGAAGTAATCAGATATTTCTCAACATCAGGTACAGGTTCTGTATTTCAGGTTAACACGATATTCATCGATCAGGACATCATAGCACAGACGAAAAGGCAATGCATTTCAGATTGAGATCGATAAGCCGAATAAGGCAATGATTGCTCAGTATCAAGTCATCCACTTTTCAATTAAAGTTCGAAAATGATCTATATTATTTTTATGAGGTGATTGTGAAAAATCTGTTATAATCCGTCGAAAAGCACGCGCATGAGGTTGGCCATAAAATAAACCTAAGAGATGCCGTGTGATTTGATGTAACGGAATGTTTTGCTGATGACAAGCTTCCATATAAGGCAGCATCGATTCGAGTATGGACAATCGAGATACAGGGACAGCTGTTGCATGAAAAACATCTTGATCTAATTGGTGCAACCAATACGGATTTTGATAAGCTGCGCGACCAATCATCACACCATCAACTTGATTTAAATGTGTCCGAATAGAGGCTAAAGTGTGTATGCCACCATTGATAATAATGTGCAATGATGGGAAATCGCGTTTTAAACGATACACGGTCTCATAACTAAGAGGTGGAATACTTCTATTATCTTTTGGGTTAACGCCTTGCAATATTGCAATACGCGCATGCACAATGAAGCGTTGACATCCTTTTTCTGCAACGCAAGCAACAAAATGAGCTAAACGTTCATACGTATACTCTGGATCTTGTTTTCGTGTTTTAACACCAAGACGATGTTTGACTGTAACAGGGATGTCTACAGCTTCTTGCATCGCTTCCACACATTGCGCTACAATTTCAGGTGTTTTCATTAAACAAACACCTATTTGACCTTTTTGAACACGTACGCTAGGACATCCTATGTTGAGATTAATTTCTTGATATCCAAACTGTTGGCCTATTTTCGCAGCACGTATCAATTCTTGTCGATTAGATCCACCTAATTGCAAGGCAACCGGTTGTTCTTCATGAGAAAAACATAATAACTTCTGAGTATCACCATGTATAATTGCCGAAGCAGTTATCATTTCAGTATATAACAGCATATTGTGATTTAATAATCTCAAAAAATAACGAAAATGTCGATCTGTATAGCGAATCATTGGCGCCATACATAGTGTATATGCTGGTATTTTTTTGACGTTAGCTTTGCTGAGCATTATCGTTATACTGCCTGTTAAAAAATAGCAAATTAGAGGCCTTTATTCTGTTTTTGTGTTGCAAAAAATAGCTAAAAAGTATAGCACAGACGAATCTCTAGTACCGTCTACTATTCGTTATTGTGTCATATATTGATCAAAACATCACAACCTCATACGCTTTTACTGAAAGAGCTCATTATTTAAAAAAACACTATTTTCATGCCTATATCTTTGAATTAAATTGTCTTTATATTTTTTTTCATGCCTATATTTTAGAGAGACTAACGAAGTAGTTGATCATTCATAACAAGTATTGAACTTAATGTATAAAAATAACTCCAAAAGACAGAACATGAACGAGATTTTTTACATTGCGTATCAGAACTCTTATATTAATCAACCTTAAAAAGTAGATATTATGATTTCTAATTTTATTAGCTTTATACATACTGAAATGATTGCTACCTCAAAACAAGCTGAGTGTGTCGCTTGGATTGAGTATCAAAAAGGAAGTCGCTCATTATGGGTTGCATTTTCTCCTTATTTTGAACCTATTGCAATAGAATCGACCGAAGATACTGCTGGATTATCGATTATTCAGGTTGATCTATCAGATTCAGCTCATTATTTGCTTTATATGCTTGAAGAAAAAAAGCAAGATGGTTCGATTTGTAATCAACTCTATCTCTTTGATTTGCGTACAATGAAAGTATTACAGATATTCTCTGATGTTCATCAATGGATGATGAATGAATCACAATCGACTTTACTCTATGTCGCTAAAAGTAAAGATAATATACTGATGGAGTATGATTTCAAATCTTCTCATAAACGATGTATTTGGGAGCTTTCTGGTCAGATCATCAATCTTTCACTGTATGCATTAGAGCAAAAAATAGCTATTTGTTATAACCAAAACGGACATCATCTTTTATCTATTATTTATTTGAAAACAAATCAAATGATATGGGTATCAGACAATTTAGATGACGCAATAGACCCTATTTGGTCTCCAAATGGCAAAAATTTAGCTTTTTTAGTCAAAGATTATGATTTGATTGAAGGATGGATGCCCATTTCTAATTGTGATCTACCTGCTTATTCGATTATGTTATTTCAGGAAACATCTCAACAATTAGAGGTATTATGGAATAGTCACAGTTTACCGATTGCAAGCTATTCTTCTCAAGAAGGCCACAGACCCATTTCATGGTTGAATAATCAGCAGCTTATTTTTTGTCATGAAGGCAGTCAATGGGAGCATGCGCACAGCTTAAATATCAATGATAAACAGTGTATTGCTTTAACATCTGGTGATTTTTTAGTGCGAGACTTATCCGTATGCCAGAAAACTGAACGCATTTTTTTAATCAATAATCGACATCATCTCTCACATTATGGTATTGATATCATACAATCAGGCCAACTGGATACAACAGATACACTTGCATTGCAAACAGTATTATCAGAACGTTTAGCTTTTTCGATTCAAGTGATTTCAAAAACCGGGCGCTATATTGCTTTTTTAAGTGCTAGTGAAACGATGCCTATTGAATTAACAATTTATGATTTAGAAGAACAACAACTCATTTATCCTAGACGATTATTAGCTGATTTTATATCATTTAATTATAATGATTTTTCACCTATTCAGATGACGAATCAAACCTTTAAAGCAATTGATCATGTCACATCAGAAGCACAAGTCATGCAGCCAGCACGCATCAGTCAGCATGCTGCTATTATTCATCTACATGATGGGCCTGGTAAGCAAAATTTACCCGGTTTTCAGCCTTCTTTAGAAATGAGTTTACATTATGCGCTATGCCGATATTTGACACACATGGGTTTTATCGTCGTCAATTTAAATTACAGAGGCTCTAGTGGATACATGCGTGATTTTCGAGAAGCACCATACCGCGCCTGGCATGGTGCTAGTGAATATAATGATGTATTAGCTTCAGCGAAATGGTTATTAACTCAAAAAACGCTATGCCATAAAAAAATTGGATTGATGGGAAAGGGATGGGGAGGCTATCTAACCGCGTTAGGTTTAGCAAAAGATAGTCATTTATTTCATGCTGGCATTGATATACAAGGCTTTCATCATTTCCCTCAATTATTTAGGCATAGCTCACGATTTATGCGCTCAACACATTACAATCTGAGCGCTTTATTTCAAGCAGAATCAGTTAGTCGTGATATGGCCTGCTCGCAACTGGCAATAGAAAATTCTCCTTGGAATTACTTACAAAGCTGGATGAGTCCAGTTTTATTGATTTATAGTGAATATAATGAACCTATTTTTTTAGAAGAAGGTAAAAGATTACGTTATATGTTAAAAAAACAAGGCGTGAAAGTTGATTCTTATTTATTTACAGATGAGTATATATTATTTCAATATCATGATTCTTGGAGAATTTTTTATAATTTAATCTGTGATTTTTTTAATCAAAAATTAAATTGTCATGATACCTAATCATAGCATCATTCACGTTAAACCCTTGCTATTGATTCATATTTAATAAGCTATCGTTCATAGTCTACCCTTAAAAAAATTAATAAATATTCTATAATTCAATCAACTAGGTATTAATTTGTTGTGTACTATTTCCCAGTTATTGGTTATTTATGATATAAAACATGGGAACAAAATGACAGAACAAGACACACAGACATGACAAAAAAATTTATTTCAACATAAATTGAGCAATCTACTTGATCATGAAATCATTCTTTGAACAAAATAATCAAGACTGAACGAAACAATCAACATCTTCTTAATCTATAGAAATATAGTTTAATCATTATAATTCAAGAATATTGAACTTTTCTTATCATACAATGTTTCACATAGACTGCCTAGCTTATAATGTGCACGATTTGCAATAAAAAAATATGTTGTATATTGCCTTATTATCTCATGTGATCGGTGTTTTTTATATCGCACAAATTATAGACTAGATATCAGTATAATGACTTAAATAATCACTCTCATTGTCAATTAAATGAGGCATTCATAATGGAAAAACATTCACAAAATCAATTTTTTGCTTGTAAAAATAAATCACTTACTGATAGTCCAATACAGAGGCAGTCTATCTAGAATCTGTCTGTCATAAGGTTTGATAGAGCGGTTTCACCTATGAAGACTGAGCCAGTCGTTTTATGGAAGAAACGGCAGTCAATCATCGTAAACGTAAACTTAGCGAACACAGTGATAGCAATCATAATGAAGACAAGCTTCTTCCTATACGTCGGCACTTTGATATAAGTTCCTCTCAGAAGAGCTGTTCTCTAGAAAGAATAGCGATAGGTTTTTCAGAAATACACAAATCAATAAAATTAGTAAAAACAATCAATTTCTCTTTATATGGTATATCGATGACTATACCAAAACATAACATCAATAAGGACGATCTAGTCATCAGTCTGGATACTAGTACATCAAACGCTATCAAAACTAACCAATTTCTTGCAAAACATAATTGATCAAATCTCTTGTATATCAAGTAAAAACATGCAAGCATTAGATGAAGCATGCTTGTCACATGATTTGTCTCTGAATACATTTGTTAAATCTTCAGCCTAGTGTGTCTTTTTCTTGCATTTTTTGCCCAAATTGTATATCAAAAACAACCAATAACCGGAAAATATTACACAACAAATAACATATAGTGAATTGAATTATATAATATTGATTACTTTTTCAAAGTCGACTATTTATTATTTTTGATGCATATTTGAATAGCTTGTGATAAAGACTATACTGAATAGAGTTGTCAATTTTTCATCGATACTTATTATCATGGCAATGCGATCTGTTCTTTTAATTTTCAGGCTGTCTACTGGTTCATATCATATTATTTGTTAATCTAAACTCTATCATAGTTCGTCTTTTTTATCTTTCATGCTCAATAAGAATAAACATATGTTCATACAATATTATAAAATGTATTTTTATCCTATTCTGATACAACTGATGGTTGTTTATTGCTGCAAAACGAATGCTTCTGTTCTGCTGGAGTAGTTAGATATTATTTCAAAAAAACATCCTTCTATAGAACACTTAGATCCATTGCAGAATGCCATGTTACACTATTTAAATATTAAAGCAGAACAAAAAGCGCAATATTATGAATTTTTTTGTCATATCAAAAAATACTTAACAGATAATCAACTATATCATCAAATAGTCAATGTCGAGGAAAATGCTATCAGGGATCATTTTCAACCATACTGGACGAATCTATCTATAGATGAGTTTCTTCGCTCCATTTCATGTGATATTTTTCTTAAAAGTCATACAATCCCCTTACAAGCATTACAAATGCTTATTACGAGAAGATAATAATTTATTCATTTATATTGACATTCTTCAAAATATACAGAAGACCTTATTAAAAGAGTTACACGATTTGACAGATCATTTAGTCGACCCCACAAAATAACATTAATACCATATAATTAAATTAATTATATATTAAATTATAGTTTCATATTGCTCAGTTATTGGTTTTTTTGATATCAAACCTGGAAAAAAATGAAAGAAAATTATACGGAAACTGGATAAGCATATTATTTCATACTTTCCCTGCTGCATGAATAGCATCATACTTTGACAACAAGAGGTCACATTGAGAGCTTTCTTCTGCTGTCAAAATCAACTGCTGGTTAGTCATCTTTATTATTTATCGTGAGCATTAACTGCCAAAACAATATGAGCAGAAAAACGCGTTAATCTTTTCATCAAAAAAAATAATGGAAAATTATTGCTCTTTGCTCCCAGATTTTGCTTATTTTGCCTAGATATAAAAGTGCTCATATTATTACAAGCACTCGTTCTGGCATTAGCATAGAATATGGTAGATAATTGTTGATCTATATTGGCATGATAGGTATAGCAATCTGTATTCAGCAGGTATAGCGTGTCGGGTTGTACTGCAGTCCAGTATACAATTTCTTGTGCCGTTCGATGCAACCATTGTGAATATTATTCCTGAGTCAAGCTCAGTAATGTACTAGGTGTTAAATCGGCGCTATGCGTATTATCGCATAAAGCCATCCAACCTTGACTAAATTGACTAAGAGTCTCATCTACAAA